>NZ_JBELFI010000125.1:0-6757 GCF_042093035.1 Yoonia sp. | reverse complement strand
TCATGCCCAGCACGCGCCGGTTTTCAGACAAGACACCGGCAATATCAGCGACAGACCCGTTGGGGTTGTCGCGATAAGTAAACGCAATGCGGTCGTCGCCGCGCAAGGCGGCGAGCGTTTGAGGATCGACAGTGTAATTACCATCATGATGGGCAACCGGATAGCGGACAATCCCGCCTGCCTTATAGCCTTCGGTAAAAGGCGACGCGGATGTTTCTACTTTCAGATCAACGGTCTTGCAGATGAATTTCAGGTTGGCATTGCGCATCAATGCACCCGGCAACAAGCCGGTTTCGGTCAGCACCTGAAACCCGTTGCAGACACCCAGTACATACCCGCCACGCGCTGCGTGACCGACCACGGCCTTGCAGATCGGCGATTGGGCCGCAATTGCACCACAGCGCAGATAATCCCCGAAAGAGAACCCACCCGGAATAGCCACCAGATCAACGTTTTCGGGCAGTTTTGCATCCTTGTGCCAAACCATGGTCACGTCGGCGCCTGCGGCTTCCAGTGCCACGGCCATGTCGCGATCACAATTGGAGCCAGGAAAGACAATCACCGCAGCGCGCATCACAGCACCTCGATGCGGTAGCTTTCGATCACCGTATTGGCGAGCAGCTTTTCGCACATTTCGCCAATCATCGCCTCAGAGGTCCCATCGGCCAGATCAAGCTCAATCACCTTGCCCTGACGAACACCTTCGACACCGGCAAAACCCAATGTGCCCAAAGCGTGGCGCACCGCCTCCCCCTGCGGGTCCAGAACACCGTTTTTCAACATCACATGCACGCGGGCTTTCATCGCAAGGGTCCTTTTAGTTTATCAACGTGGGCTTGGAGCCGGTATGGGTCACATTCGTGGGCATGACGCCAAGGCGACGCGCCACTTCGGTATAGGCATCTGTGAGATTGCCGAGATCCCTGCGGAACACGTCTTTGTCCAGCTTTTGGCCAGTCTCGATGTCCCACAACCGGCAGCTATCGGGGCTGATTTCATCGGCAAGGATGAGACGGGGAAAATCGTTCTCCCAGACCCGGCCTACTTCGATTTTGAAATCAACCAATTTGATGCCAACCCCGTACATCACGCCCGACATCCAGTCATTCACGCGCAGGGCAAGGCTGACGATATCGTCCATCTCCTGCTGTGAGGCCCAGCCGAAAGCAATGATGTATTCCTCAGGCACCAGTGGATCGCCAAGGCTGTCGTCCTTATAAGAAAACTCCACCACGGGACGCGGCAGCGCTGCGCCCTCTTCCAGTCCCATACGCTCGGCCATTGTCCCGGCTGCGAAATTACGCACAATCACTTCAAGCGGAACGATTTCAACCTGCCGGATCAGCTGTTCGCGCATATTGAGGCGCTTGATAAAATGCGTCGGGATCCCGATCTGGCTGAGGCCAGTCATGAAGAATTCCGACAGACGGTTGTTCAACACGCCCTTGCCCTCGATCACGGCTTTCTTTTCTGCGTTGAAGGCAGTGGCATCGTCCTTGAAATACTGAACCAATGTGCCCGGCTCAGGACCTTCATAAAGGATTTTTGCCTTGCCTTCATAAATCTTCTTGCGGCGTGCCATCGTGATCCCTTCACGCAAATGCGCAGCGCGTCGCGCCTGCGTCTTAATGCGCCTGATAGTGCAAGCCCCCCTTGCAGGCAAGCACCTGTAGGGTCATATCTAGTGCAAACAGGTTCAAACCACGGGGACAATCTCATGAGCACATTCGACGACCGCGAAAACGCCTTTGAAACCAAATTCGCCCATGATGCAGAAATGCAGTTCAAGGCAGAGGCGCGTTGCAACAAATTGCTCGGCCTTTGGGCGGCAGAATTGCTTGGGAAATCAGGCGAAGAGGCGGCAGCATATGCGACAGAAGTCGTAAAGGCCGACTTTGAAGAACCAGGTCACGAAGATGTTTACCGCAAGCTCGCTGGTGATTTGGGCGCCAAAGCCGATGAAGCGACAATTCGGGCGAAAATGGCCGAAATGCTGGTTGAAGCAAAGGGCCAGATACTGAACGAAATCTGATCGAGCGCCATTGACCCGTCAAAAGCCGCGCCGTGACCTTGGGGCGGCTTTTGCGTTTTCTTCATGATCGTTATGCGAAAACTGACGTTGCACGCACATGGATCACATGAGACGGGATTCGCAACGCCTATGAAAACGCCTAAGAATTGGACCCTGAGAAATGACAAACGCACTGTCAGAACTGCTCACAACCCGCGATTGGCTGATGGCCGACGGGGCGACCGGGACGAACCTGTTCAATATGGGGCTGATGTCGGGTGACGCGCCCGAAATGTGGAACGTGGATGAAACAGCGAAGATCACCGCGCTTTACAAAGGGGCTGCGGACGCCGGCAGTGACATTTTCCTGACCAACAGTTTTGGCGCGAATGCGTCGCGGTTGAAACTGCACGGCGCTGAAGGCCGCGTGGGCGAGTTGAATGAAGCGGCCGCCAGCCTGGGCCGCGAAGTCGCTGATGCGTCCGGGCGCAAGATTGTGGTCGCTGGCTCCGTTGGGCCAACGGGTGAAATCATGGCACCCATGGGGTCATTGACCCACGAGATTGCGGTAGAGATGTTTCACGAACAGGCTGAAGGACTAAAGGCCGGTGGGGTTGATGTGCTCTGGGTGGAAACGATCAGCGCTATCGAAGAATTGATCGCGGCGGCAGAAGCCTTTGCGCGCGCCGACATGCCGTGGTGTGGCACAATGAGCTTTGATACCGCCGGGCGCACGATGATGGGGATTACATCCGCGCAAATGGTCAAACGGGTTGGGAAAATCGCGCATCAACCGCTTGCCTTTGGGGCAAACTGTGGTGTGGGCGCGTCGGATTTATTGCGGACCGTTCTCGGGTTTCAGGCGGCGGGCAATCCTTTGCCGGTGATTGCAAAGGGAAATGCGGGCATACCCAAATACCACGACGGGCATATCCACTATGATGGTACGCCGGAACTGATGGCCGATTACGCGGTTTTGGCACGCGATTGCGGGGCCACGATTATCGGCGGCTGTTGCGGGACGACGCCAGAACACCTGCGCGCGATGCGCCACGCACTTGAAACCCGCCCGAAATCAGCGCCGCCAAGCCTGGAGACCATCACAAAAGCACTCGGAGAATTCTCTTCTGTTTCCGACGGTACCGATGGGGCCGGGCCCGCAGCATCGCCGCGCCGTGGACGCCGGCGCAAAAGCTAGACCGCAAAGGGGGCGCTGCCCCCGGCCTGCGGCCTCCCCCGAGATATTTACAAACAAAAGAAGTTAACCAAGTCTTTACCTTGGTTCCATTATCATTGGCAGGCGGTACAGGCTGAGGAGCCGATGACCGTAACAAGAGAAGCCCCGCCCGGCCCGTGGGTTGGTGCGGGGTGATCTTCTTTTGTTCGAAAGTACCTCCGCCGGAGGCATCCAAGCGCGCAACGCGCGCAGGCCTCTAGAATAAATTCAATTGATCGCCGCATTGCGGCGGCTTGCAAAAAAGATCAGTGCGCAGAAGCGGTAGACTGCGATCCAGTCCCAGTTTGCGGGCGGCTTTCCGAAAACGCTGCTGCAGTAGTTCGGCCCACACGCCCTGCCCGACCATACGTTTGCCAAATTCAGGGTCGTAGTCCCTTCCCCCGTGCAATTCACGCACGCGGCCCATGATACGCGCCGCGCGATCCGAAAAATGGGTCTCAAGCCAATCGCGAAACAAGGGAGCCACCTCTCGGGGAAGTCGCAGGACGATCGAAGACGCCGCAACAGCACCCGCGTCGCGCCCCGCCAGCAAGATCGCTTCCAACTCGTGATCTGTCAGCGCAGGCACCACGGGCGATACCATGATCCGCACCGGAATCCCCGCGTCAGTCAGTGTTTTAACAAGCTTCAGCCGGGCCTGCGGCGTCGGCACGCGGGGTTCCATCAAGCGCGCGATTTTTGGGTCCAACGTCGTGATTGAGACCCCAATGCGCACCAAGCCCCTTGCGGCCATCGGTGCCAGCAGATCAATATCACGCGCAATCAATGTCCCCTTCGTGACGATCCCGACCGGGTGATTGAAATCCGACAAGACCTGCAAAACATCCCGCATGATTTCCCGCTTCTTTTCAACTGGTTGATAGGCATCCGTATTGGTCCCGATCGCAATGATCTTGGGCACATAGCGCGGCGTGGACAGCTCCCGCGCAAGCTGGGCACCGGCATTGGGGCGCGCAATGAGCCTGGTTTCAAAATCAAGACCCGGTGACATCCCCAGAAACGCGTGGCTCGGCCTTGCAAAGCAGTAAATGCACCCGTGCTCACACCCGCGATAGGGATTTATTGATCGGTCAAAAGACAAGTCGGGAGAACTGTTTTTGGTGATAACTGTTCGCGCCCTCTCATCACGTACTTCTGTACGTAAGACCGGCAATTCATCAGCCCGGCCCCAACCGTCATCAATCGCCTCATTCTGGAACCGATCGAACCGCACAGCGGGGTCGTAGCCAGCCGCGCGGCCAGGTGTCCTATGTGGTTTTTTGGGCGGCAAATCCTGCATAATGAAACCTAGAACATACAGGGAACACAAGCAACCAAAGTCGTTCCCGTCTATGTGAATGTCGGAAATCAACTGGTAGAAAAAGACAAATCAGCGCAGTAAGGTAGGAACACGCGAATACAAAAGGTTTTGACCATGTCCGACGAAGAAGATGACATCATCCTGTCCGAACTGAACGACGAAGATTTGGTCGCCCAAATGTTCGACGACCTTTACGATGGTATGAAGGAAGAGATCGAAGAGGGTGTGAACATCCTGCTTTCGCGCGGCTGGCCCCCTTATCGTATTCTCACAGAGGCGCTCGTTGGTGGTATGACCATCGTCGGCCACGATTTCCGCGACGGTATTCTGTTTGTCCCTGAAGTGCTTTTGGCCGCCAACGCCATGAAAGGCGGGATGTTTATCCTGAAGCCGCTTCTGGCCGAAACAGGTGCGCCGCGCGTTGGCAAGATGGTGATTGGCACGGTCAAGGGTGACATCCATGACATCGGCAAAAACCTTGTTTCCATGATGATGGAGGGCGCGGGTTTCGAAGTCGTTGATCTTGGTATCAATAACGCGGTTGAGGCCTATCTCGAAGCGCTTGAGACAGAGCAGCCCGATATCCTTGGCATGTCTGCCCTGCTGACAACCACGATGCCCTATATGAAGGTCGTGATTGATACGATGGTCGAAAAAGGCTTGCGCGACGAATATGTTGTGCTGGTCGGTGGCGCGCCGTTGAACGAGGAATTCGGCAAGGCCATTGGCGCGGACGCGTATTGTCGTGATGCGGCCGTCGCCGTTGAAACCGCCAAGACTTTCATGGCCCGCAAGCATAACCAGGGTGCCGGGGCAGCCTGATCTTCAAATCTGCGCATGGCGCCCCTATCTGTTAGGCAGGAGGCCGCCATGCCGTTAAGAACTTTATTGCTCATTCTGATTGCCGTCATTGGCCTTGCCGCAGCGACTGTGGCTGGCGTTGTGCTGTTGACCGGTGGTTTTGCGAACGCATCCGTAGCTATCCTTGCCGGAATTAGCGCCGTGACGTTGCTGGCGTCGATCCTGATCCGACGCTTTGGCGCAAACGACAGCCCATAGGCCGACACCCATGCAATTGCCTGAAACGACCCTGACAACCACGGGATTGCCAGCAAGCGGCAAAGGCAGCGTTTTGTTGATTGCCTGCGGGGCACTCGCCCGTGAGATCCTTGCCATCAAAGCGGCCAATGGGTTGGATCATCTTGATCTGCAATGTCTGCCAGCCATCTTGCACAACCATCCCGAACGTATTGTGCCGGAAGTGCGCAAGGCTGTCGCCAAGCATCGCCATGCCTACGATCAGGTCTTTGTGGTTTACGCCGATTGCGGTACCGGCGGGCTGTTGGAGGCGGCCTGCCAAGACATGGGCGTCAATATGGTCGTGGGCCCGCATTGCTATTCTTTCTTTGAGGGCAATGCGGCATTCACGGCGCATGATGAAATCACGGCCTTCTATCTGACCGATTTTCTGGTCCGCCAGTTCGATGCCTTTGTCTGGGAACCTTTGGGCCTTGGGCGTCATCCTGACCTGCGGAACATGTATTTCGGCAACTACGAAAAGCTCGTTTATCAGGCGCAAACTGATGATGCTGCGCTCACCGTTAAGGCACAGGAATGCGCCGAAAGGCTGGGCCTCATCTTTGAACGGCGCTTCACCGGCTATGGCGATTTAACACCAGCTCTGACGTCCTTGAAAGGTTAGGCCGCCGCAGCCGTTTGCTGAATGCGTTCGACCATCGCGCGCAATCCATTCGAGCGCTGTGCTGAAAGGTGATCGTTCAAACCGAGCCGCGCCAGCTCTGCGGCGGCGTCAATTCTCACCACATCTTCAACAGGCTGTTCGTTGTAAAGGGCCAATAGAACCGCGATCAATCCACGCACGATCATCGCGTCGCTTTCGCCGCGAAACGTGAACACCCCATTGCTGATATGTGGCACCAGCCAGACCTGACTGGCACAACCATCAACCTTTGTCGCGGGCACCCGCAGCGCGTCTTCGAGCGGCGGCATCGCTTTGCCCATGTCGATCACATGGCGGTAGCGGTCCTCCCAATCGTCGAGAAATTCAAAAGTCTCAACCAGATCTTCAAAAGCATCATTGGCCATCGGTGCTGTCTCTTATGTTGTCTTGCAGGTGATGTAGGGGGCACACCATCCGCCGTCTAGGTCATAGCGCGACTGTAACGACCTTCTGGCCTTTAGATCGGAA
>NZ_JBELFI010000124.1:0-6787 GCF_042093035.1 Yoonia sp. | reverse complement strand
TTTGGGTATCACGCTCGCGCAGGCTACTAACCTTGCTCAAACCCCCCATCTTTTTGCTGATTGAGGACATCCATGGATTACGCCTACGACGACCAGAACATCTTTGCCAAAATTCTGCGGGGGGAAATCCCCAACAGGACGGTCTATGAAAATGAACACGCTCTGGCATTCGAGGATATCGCTCCACAAGCGCCCGTCCATGTGCTGGTTGTCCCCAAGGGCCCCTACATGAGCCTCGATCATTTCGCCCGCGATGCAAGCCCTGCCGAACAAGCCGGGTTCTTTCAGGCGATCGCAGAAGTCTGCAAGATATCGGGATTGGAAGATGGGTTTCGGGGTGTCTCAAACACCCGCATCCATGGCGTCCAAGATGTGCCGCATTATCACATGCATATATTGGGTGGGCGCCCGTTGGGGCGGATGCTGGCCGATTAAACCACGCTTTCTGCCGTGCGGAAGTTTATTTGGGATTAAGAAGCCGGATCATCGGCCAGAGGTAAGTGACAGGAAGACGTCCTCAAGATCCGCTTCCCGGGTCTTGACGTCTTTGATTGTGATTCCCGCGTCGCGCACCAATGTCAGGATTTCATCGGCAGGTGTGGCGCTGCTTTGGTAGGTGAAGGTCAAAGTGCCGTCGCTGTGCTTTTGTCCAATGATTGTGTCTGGAAGCTCCGGCAGAGATGCGTCCGGTTGTGGTGTGATGACCAGCGTTTTGCTGTCCAGCCGCCCCAGCAGGTTTTCTGTGCTGTCGCGGATGATGACCTCGCCGTGGTTGATGATGGCGATGTCGTCACACATTTGTTCGGCCTCTTCGAGGTAGTGGGTTGTCAGAATGATCGTCATCCCTTGCTCGTTGAGTTTCCGCACGTTTTTCCAAAGCAGATTTCTGAGCTCGATATCCACGCCTGCGGTCGGTTCATCAAGCACCAGAATTTGTGGTGAGTGAACCAAGGCTTTCCCCAAGAGCAATCTGCGGCGCATGCCGCCCGACAAAGATCGCGCATAGGCGTTGGCCTTGTCGGTCAGGCCGATGAGTTCAAGGATTTCGGCGGTTTTGCGCTGCGATTTTGGCACCCCATAGAGCCCAGCCTGCACGTCAAGCGAGCCCGCTGGCGTGAAAAACGGGTCAAGATGTGGCTCCTGCGGCATAATCCCGATGGCGGCCCGGGATTGCCGCGGATTCTCATCCTGGTCAAAGCCCCAGATTTTTACCCGGCCTTCCGTTTTCACAACCAAACCGGCCAGGATATTGATGAGCGTTGATTTACCTGCGCCGTTCGGGCCCAAGAGCCCGAAAATTGAGCCGCGCGGAATTGCCAGATCGATGCCTTTCAAGGCTTCTTTGGCCGGGCTGCGCCCGGTGGCGGCATAGGTCTTTTTCAACCCTTGAATTTCTATCGCATTGTCAGACATGCTGTCTTTCCCCCGTGCCGCCTGTGCGGTATATCTTACCCATCTAAGGCGGGCCCGGCCCCGCGGCAACCAAACAGGTAGATCAATGGCGACACCCGCACCCGAGACCAAGATTGTTCACGACTGGCGCGTGGCTTGCGACGGTGGCGAAGGCGCGTTGGGGCATCCCCGTGTTTGGCTGCAGATTCCGCAGGAACATGGCTGGATTGAATGTCCGTATTGCGATGCCAAGCTGGTCCACAAGGAATTTGAAGGCAAAATCTAAGCGTTGGCGCACATCCCGCACAGAAACTGTTCGCGGATGTGCATTTTCCAACAGCAACAATTGCCCTATCTCCGGTGGTAATCATCCAAGGAGTTTGAAATGACTTTCCGACCTGTAACCCAAACCACCCGCGCGCAGCCCACGATGGAAGGCGCAGGGGTTCATTTGCACCGTGTTTTCGGGTTCGGCGATACCTCTGAGAGCGATCCGTTTTTGCTGCTCGATGATTTCCGCAACGATATTCCCGCGCATTACGAACGCGGATTTCCGTGGCACCCACACCGTGGCATCGAAACGATCACCTATGTGCTTGAAGGCGAGGTCGAGCATGGCGATTCGCTCGGTAACCGCGGCACGCTTGGTGCGGGCTCGGTCCAGTGGATGACATCCGGTTCAGGTATCTTGCATCAGGAGATGCCCAAGGGGAACACTGCCGGTCAGATGCATGGCTTTCAGCTCTGGGCCAATCTGCCGTCCTCGCTCAAGATGACCGCACCCCGCTATCAAGACATCGCGGGGCACGATGTGCCAGAGATTATCGACGATGATGGTACGCGCGTGAAGATCATCACGGGCAAGTTTTGGGGCAAGGCGGGGCCTGTTGACGGTATTGCGGCTGACCCGCTCTATCTTGATGTGTCGATCCCGCCGAACGGGCGCAAGACTTTGCCCGTGGATACCCGTGCGAATGCATTTGCCTATGTTTTTGCGGGCAAGGGCAGTTTTGTTGATGCGGCAAACCCCGTCGGTGTCCGCGTCGAAAAAGAAGTGGCCGGCGAGGAGCTCAACATTCGGGACATGACCGGAAACCGCACGCTGGTCCGGTTTGGCAATGGCGATGATGTGACCGTTCAAGCTGGTCCTGAAGGTGTGCGTTTCTTGCTGGTCGCGGGTCGTCCTATTGAGGAACCCGTCGCATGGCATGGCCCGATCGTGATGAATACGCAGGCCGAACTGCACCAAGCGATGAAAGACCTGCAAAACGGGACCTTCATCAAGGCCGCGCACTAGACCATGTGCCCCCCTCGCTATAGGTGTTGAGAAACATTTTGAGGGGGGCTTACCCATGGTGTTCGGCAAAGGCTGTCATCTGCATCTGATCGACGGATCTGCGTTTATTTTCCGCGCCTACCACGCGTTGCCCCCCCTAACGCGCAAGTCGGATGGGTTGCCTGTCGGTGCCGTCAGCGGCTTTGTGAACATGCTACAGCGCTACGTTGAGGGCAACAATGGGACTGACGCGGCCACCCATGTTGCGGTGATTTTCGACAAAGGCAGCCATACGTTCCGCAATGACATGTACGACCAGTACAAGGCCAATCGAGAGGCCATGCCAGAGGATCTGCGCCCGCAAATCCCACTGACCCGCGTTGCCACCAAAGCCTTTAACATTGCTTGCGAAGAGGTCGAAGGCTTTGAAGCCGACGATATCATTGCCACACTTGCCCATCAGGCCCGCGACGCTGGTGGGCGCGTCACCATTGTATCGTCCGACAAGGACCTGATGCAGCTCGTTGGGGAGGGCGTTGAAATGCTCGATCCGATGAAGAACAAGCGGATCGACGCAGACGGCGTGATCGAGAAATTCGGCGTTGGGCCGGAGCGCGTGGTAGATGTGCAGGCTTTGGCAGGTGATAGCGTTGACAATGTGCCTGGCGCGCCAGGGATCGGCGTCAAGACGGCGGCACTTTTGATAAACGAATACGGTGATCTGGAAAGTCTGCTGGACCGCGCGGGCGAAATCAAACAACCCAAGCGCCGTGAGACGCTGATCGCTAATCGCGCGCAGATTGAGCTGTCCAAGCGGCTTGTGCAGCTTGATTGCGATATGACGCTGGAATTCACGCTTGATGATCTGGAGGTCCGCGAACCGGATGCAGAGGTGCTGATGGGCTTCTTGGCAGAAATGGAATTCCGCACGGTTACCAAGCGTATTGCCGACAAGCTTGGCGTTGAGGCGCCTGCGATTGAGATTGCGGCCCCGGCAGACGCGACAGCCGCCCCCGAAGCCGTGGATTTCACCCCTGAGACCTACGAATGCGTCCGCGACGCCGCCGCTTTGCAGTTGTGGATTAACCAAATTCATGAGCGCGGCTATGTGGCCGTTGATACCGAAACCACCGGCCTCAATGACATGACGGCAGAGCTGGTCGGGATTTCGCTTTGTGTTGAGGCGGGGCAGGCTTGTTACATCCCTCTGACGCACAAATCAGCGGTGTCTGATGATCTGTTCGGTTCAGATGACATCGCCGAAGGGCAGATGGGTTTTGAGAACTGTCTGGCGCTTCTCAAGCCCGTGCTTGAAGACCCGGCCATCATCAAGATCGGTCAGAATATGAAGTATGACGCCAAGATCTTTGCGCGACTTGGTATTACCGTTGATCCGATCGATGACACCATGCTGATGTCTTATGCGATGAATGCTGGCCTGCATAATCATGGCATGGATACCCTTTCAGAACAGTACCTTGGCCACACACCCATCCCGATCAAACCGCTTCTTGGTACGGGCAAATCCGCGATCACCTTTGATCGCGTGCCGATTGATGAGGCGGTGAAATACGCAGCCGAAGATGCCGATATCACTTTGCGACTATGGCAACTCTTTAAGCCGCTATTGCACACCAAGCAGGTCACAACCGTTTATGAAACGATGGAACGTCCGCTGGTTCCTGTGCTGGCCCAGATGGAGCGTCATGGGATAAAGGTTGACCGCGATACGCTTAGCCGGATGTCGAATGCCTTTGCCCAGAAAATGGCTGGGCTGGAAGCTGAACTACACGAAAAGGCAGGGCGCCCCTTCAACGTCCAGTCGGCCGCGCAAGTCGGGGAAATCCTCTTTGCGGAGATGGGTCTAGAAGGAGGTAAGAAAACTAAAACAGGACAGTGGCAAACAACTGCTGATGTGCTTGAGGACCTGGCGACTGAATACGAATTCCCAGCTAGAGTATTGGACTACCGCCAGCTCCAGAAGCTGAAATCGACCTATACGGATGCGCTGCAAGAACACATCAACCCGGAGACGGGCCGCGTGCATACGTCTTATTCGATTGCGGGCGCGAACACCGGGCGTCTGGCGTCCACGGACCCGAACTTGCAGAATATTCCGGTTCGCTCCGAGGAAGGGCGTCGCATTCGTGAGGCTTTCGTGGCTGATGCGGGAAAGGTCATCGTCAGTCTCGACTACAGCCAGATTGAGCTGCGTATTCTGGCGCATGTGGCGGGGATTGATGCGCTGAAACAGGCGTTCCTCGATGGCATCGACATTCATGCCATGACCGCGTCCGAAATGTTCGACGTGCCGTTGGATGAAATGACGCCGGACGTGCGCCGTCAAGCCAAGGCGATCAACTTTGGTGTAATCTACGGCATTTCGGGCTTTGGTCTGGCGCGCAATCTGCGCATCCCGCGTGGCGAAGCGCAGGGCTTCATCGACCGCTATTTTGAGCGTTTCCCTGGCATTCGCCAATACATGGATGACACTGTGGCCTTTGCGAAAGAGCACAAATATGTCCAGACGCTCTTTGGGCGCAAGATCAACACACCGCAGATTGACGCAAAGGGCCCACAGGCTGGATTTGCGAAGCGGGCGGCAATCAACGCACCGATCCAAGGCACGGCAGCAGATGTGATCCGGCGCGCGATGATCCGTATGCCAGCCGCGATTGAGGGCATCCCCGCGAAGATGTTGCTACAGGTCCATGACGAACTAATCTTTGAGGTCGAAGCGGGGGCTGTCGATGATCTGATCGGTGCCGCACGTGATGTGATGGAAAACGCCAGCGATCCAGCAGTGAAGTTGGATGTGAAGCTAGCCGTGGATGCCGGGCAGGGGGCGAATTGGGCAGAGGCGCACTGAGTTTGGGTTGCTCCAGCAGACCGGAATCAAGCCGCAGGCGCCGGTCTGATCGGCGTCACGCCCCACGGTTCGGCGATCTGCCTGATTGGTTCCGGTAGATGTGAAGTCTCAGCCCAATTTGCGGCAGATGCAGGGCAGAGAACCACTATTCGTGCTGAACGATAACGGCTTCGAAGTCCTCTTCGCTTGTCACCACGGTATGATGGCCTTTTCCGCTTTTGTCTTCCATGTGCCAGACATCGCCCACGCCAATGTCCCGCGCCTCGCCGTCGCTTGCGGTCACGCGGACTTGGCCCGCCATACAAACAAGTTTTTGCGCAACTGGTGTTGGGTGAATAGGCTCGTCCCAGCCTGACCGGAGCCGTAGGAACAGAACGCTCTGGACGGGCTCCGCTTCAGAAATTTCAATCGCCTGAGCGGGCGGCGCGAAGCTACGTTCTTGCAAGGCGACATCGACGGTTTCCCAATGGCTCTCACCGTCGGCGTCGCTGTACAGTTTGTGAAACTTCATCGGCACGCACCTTTGATTATTAAGGTCGGATCCATCTTTGCGTGCGCGAAATGATATGTCGAATGAAATCTGGGACGGCTCGTTGCCATGAAAAAGCGCGCCACCCAAAGGTGACGCGCGCGGATCTGCGGGTGTTACGGTTTAGTTGACCGACTTGGCCTCAACCAAATGCGCATCTTTTTTCGTATCCGTAGAAATCGCGATCCGGCGTGGCTTGAGCGCCTCTGGCACTTCGCGGACAAGATCAACGTTCAGCATGCCGTTTTCATGGGATGCACCTGTCACGCGAACATGATCGGCCAAGTGGAAGCGACGCTCAAACGCGCGGGTGGCGATACCACGGTGTAGATAGTTGCGCTCACTTTCATCGGCGGCCTTGCGGCCTGTGACATGAAGGCTACGGTCTTTCACCTCAATCGCAAGGTCATCGTCAGAGAAACCAGCGACGGCGATGGAAATACGCCATCCGTCATCATCTGTTTTCTCTATGTTATATGGGGGGTAGCTGTTCTGGCCGACGTCATTGGCAAGGGCACGATCCATGAGATCGGCAACTTGGTCAAAGCCAACGGTGGCACGGTAAAGTGGTGTCAGGTCAAATGCACGCATTTGGGTCATCCTTTTTGCTAAGCGATAACAATGTGTGACCTTCCCATCCGGGACAGGCCGTTTGTCACGGGCCCCGTCATTGGCGACCCGATACAGATCATCTGGGAAGGATAACCATAGGTTTCAAGTC
>NZ_JBELFI010000123.1:0-6796 GCF_042093035.1 Yoonia sp. | reverse complement strand
AACTGCGCCATCATCACGGAAATCTCAAGCGTCACGGTCCACAGGCGCGTGGCGTGCATATAGTCTTCCGCCTGAAATGCGCCGTCCTTGTAGAAGGTCAGCAAGTTCATCGACGCAAGATTACAGGCCGTGTCATCAAGGAACATATACTCCGAACACGGGTTCGATCCGCGGATCGCGCCATCTTCTGGGCATGTGTGCCAAGCGTTGACGGTGTCGTGGTACTGGATGCCCGGATCTGCACAGGCCCATGCCGCGTGGCCAACCTGCTCCCACAAATCGCGGGCTTTGATGATCTTGGCGACTTCACCGTTGCGCCGGTTAACCAGCGTCCAGTCCGCGTCATTTTCGACAGCCTTCAGGAACGCGTCCGTCACACGGATCGAGTTATTCGAATTCTGGCCGGAGACACTGTTATAGGCTTCTGAATCCCAATCTGTGTCATAGGTCGGGAACTCAATGCTGGAATAGCCCTGCTTTGCGTAATCCAACACCCGCTTAATGTATGTCTCTGGGATCGCGGACTTTTTCGCGTCCTTTACGGCGGCGGCGAGCGTGTCGTTGGTCTTTGGATCATAGGCTGCGATCTCTTCGCCGTCCCATGATTTGATCGCCGCGAAGATCGCGTTCAGGTACCGCGCGTGCATCTTGGAGCCCGCAACGATGGACGCCACCTTCTGCTCTTCGATGACCTTCCAGTTGATGAATTCCTCGATATCAGGGTGGTCGGCATCGACGATCACCATTTTTGCCGCACGACGCGTTGTACCACCGGATTTGATTGCACCAGCGGCACGGTCACCGATCTTCAGAAAGCCCATCAGGCCCGATGACTTGCCACCGCCCGACAGCGCCTCGCCATCGCCACGCAAGGATGAGAAGTTTGTGCCGGTCCCAGATCCATATTTGAACAAACGCGCCTCACGGACCCAAAGATCCATGATCCCGCCGTCATTCACGAGATCGTCACTGACGGATTGGATAAAGCAGGCGTGTGGTTGCGGATGCTCATAGGAAGATGCCGATTTGGTCAGCTCACCTGTTTGGTAATCAACATAATGGTGGCCCTGTGCCGGCCCATCAATGCCATAAGCCCAGTGCAGACCTGTGTTAAACCACTGCGGGCTGTTTGGTGCCGCACGCTGGGTGGCAAGCATGTAGCGCATTTCGTCGAAATAGGCTTTGGCATCGGCCTCGGTTGTGAAGTAGCCGCCCTTCCAGCCCCAATAGGTCCACGCACCTGCCAGACGGTCGAAAACCTGTTTTGCGGATGTCTCACCCCCGAATGTCGCGTCCTCGGTCGGAACGGAGCGCCACAGGAACTCTGGCACGCCCTTTTCCTTCACGCGTTTCACTGCGGATGGCACACCCGCTTTGCGGAAATACTTCTGCGCGATCACGTCAGAGGCCACCTGGCTCCAGCTTGCCGGGATTTCGCAATCGTCGAGTTTGAAAACGATTGTACCATCCGGGTTGCGGATCTCAGAGGTGGTCGTCTTGAATTCAAGCGCGCCGTAAGCGCCAGTCTTTGCTTTTGTAAAACTGCGTTCGATTTTCATTGTCTCTGCCCCGTATTAATGCGCCGTCGTTGCGGCTTGATCTGAATACGTCGCGTGGGCGACGTGGGTCGTGAAAGGAGCAGCGCCGAGCGGCAATAATATATCCGCCCGGTCAAGAACCGGGTGAACGCCAATGAGGTGCCTCATCGGCACTCTAAACTTCGAGCTGTCCCATTTACCAGCACCACAAATAGTGTCGTAGCGGCCGGTTCGCACACCTTGAACCAACCACCCCTAGTGGGTCAACGGAATTTTAACACAAAATACAGATTTATCTTGTTGACGGCAGCGCTCTGAAATGGGCGTCGGTCAGCCGCCCGATTCACACACAGTTTTGTCCACAGCGCAGCCGCCGAGCATGAATTGCAGAAACCCTTTTAGACGGCAGGTTTAGGTCAAAAGCTTCAGACAAAGCCTCAACATGCGCCATCTGCGTTAACCTTCCGCTAAGCATGTTCCACGCGGCAAGATGTGTGTTTTTGATGCAATGGTTGCGATCTATCCGGCGCCGCTCATCGCACCAAAGCAGTGAAACAAAGAATCAGCCTACGCCATGTAAAGCCAGGTCATTCCGCCCAAAACCCTTGACGCAAAGGCGCTTTGCGCCGCGACAAGCAAGATATGAAATGCAAGGTAGTTTTTTGAAGTGGTCGGGGCGGAGAGATTCGAACTCCCGACCCTCTGTTCCCAAAACAGATGCGCTACCAGGCTGCGCTACGCCCCGAACCATGGCGTGTCTTTAGCCAAGCCAAACTGATTTGAAAACCCCTAAAGCGGCCTGATGAAAACGCGTCATGCAGTTTTTTGACGGTGCATCATGCCAGAATCACAAGGCCGAAGCGAAAGCTCACGGGTCCGATCAGAATATTCGGATTTGGTCCTAACCGTGCATGTCTTGGACACAGGCCATGATCGCCTCAGGTCCGAAGCTGGGGTGCTGCAAAACATCCCCCACCGAAATTCCCAACCGCGATGCCATCCCGCCGTTGATCTCAAGCACCATCTGCACCCCGTCGCCGCCCGGAATTGGGGTCAGATCGCCCGGGATCGCGTTTTCATGTATGCGCAGAACTTCGCCATCAGGCGCCACAAAGAGCATATCCAGCGGAATGAGCGTATTCTTCATCCAGAAACTCACAGGCTGCGCACGGTCATAGACAAAGAGCATACCAGAAAACGTCGGCATCTCTTCGACAAACATCAAGCCCTCTGCGCGTTCTGCATTGTCGTCGGCGATCTCGACCGTGAAGCTGGCCTGCCCAAAATCACCCTTGATCGTGACTTTATCCTCAGCACATGTCGCCCAGAGCGGTTGCGCGGCCAATACAAAAGCAAAAGAGAGCACGGAAAGTTTCATTTGGCGACTGTCTCCCAACCTATGACTTCCACTGCCATGCGGCCGCGTTCCCCATCAACCAGACGCAGGCCCACTGCCTCCCCCGATTGCAGATCAGACAGGCCGGAATGACGCAGGACCTCGACGTGAATAAAAATATCGTCCTGACTGCCAAAAATATTGGCAAAGCCAAACCCTTTACCCTTGTCGAACCATTTCACACGTGCCGGTTCAACCGGACGGCGTGCAATTTCTTCGGTGGTATAGGCCGCCATATCCTTGAGTGGCGGGTTTTCCGCGAAAGCCGGTGGCTTGATATCGACGACTTCGATTGCCTGCAGACCACGCTGGGTGTCCTGGACCTTGAGTACAACTTCAGATCCATCTACGACCGAACCTTGCCCAAAATTGCGCAAGACATTTGCATGAAGCAGAATGTCGGGACCGCCCTCATCAGCGATTACAAACCCAAAGCCCTTGCCCGGATCGAACCATTTCACGTGACCATGCACTTGCCGTGCCGGATCTGAACCGCTGTCCATTTGTAATTCCTTCAAGACGCCATCGATTCGCCCCGGCGTCTAAACTTCGATTTCCCCAAGCTAGCGTGATTGCGCCAGCATTCAACCAAACACGCGATCAAAACGCGGCCTTTTTAAGGCGAAAGCCTCAAAACATCCCAATCTTGACCAAGTGTATCACGTGACCAACGAAATCGGTCATGCAACCGGAACGCCCCATCCGACCAGAATTCGATCTCCAGTGGCGCGATTCGAAACCCACCCCAAAAAGCGGGTCTGTCGGGCCTGGGGCCTTTCTCTACCGTCAATCTTGCCACATCCGCCATCAACGTCGCCCGCGACGCCAGTGGTTGCGATTGCCGGGATGCCCAAGCCCCCAAGCGGCTTTGCAAAGACCGCGACTGATAATAGGCGTCGGCTTTCGGACCGTCTTCTTTTGTGACCGTACCACGCACGCGTATCTGCCGCCCGAGAGACTTCCAATGCATCACAAATGCCGCTTTGCCTGCCTGCGCAAGTTCCTGACCTTTGCGGCTTTCGTAGTTGGTGTAGAAAACGAATGCTGCGTCCTCGATCTCTTTGAGAAGCACCATGCGCACATTTGGCATACCGCTTTCGTCAACTGTAGAGAGTGCGATGGCGTTGGGGTCGCCGGGCTCTGTCGCGATAGCCTCTTCAAGCCACCTGCGCGCCATTACAAACGGATCGTCGCCCGCAAAGATTCCACTCCGGTCAGACATTGCTGATCCCATGATTTTTCGCCCCGGCTACTGCTTATTCGGAATTCTGAACGCTCGCAAGGCATTTGCAAACGCAATCCAATAGGTTGCCCGACCGGTTTCAATCACTTAAACGAAGCGGACACATTCCGTGGCGCGCGCAAAAGGATAGCCAAAATGACATCGCAACTGATGCAAGGCAAACGTGGCCTTATCATGGGTCTGGCCAATGACAAATCAATCGCTTGGGGTATCGCAAAGGCCTGCGCCGATGCTGGCGCCGAACTTGCATTTTCCTATCAGGGTGAGGCGCTCAAGAAACGCGTTGACCCGTTGGCAGCGTCGGTGGGCTCTGACATTGTTCTGCCCTGCGACGTGGGGGATGAGGCCACTATCGATGCGCTTTTCGCGTCCCTGGAGGCGCGTTGGGGCAAGCTGGATTTCATCGTCCATGCGATCGGATTTTCGGACAAAAACGAATTGCGCGGGCGGTATGTTGATACTTCACGTGGCAACTTTCTGACATCGATGGATATCTCGGTCTATTCCTTCACCGCCGTCGTGCAGCGGGCGGAGAAGATGATGACGGAGGGCGGCTCCTGCTTGACGCTCACTTACTACGGGGCAGAGAAAGTCATGCCGCATTATAACGTCATGGGCGTGGCCAAAGCCGCGTTGGAAGCCTCGGTAAGGTATCTGGCCGAAGACCTGGGCAAAGACAATATCCGTGTCAATGCAATAAGCGCGGGCACGATCAAGACGCTCGCAGCATCGGGTATCGGTGATTTCCGGCTCATTATGAAATGGAACGAATACAACGCACCCCTACGGCGGACGGTGACGCAGGAAGAGGTTGGCAAGTCGGCACTCTACCTGCTGTCTGACCTTGGCAGCGCGGTCACGGGCGAAGTACTGCATGTAGACGCCGGCTATCATGTCGTGGGCATGAAAGCCGTCGACGCGCCTGATGTGACGAAAGAATAGGAAACCGCCGATGACTGATCGTCTCCCTCATGAAAAAGGCTTCCACATCAGTTGGGATCAGATCCACCGCGACAGTCGGGCGCTCGCTTGGCGACTGGACGGGCACGGGCCGGACGATGGCGCATGGCGCGCGGTTGTCGCGATCACGCGTGGTGGGATGGCACCGGCAATGATCGCAGCGCGCGAATTGGACATCCGCATAGTCGATACAATCAGCGTCAAAAGCTACGACCATCAGGATCAGTCCCAGGCAAAAATCCTCAAAGCGCCGGACGCGGCATTGATGGGCGATGGCACCGGCATCCTGATTATCGATGATCTGGTCGATAGCGGGAAAACGCTCGAACTGGTGCGCGACCTTTATCCCAAAGCGCATTTCGCCACTGTCTACGCCAAGCCCAAGGGGCGACCGCAGGTTGATACCTTCATCACCGAAGTCAGTCAGGACACATGGATTTTCTTTCCTTGGGACATGGCGCTGCAATATGTCGAACCTTACCGCGGCAAAGACTGACCCCGCCCTTCTTCCGAGGATAAATATCCCCGCCGGAGGCATCTGAACCGAGACCGCGGCACTGCCGCCCCTTTTGGGACACTGCCATGAGCCAGACACGCACCACCGCCACCTTTGCACCCCCGGTGATGGAGGCACGGCGCTGGCTTGATGGCGTCTCCCACCCAGCAGATCGCCCGTTGCTGAATGTCAGCCAGGCGGCCCCGGTTGATCCGCCGCCCGCCGCGATGCGCGAAGCGATGGCGCAGATCATCATGCAAGACGCAGAGGCGCATCTTTATGGACCCGTCCTGGGTCTTCCTGCATTGCGCGAAGAAGTGGCGCGGCAGTGGTGCAAGAACTACGGCGGAATAATAAAGCCGGATCAGGTCGCGATCACATCAGGCTGCAATCAGGCCTTTGCCGCAGCGATTGCCACCCTTTGCACCGAAGGCGATGAGGTCATCATCCCGGTCCCTTATTACTTCAACCATCGCATGTGGCTCGATATGTCTGGGGTCACGACGATGCCGCTGATGGTTGGCGCAGGCATGATCCCCAGTGCCGACGATGCAGCCAAGCGCATCACCAGCCGCACCAAAGCCATTGCACTTGTCAGCCCCAATAACCCTTGCGGCGTTGAATACCCAGCCGAGACCCTCCGCGCTTTCATGGATTTGGCGCGGGCAAAAGGGATCGCGCTGATCGTCGATGAAACCTACCGCGACTTCGACAGCCGCACCGGTCCGCCACATGATCTCTTCAGCACGGATGATTGGGACGACACGTTGATCCAGCTCTATTCATTCTCCAAAGCCTACCGTCTGACGGGGCACCGCGTCGGCGCGGTCATTGCTGGCGCGACACGGCTGGCAGAAATCGAAAAGTTTCTTGATACCGTCACGATCTGCCCCAATCAGCTCGGCCAGCGCGCGGCTCTTTGGGGAATGCAGCACCTTGGAGACTGGCTCGCGGGCCAAAGACTGGAAATCCTCGACCGCCGCGCGGCCATCCATGAGAATTTCCCCCTGCTCGTCGACAAGGGCTGGCAGCTCTTGGGGTGCGGCGCATATTTTGCTTATCTGCGGCATCCATTTGCGATGTCATCCGCGGATCTTGCACCGCTCCTGGTGAAGGAGGCCGGCGTTTTGCTGCTGCCCGGAACAATGTTTATGCCCGATGAT
>NZ_JBELFI010000122.1:0-6861 GCF_042093035.1 Yoonia sp. | reverse complement strand
TTGTTGACATGGACCCAACCGATGCAGCTGCTGCAATCGCTCAGGGTTCAATCGATATGTTCTGTGGCTGGGGCGGATCGCTTCGCCGCGCACTTGAGCACGGCAACGTTCTTCTGACAGGCGACGAAAAGACCGAGCTTGGTATCCTTGTGTTTGACGTAACATCAGGTCCAACTGGCTGGGTTTCCGAGAACAGCGACATGGTTGAAGCCTTCCTGAAGGTCACAGCAGACGCAAACCAGATGTGGAACGACGGCGGCGCAATGGCGCAGGCGACAATGCTTCCAGTCATCGCGATGGATGCTGGCATGGACGAAGCCTCAACCGCGGCGACAATGTCGACATTCACATTCCCATCAGTTGACGAGCAGCTAAGCGCAGCATGGTTGGGTGGCAACGCTCAGACATTCATGAAGGGTGTTGCGGACGTATTCGTTGCAGCAGGCTCGATTGATGGCGCGCTGGACAGCTATGCTGGTGCAGTGAACACTGGCCCACTTGCAGCAGCAGGCGGCATGTAAGACTTTCAGGCGGCGTATTTGCGCCGCCTGACGCTTTTTGCAGAACGCGACCAGCGGATGGGCGCGTTCTGCCCCTACATCCAAACATAAGGGGACATGCCAATGTCAGGTTTGGCCATCAAAAATATTTCTATGCGCTTTGATCTTCCCAACGGCGGATCGGTGCAGGCACTCAAGGATGTGTCGCTGGACCTTAAACAAGGCGAACTGATGTCGGTCCTCGGTCCCTCGGGCTGTGGTAAAACGACCCTGTTGAATATCGTTGCAGGTTTTCTTGCCCCAACCGAAGGGACGATTGAACTTGGCGCAGAGGTTGTGCGAGGCCCCGCCGCAGAACGCGGCATGGTGTTTCAGCAAGGTGCTCTTTTTGAGTGGATGTCTGTGCGCGAAAACGTCAGCTTCGGTCCCCGCATGAGCGGCCAACGCGCCGCCGAGTATACCGAGAATGTCGAACATCTTCTCGATGTCACGGGCCTCGGTGATTTCAAAGACAAGGCGATTTACGAATTGTCAGGTGGAATGCAGCAGCGCGTCGCGCTGGCCCGCTGCCTTGCCAACGACCCTGACGTTATCTTGATGGACGAACCCCTCGGTGCGCTTGACGCGCTGACCCGCGAAAAAATGCAGGGGCTTGTTCTGAAACTTTGGAAAGAGACCGGTAAGACAATTATCCTGATTACCCACTCGGTCGAAGAAGCCTTGCTTCTGGGCGAGCGTTTGTTGGTCATGGCGCCACGTCCGGGCCGCATTCACAAAGAATATCGTCTACCCTTTGCCGAGATGGGCGTGGGTGCCGACCTTCGTGAAGTGAAGAAACACGCAGACTATAACCCGACACGCGAAGAAATTCTTGGCATGATCTGGGATATGGAAGAAGAAATCATGGGTCGGGCGGAGGACGCGTAATGACTGCTCTTATCATTCTATTCGTTTACATAGCGATCTTCGTCGGTGCGTTTTTTGCCGTAAAATATCTGTTCAACCGGTCCATCCACGATTTCACATCGCTGAAAACCGTGACGTTCGGCGACGAAAGCGCGGTGCGTCCGAACCGGATCGCCAGCATTGTTTCGGTTGCGACGTTGTTCGTGATCTGGGGTGCCTTCACAGGGTCCGCCTGGCTTCCGGGATTTTTGCATGCGCCTGCGCCTTTTGTTGGGGAAACATCCTTTACCTACACGCTTGAAGACGCCAACGGTGCCACCGATGACGCCGAAGTTATTGTCCGCGTGCTGAGCTTTGGTGAAAAAACCGAAAAGTTTGACGTTGATCCCGGCGAGGGATTTGCCAAGAACGATTCAATCTCGATGACGGCATCACGTTCAACGACGCTCATCTTTGACAAGAACGATGAGGCGACCCGCAAAGACGGCGCTAAAATCGTCGCGATCAATGGTCAGGCAATCACCCAGGACGGCGCGATCACCGATTCCATTGGCCGCTATGCGTTGACCGACAAGGGGGCGATCAGCTTTACACCGCCAACCGGTTTGCAGATGGAGCCGATCTGGCTACCAGCACCCGAGGCTGTCGTGGATCGGGTCGTTCAGACCTTTAGCGAGGGCTATCGGGGCAGCTTCCTCTATGAACATCTCGGCATTTCGCTTTATCGCGTTGTGGTTGGTTTCTTGCTGGGTGCATTGGTTGGTATCCCGCTTGGCTATGCCATGGGTCTGTCGGATTGGTTCCGCGGATGGTTTGACCCGATCGTCGAATTCATGCGCCCAGTGCCACCGCTCGCGTTGATCCCGCTTGTCATTATTTGGGCGGGGATCGGTGAATCAGGCAAGCTGATATTGCTGTTCCTTGCGGCGCTCTGGATCATGGCGATCGCCGCGCGGGCAGGGGTGTCCGGGGTTGCGATCGCAAAGGTTCATGCGGCTTATTCGCTCGGGGCCAGCAAGTCTCAGATCATGCGCCATGTTATCGTGCCCAATTCATTGCCTGAAATATTCACCGGCGCGCGCGTCGCGATGGGCGTGTGTTGGGGCACTGTTGTTGCCGCAGAACTTGTTGCGGCTGAACAGGGCGCGGGCATGATGATTATGGTTGCCTCAAAATTCCAGCAAACCGACATCGTTTTGATGGGTATCATCCTGATCGGCGTTATTGGGTTTGGCATCGATATCCTGATGCGCATGGCTGAAAAATACCTCGTTCCTTGGAAGGGACGCGTTTAAAACCACATGGGGTAGCGGTCGCCGATTGGCGGCCGCTGCCCGTTTCTGGCCCTGCAAAAGTCCGCGCGGTGGCCAATCCGACCTCATCCAATCTGAAGGCCCTTTGGTCCCGTCAGCCTCTGCGCTAGGCCTGCGCCAAAAGCCACTTGCGCAGGGTTGCGACGACGGCAGCGTTACGTGGTTCACGCGGTGACACGACATAGTGCCCATTTGCCATCGCCGTTGAGAATGCAAACGGCTGGCAGAGCCGTTGGGCCTTTAAGTCTTCTTCGACAAACGCCGGATGCGCCAGCGCAACACCCTGACGGGCGATTGCCGCATCAATCGCAAGTGACGTCTGGCTGAATTTGATTGTCTTGATGTCTGTCAGCGGTTTCCCGTCCAGAAGTTTTTCAAGAAACAAAGGCCATTGGCCGTGGGTGTCTTCAAGCAGCACATGGTATTGCAAGTCCTGGGGCGACCGCATCGGGTTCGGCCCCGCTTGCAGCGAGGGGTGGCAGACTGCGATCAAGTCCGAAGGGAACAATTGCTCAGCAAGCAATCCAGGTCCAAACGGCGGGTTGCCCTGACGGATTGCAATATCGACCCCATCGCTCTGAAAATTCGACAGGGCATTTGACGCATCAAGGCGCAATCTGATTTCAGGATGGTCTCTTGCAAAATCGCCCAACCTTGGCACCAGCCATTTTGTGGCGAAAGAAGGTGTCGAGCTGATCGTGGCGACGGCATCCCGAGGCGCGAGGGTATCGCTTGCCTCGGCAATCATATCAAAGGCCCGCCCAATAGGGGGAAGATACCGCCTTCCGGCGTCGGTGAGCGCCAGACCGCGCGCCAGTCTTTGGAACAGCTTCACCCCTAAAAGCGACTCAAGCGCGCGGACGTGTTGGGCCACAGCGCCTTGAGTGACGCCCAGTTCTTCCGCCGCGAGCCTGAAGTTGAGGTGGCGTCCTGCGGCCTCAAAAGCCTTGAGCGCGTTTAATGGCGGCATATTGCGCATGGGTAGCCCCAATATAACTGTAGATTTTCTACAGTCATATGGCAGAAATACTGGTTGGTCAAACGACCGAATTCCAAGCAATGTGGTCGCAACTCAGAAGACTCAATTGCGGAGACAGACAATGGCTGACAAAAAAGTAGCGATCATCATGGGGGGCGGCAGCGGAATGGGTGCCGACAGCGCCCGACGGTTGGCGGCTGACGGCTTTAACGTCGCCATTTTGTCGTCCTCTGGTAAGGGCGAAGGGCTGGCGAATGAGCTTGGCGGAATCGGCATGACAGGTACCAATAAATCCAGCGACGACATGCAGAAACTTGTCGATGCCGTGATGGAAAAATGGGGCCGTGTGGATGTGCTTGTCAATTCTGCGGGGCACGGACCGCGTGCGCCCATCCTTGAGATCAGCGACGAAGATTGGCACGAGGGGATGGAGGTATACTTCCTCAACGCCGTTCGCGCGACGCGGATCGTTGCGCCGATCATGTTGGAGCAAAAATCGGGCACCGTTATCAACATCTCGACCTTCGCCGCGTTCGAACCCGATCCGGTGTTCCCGACATCCGGTGTCATGCGTGCCGGTCTTGCGGCGTATACCAAGCTCTTTGCCGACAAATACGCCGCGGACAATGTCCGCATGAACAACGTTTTGCCCGGCTTCATCGACAGCTTGCCCGAGAATCCGGATTTCATGGCGAAGATCCCAATGAACCGCTACGGCAGCTCTTACGGTGAAATCGCGGCGACCGTCGCGTTTCTGGCCTCGGAAGGCGGGGCATATATCACCGGTCAGAATATCCGCGTCGACGGCGGGATTACCCGCTCGGTTTGATCCGGCGACATTGCAAGGGAAAATGACATGAAGCCGACCTCAAAAGATTCCTCATGGACGATGAACCTGCCCGTGTTCTCGGCAAAGCCAAAGCACGACAGCTATGACGTCGTGATAATCGGCGGCGCAACCATGGGCGCGTGCACCGCGTGGTTTCTGGTCTCGAACCCCGACTTTAAGGGCAGGGTTCTGATCGTCGAACCGGACCCCACCTTTTCCAAAGCTCAGACTGGCGCATCGAACAATTGTATGCGGCAGCAATTCGCCAACCCGATCAACGTGAAGATCGGCCAATATGCGGCTGAATTTGTACGCAATTTTCGTGAAAACCTTGGCGGTGACCCACAGGTTCCGAACCTGAGCATACGCAACTTTGGCTATTTGTATCTGTCCGATAATCCCGCGTTGACCAAAGTGCTGGAACGCGACCAGTCGGTGCAGGCCGACTGCGGTGCGGGGACAGAAATGGTTACGGCGCAAGAAATTGCGTCCGAGTACCCCTTTTACAATCTTGATGACATCGAGGCCGGTAGTCTGAACACGGTTGATGAAGGTTATTACAACGCGCCGCTGATGGTCGAATGGCTCATAAAGAAGTCGATCGAAAACGGCGTTGACTATGTCCAGAACAAGGTGACTGGGATCACCCGTGAAGGCAACAAAGTGACCGGTATCACGCTGGAGACCGGTGAACAGATTGCAGCCGGGTCGATCGTCAACGCCTCGGGGACGCGCGCTGGACTCGTCGCCGATATGGCGGGACTTAAACTCGATATTCAGTCCAAGCGTCGCTACACGTTCATCTTCCGAGCCAAGGAACCGCTGCCGCGTGATCTGCCTTTGACGATCGATCCCACGGGCGTGCACTTCCGGCAGTTTGGTGATGATTATCTTGTCGGTTGCCCGCCTTTGGGCGAAGACGCGACGGTGGATGTTGAAGATTTCTCGGCCGAGGCCACGATTTGGGAAGACAAGGTTCATCCCATCATTGCCAACCGTATCCCTCAGTTCAAAGAGGTTGATGTGATTGACTATTGGATCGGTCACTACGATTTCAACACGTTCGACTATAATGTCGTGATTGGCCCCCACGACGAGGTTTCCAATTTCCACTTTACCAACGGGTCTTCCGGCCATGGGTCGCAACAAGGCCCAGCGGTCGGGCGCGGTGTCGCCGAACAAATTATTTATGGCGCATTCCGCTCGATGGATCTGACGCCATTTCTCTACGAACGGTTCGCCAAAGGTGAACGTGTGATCGAGCGCGCCGTTATTTGATAATCGCCAAAAGACCCTATCGCAGCGTCGCGGGGTTTTGGTCCAATGGGAAAAGGAAACCCCATGAGCTACAATGTAAAACTATCGGGTGTGATGCCGGCATTGGTGACCCCGTTTGATGCCAACGACAAGATCGACTTTAGCGCCTTTGCGGCTTTGCTGACGCATTTTCGCGATGCAGGGGTCACCGGTTGGGTGCCGAATGGATCGACGGGCGAGTATTTCTCGCAATCGACGCAAGAGAGGCGCGAGGTTCTGAAATTCGTCAAGGATTTCGCCAATGAAGACGAAGTTCTGATCGCTGGCACCAATGCCCCTGCAACCCGTGAAGTGATTGAGCAGACGATTATCGCCAAGGAAGAAGGCTATGACAACGTGCTGTTGGCGCCTCCTTTCTATACCCGGCCAACGCAGGACGAGCTTATCAAGCATTATGAAACCGTTCTGGCAGAAGTCGATGTGAATCTGGTGCTCTACTCCTATCCCGCCAAAGACGGGGCCGACATCAGTTTTGAACTGTTGGACCACTTCGCCGATAATCCTCGTGTCATCGGGATCAAGGAAAGCTCGGGTGTGCTGCAACGGGCGATCGAAATCGCGTCCCGCTATGAGGGCAAGATCCAACTGATTTCTGGGTCGGATGACATCGCTTTGGACTTTATGTTCTGGGGTGCAGAGTCTTGGATTTGCGGACCGTCGAACTTTTTGGCCAAAGCCTGTTGTGATCTGGATCGTGCCTTTAAGGCGGGCGAATTGGCCAAAGCCAAGGGCATCATGACAAAACTCTACCGCGCGATGAACATCCTAGAGAGCGGCAAATTCGTGCAAAAAATCAAATACGGGTGCCAGCTTCAAGGGCTTCCCGTTGGCGAATGCCGCGCACCGCTTGGTCCATTGACGGATGCTGAAAAGGCCGATTTAGAAGCAGCGCTTGCACCGATCCTGTCCATGTAATCAAAGACTTGCCGCGATATTGATATGTAGATTGAGCCAATGCGAATGACGCCTGTGCCCTCAAAATCAATTCTCGTCGTTGGCGCAGGCATCATCGGTGCG
>NZ_JBELFI010000121.1:0-6978 GCF_042093035.1 Yoonia sp. | reverse complement strand
CTGCATTGATAGGCAATGCCAATGTGCAGCCGGACCAGTTGGATCTGACAGAGGCATTGCTGATGGCCATCGGCCAGACCGTCCGGCTTGAAAACGAAGGACAAATGGATGCGGTGACAGCCGTGTCCGGCTCTGGACCAGCCTACGTTTTCCACCTGATTGAGACGCTGGCCGCTGCCGGCGAAGCGCAGGGACTGCCGTCCGAACTTGCGATGCAATTGGCAAAGGCCACAGTTGGCGGTGCCGGCGAATTGGCAGAGGACTCCGATCAGACCCCCAGCCAGTTGCGCATCAACGTCACCTCGCCCAATGGCACGACGCAGGCCGCACTGGAGGTCTTGATGGATGCACGAACCGGGTTTCCGGCATTGCTTGAACGCGCCGTCAAAGCCGCTGCCGACAGATCACGGGAGCTTGCCAATGGCTGAGATTACGTTCGATGAATTTCTGAAGGTCGATGTGCGCGTCGGCACGGTTCTGCGGGCAGAGCCGTTTCCAGAGGCCCGTAAACCTGCGATCAAGCTTTGGATCGATTTTGGCGATGGGATCGGCGAAAAAAAGACCTCAGCCCAGATCACCGCCCATTACATGCCTGAAACGCTGGTCGGCCGTCAGGTCATGGCGGTTGTCAACTTTCCGCCACGCCAGATCGGGAAATTCATGTCCGAAGTTCTGGTGCTGGGAATGCCCGACAAAAACGGAGAGGTCGTCTTGGTCGGCCCCGACCACGACGTGCCAATCGGAGGGCGACTGCATTGAAAAAACTTCTCATTACACGCCAACTCCCGGAGGCAAACCTGGCTACCGCCCGCACGCGCTATGATGTGACGGTCCGCAGGGAAACCGTCGGATTGACTGTCGCAGAGGCGCAGGCGGCCCTGGCCGCATATGACGCGATCCTTGTGACTTTGGGCGACCAATTCACCGAAGAAGCATTTTCTGGCAATCTCCGCTGCGGCGTGCTGGCGAATTTTGGCGTTGGCTACAATCACATCGACGCAGATGCTGCGGCGAAGGCTGGCGTGGCTGTGTCCAACACGCCTGATGTTGTCACCGACGCCACCGCCGATATTGGCATGACCTTGATTCTGTCCGCCTGCCGTCGCGCGGGAGAGGGCGAGCGGTTGGTGCGCGCGGATAAATGGACCGGATGGGAGCCGACGCAAATGCTCGGCACCCATGTCACTGGCAAGACCGTTGGGATCGTTGGCATGGGCCGTATCGGGCAGGCTGTCGCGCGCCGCTGTCACTATGGCTTTGAGATGCCGGTGCTCTACTTCAACCGCTCGCAAAAATCGGTTGAATTTCCGGCACGTCAGATGGACAGCCTGCAATCGCTTATGGCGCAGGCGGATATTATTGTCGTGACAGTACCGGGCGGCGGTGCGAACACAGCGTTGATTGATGTGGATGCTTTGGCAGCGATGAAGCCCACGGGTATCTTCGTGAACATTGCCCGTGGTGATGTGGTGGACGAACCTGCGCTCATCAAGGCTCTGGCAAACAGACAGATCGGCGGGGCCGGTCTGGATGTCTATGCCAAAGAACCCCGGGTGCCCGATGCATTGCGCGCGCTTGAGAACGTCGTTCTTTTGCCGCACCTTGGCACGGCCGCCTTGGAAGTTCGCGAGGCGATGGGCCAAATGGCGCTTGATAATATCTTTGCATGGGACGACGGGCGCCCGCTGCCGCAGGCCGTTTGACACGTCGGCAAGGGCTGGCAAAGCGGTGAAACAGGCAACTGCGCGCATGCTGCCGGCGTCTGGGTGCCTATGGGTCGGGTCTGGCCCGGTCGGCTTTCTTGCGAACCAATGTCTCGCGCAGGTCATGCATCGCAAGCAGAAGCTGATCGGTGACCTGCGCAAGCTGCGCATCATTTGCCTTCGTTTGCGCCCACTGACTGGCGTAGTTGATCTGGTCAATGGTGCGATGGATGTCATCAACCTCACGGCCCGACAAAACGGCAAGGCGCGCGTCGATCCAGTCTTGAATGGCCGCACGTTCCCCCGCCGTGAGAATATGATCCCCCTGCGCCTTGAAATCCGCGCGGTTGGTGTTCACGATCGCAATCTGCTCAAATGCGAGGCGGCGGTGACGGCTGTCATCGCCCATGCGAAAGACAACAGCGCCATTGTCGCGCACGCGAAAGTAGAGGTCGGGCAGCTCTGTCATGACAGGCCCTTGCAAAAGTCGATAATGCGCTGGCAGGCTTCTTTGAGCGCCGCATCCGAGGTCGCATAGCTGACGCGGAAATTGGGGCTTAGACCGAAGGCCGCGCCAAAGACGACGGCGACACCGGTATCTTCCAGCAAAGCGGTCGCAAAGGTTTCATCATTGTCAATGCGTTTGCCCTGTGTGGTGGTTTTGCCAATGCAGCCCGCAATCGACGGGTAGACGTAAAACGCCCCTTCAGGATTGGGGCAAACAATGCCCGGTGCTTGGTTCAGCATCGACACAACCAGATCACGGCGGCGCGCAAAGATCACATTATTGGGGGCAAGGAAGTCCTGAGGACCGTTCAAGGCCTCCAATGCGGCGTTCTGACTGATCGAACAGGGGTTCGAGGTGGATTGCGATTGCACTTTGCGCATGGCCTTAATCAGAACTTCCGGCCCGGCGGCATAGCCAATGCGCCAACCGGTCATCGCATAAGCTTTGGACACACCATTCACCGTCAGAGTGCGGTCGTAAAGCCGCGGTTCAACCTGCGCCGGGGTGCAGAATTTGAAATCATCATAGGCCAGATGTTCATACATATCGTCAGTCATAACCCAGACATGCGGGTGGCGCATCAGGACATCCGTGAGCGCTTTCAGCTCATCCCTGCTATAGCCCGCGCCGGTTGGGTTGGACGGCGAGTTGAACAAGAACCATTTCGTATTGGACGTGATCGCGGCCTCAAGCTGGTCGGCGGTGATCTTGAAGTTCGCCTCCAGACTTGCCTCTACCGTGACGGGAGTGCCACCTGCCAAAAGGACCATATCGGGATAGCTGACCCAGTAGGGGGCGGGGATGATGACCTCATCACCGGGATTTAGCGTTGCCATGAACGCGTTGTAAAGCACTTGCTTGCCGCCCGTGCCGACGGTGACCTGTGGCGGGGCATATGTCAGGTCGTTGTCGCGGGCAAATTTTGCGCAGATCGCCTCCTTCAACTCAGGAATGCCATCAACGGCAGTGTATTTGGTTTTGCCCGCCGCAATCGCGGCGACAGCGGCGTCCTTGATGTTTTGCGGCGTGTCAAAGTCCGGCTCACCTGCACCCAGTCCGATCACGTCGCGCCCGGCGGCCTTCAGCTCTTGGGCCTTTGTGGTCACAGCGATCGTGGGAGACGGTTTGACGCGGTTGAGTGTCGCAGAGAGAAATGTCATCTGGGGGCTCCGGTGGTATCTGAGGTGCAACCGTGACATAGGATGCAAAGGCGCGCCGACGCAAGCGCCAAGGAGATTTTGATGACCAATGAGCAAGGCTGGTTCAGCGACGATACTGCAACATTCGGCGACCGCCTTGCCGGTGCGCGCGAGGCGGCTGGTCTGTCGCAAGCGAGCTTCGCTGCAAAAATCGGTATTCGCTCCAGTGTTGTTGTGAGTTGGGAAAATGACCTCAAGGAACCACGGGCCAATCGTCTGCAAATGATGGCCGGTATTCTTGGCGTGTCGATAAGCTGGCTTTTGACTGGGGAAGGCGAAGGGCCGGATCATCCTGACGATCTGGAAGAAATCAACATTGATCTGCTTGAAATGCTTGCTGAAATGCGCACATTGCGAGGCCAGATCGCGCAATCGGGTGAAAAGCTTGGTCGGCTTGAAAAGCGCTTGCGCACCGCATTGAAAGACACCGTATGACCGAAACCAGAGACACCAAGATCAAGCGTTTGCGGATGCGGTCGATGCGGCGCGGTATCAAGGAGATGGATTTGATCTTGCAGGCGTTCGCGGATGAAAATCTGAATCGGTTTTCGGATGATGCGCTTGATCTTTATGACCAGCTATTGTCTGAAAACGATCACGACATTTATGGATGGATCGGGGGGCAAATTGCGGTACCCGAACCCTATTTGAATCTTGTCACAAAGATCGCGGCAGGGGCGCAAGGCGTGACCAGACCGCATTGAAACGGGCCTGCAGATTTAGCCGATCAGACTTAACAGTTTCTTGGTGATTTCAATTTATCCCTATCTTTAGTCAAAGAAGGTGAAATTGAAATGACACTGCACAGCGATGTGGGCGATCTGGGGAAAAGCGGACTTTCGGACGCGAAAACGGCTGTCTTCATGGACAGCTATCTTGAAGCGCTCACACTTGTGGAACGGCTTCATCGGTTGTTGCTTGATGTCATCAAGGATGAATTCGAACGCATTGGTTTGCTTGAAATAAACCCGGTACAGGCACTGCTGCTTTTCAACGTGGGTGACAATGAAGTGACTGCGGGTGAATTGAAATCGCGCGGGTATTATCAAGGCTCGAATGTGTCCTACAATCTCAAGAAATTGGTAGACGCCGGCTATATGCATCACGAACGCAGCGAAATTGATCGCAGGTCCGTGCGCGTCCGACTGACAGAGAAAGGCCGCGGTGTGCATCTTGTGGTATCAAAGCTCTTCAAAACACATGCAGAAGGGTTGATTGCGCGCGGTGTGCTCGATCAAACAGGTGCTGAAGACATCACAGCGGCCTTGCGACGGGTTGAGCGCTATTGGACAGAGCAGATCCGATATATTTACTAAGTTTTGGTGTTTTTGTCCTTAATTGGGCCTTAATTGTCCGGCAACAGGATGCACACCTATAGGTTGTTTTGTTAACGAGGTTATCGGTTCGAAAGGCCGGCACGCTAGAGTGCCGGCCTTTCTATTTTGATACCGTCGAAGAAATGATTGTGCCTAGCTTAACGGGTCTGTGCCAATGTCTTGTTGCGGCGGTCAATTTCATCAAATTCAGCTTGGCCGATGACAAGGCTCGCCAATTCACGCAGGAGCTTGCGCTCCATCGCCTGCGCATAGGCTTCATATCCGAGAGCCACTTCAACGAAGGCCCCTGGGCCGCGTATGACGTTTTCGCGGTAGTAGGACGATAGCTGTTTGATGTCGAGGAACCGTTCATCGTCTCCTCCCAGATCGCCGACGCCAATCACCAAACCATTGACCACGACGCCGGAAGGGCGCTGGCTATCGCCGATCCGCTGCGGCAGCGGTCCGACATTTGTGACGCCATCCCCCGAAAGATCGAGTGTTCGTTTCCAGCATTCTGTCTGCGTGGACAGGTAGTCATAGCCCGCAAGAATGGCCGAACCGATTGCGGTTTGCGGCGCGCGCACACCACGCTTGTGACCGCGCAGCAATGCGGAAACGCGGGCCAGATCAGCGGGCGTTACAATCTCGCTCCAAGGGACGATCACCGTCTGGTTGACGGGACCACTCCATTCAAAGACATGCAGGCGGATCGGTGCTTCGGGTTGCAAAAAGAACAGGTCTTGCACGGCCGGAGCATTGAGTGCAGCGACCACCCCGTCAAGTTGCAGTTGGTATTCCTGTTCATCAACAGACCCGGACACGTCCAGTCCAAGTGTAGTTGCCTGCCGGCACGCGGCTTGCGCCACTTCGGGCAAAAACAAAAGGAAAACCAATAGACGGATCATCCGCGCGCCTCACCGTTGATGATGGCTGCGCGCCCGATGACTTGGGCGGACAGTTCTCGGATCAACTTGCGCCGCATGGCCGCTTCGAAATCGGCAAAGCCGTTGGCGACTTCGACAAATGCCAACGGACCACGGATCACCTTGCTGTCATAGTAATCCAGCGCCGCGTTATTGTCGGTCTGAATAACGAGCCCGTTCACAGTGACCCCTTCAAATGGGAATGTTGCATAGACGCTCTGCGGGCCAAAACCTGCGTTATTGGCACCATCCCCTGCCATATCAATCGTCTGAAGTGAACAGGCAGGCGCTTTTTGCAGCATCACTGACGCATGCGCCAGCGCATAGCCCATGGCGGTCGGCAAACCGCGGGCCGATCGGCTGCTGGCGGTCAGGCCGGCCGCGACACCCTCGAGATCAGCGGGGTTCTCGATTATCACCCAGTCAATCAGATTTGTCTGATGACCCCGCCCGCTCCATTCGAAAATTTGCAAGGCAACAGGATCAGCGCCCAGGAAAAACGCATCCTGCACGTCGGGCGACAACAGCGCGCGGGCCAACCCGTTGCGCTGCAAGCGATCCTCGGCCTCATCGACGGACGACGACACGTCCAGCGCCAGAACCAAGGCCAAGCGGCACGCCTCAGCCGGCGTTGCCAGCAAATTGCACGCAGTGATGAGGCCTGCCTTTACCAATGCCCGGTATTTTCCATGTTTGACCAAGGCTCAGCAGGCGGCAAATCATCGCCTTCTTGCAGCAATTCAATTGAGATGTTGTCGGGTGAGCGGACAAAAGCCATATGCCCACAGCGTGGCGGACGGTTGATCGTGATACCATTGTCCATCAGGTGCTGGCATGTCTGATAAATATTGGGCACGCGATAGGCCAAATGCCCAAAATGCCGGCTGTCGTCAGGCAGCGCATTATCACCATCCCAATTATATGTCAGCTCAATCGGGCATTCCTCCTGGCCGGGTGGGGCCATGAAGACAAGCGTGAAGCGGCCACGCTCATTGTCAAAACGGCGGGTCTGTTGAAGGCCGATCAGCGTGAAAAAGGCGATGGATTCCTCAAGGTTCTTCACGCGCACCATCGTGTGCAGGTATTTCAATGACATAAGCGGTCCTTTGCAATCTGTTCAGCAAAGAGACTAGCGCCATGGGCGCGGCAGTAAACGTCAAAAAGTCACGAAAAGTACCTCTGGCAGTGCCTTGGGTTCTGCCCGCGTTAGGCAAGGCCAAGGTGTTAAGGCGTCCAACCCTCGACTGGACCAGTCCCGCTTTCGTGCCGCTCCCGGTGCTCGTTTAAGCCACTTTTCGTTCGAAGGCGACAGGGCTTTTCCAGCCC
>NZ_JBELFI010000120.1:0-7037 GCF_042093035.1 Yoonia sp. | reverse complement strand
GAGAAGAAAACAAGGCCAGCAAGCCCGACGACGGAGAGCGAAACAGCCACCCAAGTGCCGCTGGCCAGCAGCGCAATAAGAAGCGCGAGTAGTGTAAGAGCAATCATAGGATCAGACATGGCCTATACCTCGTCAGGGGTTGAGAGGACCGGTTTGCCAGCGCGCAAAAGATCAACAAATGTATGGATGATAGAGACCAACAATAAGGTGATGCCGAACGCAGCGATCCCTTGCGGTATCCACAAGGCAACAGGGACGATTCCGGTTGAAACGTCGCCGTAATGAATGCTTTCGCGAACCAGATCACCCATGAACCATGCGGCGTAGCTGACCAGCGCAATTGCGGCCAGAAGTGTAAATCCTTCTGCAACGACTTGGAGGCGAACAGGCAAACGGCTGGTCACAAGATTGACGCGAATATGTCCACCCGCGCGAAGCGTATGTGCAAGCGCAAGAAACGTCGCACCCGCAAGCATGAAGCCGGAAAAATCGGCGTAAGAGGGAATGGTCGATGGCAAAAGGCCCGGCGCGAAACGTCCAAATGCATTCAATCCAATCTGCGCAGAAATGAGTAGACAGATACACAGGATAAGCCCGCCAGCGATGGCCCCGCATACGTCGTAGAGTTTCTGTAATATGTGACCCATGAAAGCCTCCCCGCTTTGATAGACATAAAAAGACCGACAACCAATTCAGGGCTGTCGGCCAGTCGGGAAGAAACCCTTAGTTGTTATAGGCGTCCATAACAGCCTTTGCACTGTCGGATGCGTTTGCATTCCACGTGCCGAGCATCGTGGCACCAATCTCTTGCAGGCCAGACACCAATTCGGCGCTTGGTTCATACACAGTGATGCCGTTTTCAGCCAAAGCGGCTGTCATGGTCTCGGCTTCGGCGGCCGACATCTCCCAACCGCGTGTTTCAGCTGCTGCAGCTGCTTCAAGAACCGCTGTCTGAACGTCCGCATCAAGACCATCAAACATGCGCTGGTTCACCACAACGATGTTCTTGGGAACCCATGCATTGATCGGAGAGTAATGCGTCACAAAATCCCAAGCTGTTGAGTTCACACCCGTGGACGGGGACGTGATCATCGCGGCGACCTGACCAGTCGCGAAAGCCTGCGGAATGTCCGAGGCTTCGATCTGAACAGGTGCGGCACCGGCCAGCGTTGCGAACTCTTCAAGGGCTGCGTTGTAGGCGCGGAAACGCAAACCGTTTAAATCTTCAACAGTGGCGATTTCGCCATTTGTATAAAGCCCCTGCGCTGGCCACGGCACGGAAAAGAGCGGCATCAAACCTTGTTCGGCCAACAGTTCTGTGATGACGGGTTTCTGGGCGTCCCAAAGTGTCTGCGCTTGCTCGTAACTCGTCGCGACGAATGGCTGGCTGTCGACACCGAATGCGAGGTCTTCGTTAGACAGGCGCGACAGGAAGAATTCACCAATCGGCACGGAGCGGTTGCGCACAGCCCCTTTGATTTCGGCGTGCGGAAACAGCGAACCTGCGCTGTGCAACGTAATGTTGAGGCCTCCGTCTGTGGCCGCACGCACATCGTCTGCGAACTGGCTGATGTTCTGTGTATGGAATGTAGAGTCGCCATATGGCGTTGGCATGTCCCAGCTTTGCGCGCTGGCGGCTGTTGCGAACGCCAATGTAGCAGCCCCGAAAATTGCATATTTCATTGTCTTCTCCCTAGTTGATGACTCGAATCTCTCGATATCATTACGTTGACAATTTGTCAGCGTTATACCCATAATGCAACAACAAATTGATTCGAGGGAGAACGATGTGGATCAGGCGAGCGAAAAGAAGTGGGATTTCTGGGTTGATCGTGGGGGCACATTTACTGACATCGTTGCGAAGGCTCCGGACGGAGAATTGCGCACCCACAAGCTTTTGTCCGAAAATCCAGAAGTGTACCCTGATGCCGCTGTACATGGTATTCGCGCCCTCCTTGGGCTGAATGCACACGACCCTATTCCGGCGGGCCAGATTAGTGCCGTCAAGATGGGTACGACTGTTGCGACCAACGCGCTTTTGGAACGCAAAGGCGAGCGGACTTTGCTGTTGATTACAAAAGGGATGCGCGACCTGCTGCGCATCGGATATCAGAACCGCCCGCGTTTGTTTGACCTTAACATCGAACTTCCTGAACTGCTGTATGATGACGTGATCGAGATCGAAGAGCGGGTTGATGCACAGGGTGAGGTTGTTACCGCTCTCAATACGACCGCTGCACGCGAAGCTCTGTCTCGCGCTTATGGCAAAGGTTATCGCTCTGTCGCGATTGCGCTGATGCACAGCTATCGTTTTCCAGATCATGAACAACGCCTTGGCGCGATGGCTGATCAATCCGGCTTTACCCAAATATCGTTAAGTCACGAGGCCAGCCCGTTGATTAAGCTCGTCTCACGCGGGGATACGGCGGTGGTAGACGCATATCTGTCCCCAATCTTGCGCCGCTACGTTAGCCAAGTGGCTGATGCGTTGGGCACGGCCAAAGGTGGGTGTGAACGATTGATGTTCATGCGCTCTAATGGCGGACTGACCGACGCATCCCTGTTTGAGGGACGCGATGCGATACTGTCTGGGCCTGCGGGGGGCGTCGTCGGCATGGTGCGGACGGCGGCTGAACTTGGGTATGACAAGCTGATCGGCTTCGACATGGGCGGCACGTCTACGGATGTTTGCCACTATGCAGGTGAATTCGAACGTAGCTTTGAAACCGAAGTCGCAGGCGTGCGGATGCGTGCACCGATGATGTCTATTCACACTGTCGCTGCGGGTGGGGGATCAATTCTGTCGTATCGCGACGGGCGCATGCAGGTCGGTCCTGAAAGTGCGGGCGCAAATCCGGGACCAGCGGCGTATCGTCGTGGTGGGCCGCTTACGGTGACAGATTGCAACGTCTTGTTAGGCAAACTGCAACCTGATTTGTTCCCGCCCGTTTTTGGCCCGAACGCAGACGAACCGCTGGACGTCGATGTTGTGCGCACAAAATTCGAAACTTTAGCGGCAGAAATCGGCGGGCATATGTCGGTCGAAGACATCGCTGAAGGGTTCGTGCGCATCGCCGTTGAAAACATGGCCAACGCGATCAAGAAGATTTCTGTGCAGCGTGGCTATGACGTCACCAAATACACAATGAACTGCTTTGGCGGTGCGGGTGGGCAACATGCCTGTCTGGTGGCTGATGCGCTGGGGATGGAGCGTGTCTTTATCCACCCGTTTGCTGGCGTGTTATCAGCCTTTGGCATGGGGCTGGCGGACGTGCGGGCGATGCGCGAACATCAGTTTGGCAAGCCATTGGATCAGATCAACGCAGCAGAGGTCGTTCTGGACGGGTTGATCAAAGCGGCCGAGGATGAGGTGGCTGGTCAAGGTATCCCTGCAAGTCAGATCACAACCGTAACAATGGCGCATATTCGGCCAGATGGGGCGCAGCAAACCCTTGAAGTGCCGTTCGCGCCGATGGCCGAGATGACAGAGGCGTTTGAGGCAGCGCATATGCAGCGGTTCGGCTTTGTCCCAGAGAACGCGACATTGCTGATCGATGTGCTGACCGCTGAGGCCATTGGGGCCACAGGTGAAAAGGTCAATTTACCTGATACGACTGCGCCTGCAGCCCCTGCCAAAACAGGGAAAATGTGGTCGCAAGGTGCATGGCATGATGTCGCTGTTATGGACCGCACGACAATGCAGCTTGGCGAAACAGTCAAAGGCCCAGCAATTCTGACAGAGCCGACGGGCACCAATATTCTTGAAACCGATTGGGAAGCCGAGTGCGTGAGTGGCGGCAACCTCATCCTGCGCCGCGTGACCGCGATGGCTAGACAAGAGGCGGTCGGCACAAAGGTCGATCCCGTAATGCTTGAGGTGTTCAACAACCTGTTCATGTCGATTGCTGATCAGATGGGCGCGACGCTGGCCAACACCGCCTATTCGGTCAACATCAAAGAACGATACGATTTTTCCTGCGCGATCTTTGACGAAGCGGGCGATTTGGTGGCCAACGCGCCGCATGTGCCGGTCCATCTTGGGTCGATGAGCGAAAGCGTGCGGGTCATTCTGCGGCAAAACGCAGGCAAGATCCGTCCTGGTGATGTATTCATGATGAACAACCCGTTCAACGGTGGCACACATTTGCCCGATGTAACCGTGATCACACCAGTGTTTGACGATGCTGGGACGCGGATCATCTACACGGTCGCCAGCCGTGGTCATCATGCCGACATCGGGGGCAAAACACCGGGCTCCGCTCCACCTGACAGCAGGCATATCGAAGAAGAAGGCGTCTTGATTGATAATTTCCTTTTGGTGAAACAAGGCCAATTGCGCGATTGCGCGACGCGCGAGCTTCTTGCATCTGGCAAATATCCCTGTCGCAACGTGGGTCAGAACATGGCTGATCTGTCTGCCCAAATTGCCGCAAACGCCACAGGTGTCGGCGAGCTGACGAAAATCACCCGACAGTTTGGGCTTGATACGGTTCATGCATACATGAGCCATGTTCAGGACAACGCAGAGGAAAGCGTGCGCCGTGTTCTAGATGTGCTGCGCGACTGCGCGTTCACCTATCCACTCGACAGCGGGGATCAAATCAAGGTGGCAATCACTGTCGATAAACCGAACAGAGAGGCTACAATCGACTTTACCGGAACATCGCCGCAAAACGAGTTCAATTATAATGCGCCCTTGGCAATCTGCCGTGCTGTTGTCCTGTATGTGTTCCGCACGTTGGTCGGAAGTGACATCCCGATGAATGAGGGGTGCCTGAAACCGCTCAATCTCGTGGTCCCTGAAGGCAGCATGATCAATCCTAAATCACCCGCCGCCGTGATTTCGGGTAACACCGAGGTCAGTCAGGCGATTGCGGATACGCTTTATGGTGCGCTTGGTGTGATCGCAGGCAGCCAAGGGACGATGAACAACTTTGTCTACGGCAACGACGTGCATCAGAATTATGAAACCATCTGTGGCGGGACTGGCGCTGGAGACGGCTTTCACGGCACCAACGCTGTCCATAGCCATATGACCAACACCCGCATGACCGATCCTGAAGTCCTAGAAACTCGCTTTCCGGTGCGCGTTGATGAATTTTCGATCCGCAGTGGTTCGGGCGGAATTGGCGAATATTGTGGTGGCAATGGCATCGTCAGGAAATTGCGTTTTCTTGAACCGATGACAGTCACAGTCCTTTCCTCTCACCGCATTGTTCCGCCGCATGGAGCTGCTGGCGGTGGTGCCGGTGTCGTCGGCGAAAACAGCGTCGTATGTGCCGATGGAAAAATCGAAACGCTGATGGGTAACGATGAGGCGCAACTCGATATCGGTGATGTGTTTGTTATGAAAACCCCTGGTGGCGGCGGATACGGGAGCGTCAAATCATGAGCGGTAATTTTCTAAAAGACGTAGAGTCGATGTATGATACAGCCGCAGAAAATCTCGGCTTACCTGAAGGCCTTGCCGAGAAAATTAAGGTCTGCAACGCGACTTATGTAACGCGGTTTGGTGTGCGATTGCGGGGGCGAATGTTTACCTTTCGCGGTTGGCGTGCGACGCATTCCACCAGTGAGGGCCCTGCCAAAGGTGGCATCAGATACGCGTCAAACGTCAATCAAGAAGAGGTCGAAGCCCTAGCGGCGCTGATGACTTACAAATGTGCGCTGTTGAATTTGCCGTTTGGCGGATCAAAGGGTGCTTTAGAAATCGACCCCGCCGAATGGGAACCCCATGAGTTGGAAAAGATCACGCGACGGTTCGCACAAGAGTTGATGCGCCACGGATTTCTAGCCTCTGCGACAAATGTTCCGGCCCCCGACATGGGCACCAATCAACAGACGATGATGTGGATCGCTGACGAATACCGGCGTTACAAACCCGAAGACATCAACGGCATGGGCTGCGTCACAGGAAAACCTGTCGCGGGTGGCGGTATCGAAGGGCGGACCGAAGCCACGGGACGCGGCGTTCAATACGCCATCCAAGCCTTTTTTCGCTCTGAAAAAGACCGACATTCGGCGGGGTTAGAAAGTGACAGCCTTGATGGGATGCGTGTCGTCGTTCAAGGACTTGGCAATGTCGGCTATCACGCGGCAAAGTTTCTAGCAGATGAAGACAACTGCAAAGTTATTACAGTCATCGAACGCGACGGTGTCATCCGAAATGCAAACGGGATCGACGTTGACGCACTGCATGCGCATATTGCTGAGCATAAAACCATTCTGGGGTTTGAAGGCGGAAGATTTGAGGCGGATGGGGCTACGGCGCTGACGGATGAGTGCGATATCCTCGTGCCCGCAGCACTGGAAAGCGTCATTCACGAGGGCAATGCATCACATATCAACGCGCGATTGATCGTCGAGGCCGCTAATGGTCCGATCACCCACGACGCTGATCAGATTCTAAACGCACGCGGTATCGTTGTCATTCCTGACTTGTTTGCCAATGCTGGTGGCGTCGTCGTCAGCTACTTCGAGTGGGTAAAAAATTTGTCGCACATCCCATTCGGCTTGATGGAGCGCAGATCCGATGAACGCGACCACCGTAACCTCGCCCGTTCGATGGAGAAAATGACGGGAAAGACATTTCCGTCCGAAGAGCAAACCGCGTTTCTCAACGTCCGCCAAGAAATTGATCTCGTCCGCTCTGGCCTAGAAGACATGATCGTCCAAGCTTTTGCCGAGATTTCCCAAAAGGTAAATGCAAAGGAGCAAGATGTACGGCTGACATACCGTGAGGCGGCGTACCAACTTGCAATCGGCAGGATCGCGTCTGCATACACTGCGATGAATCTTTGAGTAGGTAACGCAGATGTCACCTGCTTAGTAGCGTATGCACACTTTGTCCGCAGTCTGTGAATTCGACCTCTGATCCTCGCTGCACTCTGCACGAATGGCTGGTTTTCCCGCTGCGCGGCAGCACCAAATTTTACGCTAACGCAGCATTTTCCACGCTGCGAGCGCACGCAGCAGGAAAACTGAATTCACACAATGGGCTCTTTCTCGCCGTTCGCTGCGTCTTGGACCAACGACCG
>NZ_JBELFI010000119.1:0-7193 GCF_042093035.1 Yoonia sp. | reverse complement strand
GAGCGCCGATACAAACCGCGAACCAACATAGTGGCGCAAAGGCATTGCCGTTTAGACAAAAACGCGAAAGCGGACCTTCGCGGCATCCTTCGGGAATGACTGTTATACGGGACAAGGCTCCCGTTTGACGGCTGCCCGGGTGGCTCCGGTCTCACATCAGGCGCCTTGTTTGAACGAATTGCAGGACACGGCGCGGCAGAAAGCACATCGGGCGTATCGTTTCACATAACGCTATGCGCTTGCCATCCTTGAGATCCTGCCCGACAGCGGGAAAAGGCACGCTTGCAACGCATGATAAATGTCCGGTTTACCTGCAAAGATGGAGCTTGTCGGCGCACCCGATACGTCAATCGCCGGGAACCAGCCGCCGTGTTTGTGATCTATGAAGGCCGCGTCAGCAAAGGCCCAGAGCCTCCGGTACCAATCCTCGTCCGCGTCTCGGCCTTCCAGCAACAACAATGTGGCGACGGCGTTGATTGCCTCTGTCACAGGCCACCAAAACCGCGAACCATCCGCAACGCTGCCATCGAAATTGAGCGTATAGGCGAGCCCGCCTTCAGGAAGCCATGCGTCTGACAATGCTCTCTCAATAAGGTTGCGTGCATGGCGTGGCGCGTCTGATGCTGGCCGCCCGCATAAATCCCAGTATTGCAGCAGCAACCGCCCCAATTCGAACGAATGGCCCGGGGTCGTACCGGCAGGCCGGAACATATGATTGCCCGCATAGTCACGATCGATAGACCAATCGCTATGGTAGTGCTCTGGCAGGCGCCAGTTCTCTGCCGGGGCCATTCTTGAGGTAAAGAAATCTAAAATACGCCCTGCCCGTTTAAGATAGACATCTCGCCCGGTAACCTCATAGGCTGCCAAGAGTGCCTCAACCCCGTGCATGTTTGCGTTCATGCCGCGATACCTTGAAAATGGCGACCAATCCCGGTTCCATTCGTCGCAAAACAGACCAGCGTCTTCTTCCCAGTAATGCGCATCTAGCACGCTGCTGATATCTTCGATCAGAGCATCCGCCTCCGGATGACCGGCCAGCCTGGCGCTCGATGCGGCCAGCAACACGAAGACATGCCCGTAGGCCAGCTTTGTACCGTCTGCGACGTCATCGCCTTTGACCGACCAGACATAACCGCCATAGGTTCTGTCTTTATGGTGATCCGTCAAATACGCCATGCCATGGTCAACGATGTTTTCAGCACCCGCATGTCCCTGCAACACACCCAAAGCATAGGAATGCACCATCCGCGTCGTTGTGTGCAGCTCTTGCATATCTGTGCGCAATGGGCTGCCATCGTGGTCCAGCAAAGCAAAGCCGGGGCCTTTCTGAAGGCTGTTGTCGAAGAAAGACAAGAGTGACTGGCTTTGTGACTTTAGCCATTCACGATGCGTGGCGTCGTGCACCCAAAGGTCGGGCGCATCATATGGTCCGGGGGCTTGAGGTGCACGTTGTTCAACTGTCATAGGTATAACACCAAGGAATATATAGCAAAATTTTCCTAGCGGATAGCCAAACCATCGGCATCAAAGGCATGCGTGTCGGCCTTGCCGAAAGCCAGGCCTGCCTTGTCACCGGGCTTGCAAGTCGCTGTCCCATTGACGCGAACCGTGATCTGACCGGCCTCACCACACGACATAATAACAAAGGTATCCGCGCCCAAGTACTCCAACACATCGACTGTGCCTTGTATCTGTCCCGCACCTGCTTCGCAGAGTTCTATGTGCTCTGGGCGAATACCGAAGGACACCGCATTGTCCGGAACCTCTACATTCGGCGCCGCTGCCGCCGGAATCACATTCATCCGTGGTGAGCCAATAAACTGTGCCACAAAAAGGTTCGCCGGGCGTTCGTACAACTCTCGGGGAGACCCCACTTGCGCGATTTTACCGAACTCCAGGACAACGATCCGATCCGCTAGCGTCATCGCTTCGACCTGATCGTGGGTCACGTAGATCATCGTGGATTTCAGCGTCTGGTGCAGCTTGGCAAGCTCGTAGCGCATCTCGACCCGCAATGCGGCGTCCAGATTTGAGAGCGGTTCATCAAACAAGAACGCGGTCGGATCACGCACAATCGAACGGCCGATGGCGACACGTTGGCGCTGTCCGCCGGACAGGTCTTTCGGGCGGCGGTCAAGATAATCGTCCAGTTTCAGAACGCGCGAGGCCTCATTCACTTTCTCCTCGATCTCCGCCTTCGACAGCCCGGCGGATTTCAACGGGAATCCTACGTTGTCGCGCACCGACATATGCGGATAGAGCGCATAGGATTGGAACACCATCGCAAGCCCACGTTTGCTGGGTGGTTCTGCGGTGGCATCACGGTCGCCGATCATGATCTGTCCGCGTGATGTTTCCTCAAGCCCCGCAATCATGCGCAAGAGCGTTGACTTGCCACAACCAGACGGCCCAACAAAAATCACGAATTCGCCCTCTTCAATCGACAGGTCAACCCCCTTGATTACTTGAATGGATCCAAACCACTTCTCGACAGCTTTCAGATTAATGGAAGACATTACGCTGCACCTCTTGCCTGTTCATAGCCATCACCTGCCCAGGTCAGCCAAATCGCTGCGGTCCAGGTAAAATCAGCGCCACCACATGGGGTGGCATCAATCGGATCGAAATATTCATAGAACCCGTGTTTGAGGATCAAATCCGCTGTTTCGTCGCGCAACCGCGCCTCAAGATCGAGCCGCCCCATGTCCCGAAAACCCAGACCAAGCAGGGAATTCAGCACTGGCCATGATGGTCCGCGCCAATAGCGCCGCGGATCAAAGACCTCTGCTTCCGGGTCCGCAGAAGGGATACCGTAAGTCACCGCATCCCAAACGCGCATCAACTGCTGATCCAGTTCCGGGTTTCCGGCATCCGCCAAATAGGCAAGGAAAGCGCCAGATCCAAGAACCCCGGCGAACTCTCCGTTGTGTAAGTTCTTGGCGTCGTAGGCTTGCAGTTCAGGGTTCCAGATGAGTGGCAAGGCAGAGCGGAGCGATTTTGCCCAACCCTCAATCTCACTGGTGTCTTCGCCCAACGCTTGCCCGATCACGATCAGGTCTTCATGCGCACGTAGCAAGATGAAAGTGATCCCCGGATCAGCCATCAAGAACGGCCCTTCAGCGACAATGCGTTTTTGATCCCAACCGACGCTGACACCAAACTGGACCATTGCAATATAGCGGTCGTACTCTTCTTTCTTTGGCCGCATCGACGGATCAACATGCCCAGTATCGCGCCTGACGGCCATATCGCATGCCTCGAACATGGCCCGGCTAGACGTGGCATCAGCGGTGCCGCCGAATTGCATGCATCCAAAACAAAGCGGCGAGGCAGTCGCGCCATTGAGAGCTTTCAGATCTGTCATGTATTTTGCTCCGGCGACGGCTTGCTGGGTGGCTCCCGATAGACTGTACATTTGTACTTTTTGTGACAGTTGACTGGGAATTACTAGAAGCGCCGATCATTGCAGAAGTGTCCGGAGAGAAGCGACACAAATCGCAACCGGCGGCCGAAAACCTTTTCGAATCGTTCAACGGCATCTAGTCTAATCGAATAGTTATGCGTCGAAGGCGGTGGGGATATGAATTGCTACGTTGCTGAGTTGGATGAAACGAACCGCATTGCGGCTGTTTGGGTAAAGGAAAGAAAGGCGCGAGGTCCGCGCATCTTTGATCCAAAAAAGCACATATTTGATCCACAATTGGCAAATGATTTTGTGGGCGCGCCTCAAAATGAGATTGTACGTTGGCTGACGGCTGCTTCTCTTAAAAGCTAGGTAAGAAGCTACTCCAAAGTTCAGTAAGCCTCCGGCTTGGCGCACTCACACGAGGCCGACAGGATTTCATCGCGATGCCGCTTGATCTGCTTTGTTACAAAACCTTCACTTTGAATTCCCTCATATTTCACATATTCATGAATCATGGAAACATTGATTCCCACCCGCCTTTCAACGCTCGGTCATCCGCAAAGGCTGGCTGTGTTCCGGCTCTTGATGCGTCGCTTTCCGGATCGTGTACCTGCAACCGAACTGGCGCAGGCCCTCGGGCTTAAGCCGAACACGCTTTCCACCTATGTCAGCGCCCTGATGCAGGCCGGTTTGGTCAGCCAAGAGCGCGTCGGCACGTCTCTGCGCTATGCCATCGATATGGATGCAGCAGGCCGGACCATTGATTACCTGCTGCGCGATTGCTGCAGAGGGCGGCCTGAAATCTGCACGCAAAACACTCATCCCGCACCAAAGGGAGACAATCCAATGACCGATCATAAGTACAACGTGCTGTTCATCTGCACCGGTAATTCAGCACGGTCGATTTTCGCGGAATCGATCCTGCGTGACCTCTCTGGAGACCGCTTTGTGGCATATTCGGCTGGCACCAAGCCCCGCTTGGAGCTTAATCCATTCGCGCTCGAGGTGCTAAAACAGAAGGGGCACGACGTCTCAGCACTGCGGGCCAAAAATATTTCCGAATTTCAGGGGCCAGATGCCCCGCCGCTCGATTTCGTTTTCACGGTATGCGATCAGGCCGCCAACGAGGAGTGTCCCGCTTGGCAGGGCCAGACAATCAGCGCCCATTGGGGCATGCCTGATCCGGTGAAGGTCATGGGCACGGACGCCGAGAAGAGCCTTGCGTTCCATCAAACCTATGGCGCGTTGCGCAACCGAATGACCGGCTTTACCGCCCTGCCGATTGCCTCGCTGGATCGGATATCCCTGCAAAAGGCCGTCGATGAGATTGGTCAATCAAACGAAGAAAGAACATCTGCATGACCGTTTACGCCCTCAACGGCCTTGGCCGCATCGGCAAACTTGCACTGAAGCCATTATTGGCGCGCGGGGCCAAGATTGCGTGGATAAACGATGCTGTCGGCGACCCTGAGATGCACGCGCATTTGCTGGAGTTTGATACGGTACATGGCCGCTGGAGGGCGGATTTCGCCCATGACGCAGACAGTGTCACAATCGATGGCACCCGGCTGCCGTTCATCGGAGCAAGCGGCATTACAGACCTGCCACTCGACGGCGTAGACGTCGTGATCGACTGCACGGGCGTTTTCAAGACGCAAGCAAAGATCGCACCCTATTTTGATGCTGGCGTTAAGAAAGTCGTCGTATCCGCGCCGGTCAAGGACGGCGATGCTGCAAACATCGTCTATGGCGTCAATCACGACATCTACGAACCTGATCGCCACCACATTGTCACCGCTGCCAGTTGCACGACAAACTGTCTGGCGCCGGTGGTCAAGGTCATCCACGAGAACCTGAAGATCAAGCACGGGTCGATCACCACGATCCATGACGTCACGAACACCCAAACCATCGTGGACCGCCCTGCCAAGGACTTGCGCCGCGCCCGTTCGGCGCTGAACTCTCTGATACCGACCACCACCGGCAGTGCCACGGCGATCACACTGATCTACCCGGAACTTACCGGCCGGCTGAATGGTCATGCTGTCCGTGTTCCGCTGCTCAACGCTTCTTTGACGGACTGCGTTTTCGAAGTGGAGCGCGAGACGACAGCGGAGGAGGTCAACGCCCTGTTCAAGGCCGCAGCAGAGGGCCCTTTGCAGGGCATTCTGGGCTATGAGGAGCGCCCGCTGGTGTCGACCGATTACACCAATGACGAACGGTCCGGCATTCTTGATGCGCCATCCACGATGGTCATCAACGGCACGCAAGTGAAAATCTATGCTTGGTACGACAATGAGATGGGCTATGCGCACCGTCTGGTCGATGTGGCCTGTATGGTCGGGGACAGCTTGTGAGCGACACTTCTGCCCGACCCCAGGGCCTGTCGGCCTATATCGCGGTCACGGCGGCCTATTGGGCTTTTATGCTCACCGACGGCGCCTTGCGCATGTTGGTGTTATTGCACTTTCACACGCTGGGGTTTTCGCCGGTACAACTGGCATATCTATTTGTGCTTTACGAAATCGCGGGCGTAATCACCAACCTCTGCGCTGGATGGATTGCGGCACGCTTTGGACTGACCTCAACGCTTTATGCCGGTTTGGGGCTGCAAGTGCTGGCTTTGCTGGCATTGGCGCAACTCGATCCGGCTTGGGCGGTTGGCGCATCCGTTGTCTACGTCATGCTGGTACAGGGCGCGAGCGGTGTGGCAAAAGACCTGGCCAAGATGTCATCGAAGTCGGCGGTCAAGCTGCTTGCCCCGACCGAGGACGGGGGGCTGTTCCGCTGGGTCGCACTCCTGACGGGTTCCAAGAACATGGTGAAGGGGCTGGGCTTTCTGCTTGGTGCGACCCTGCTGGCCACATTGGGCTTCGTGTGGGCGGTGCTCGGGATGGCCGCCATCCTTGCTGTGATCCTGTTTGCGGTCGTTATCGCCATGCCCTCCGGCCTGCCGAAAGGCCGGAAAGGGACCAAGTTTTCTGAGGTGTTCTCAAAGTCGGCCAACGTAAACTGGCTTAGTGCCGCGCGGGTGTTCCTGTTTGGTGCACGAGACGTTTGGTTTGTTGTTGGCATCCCGATCTACTTCTACGCTGTCCTGTCGGACGGCACGACCGAGGGCAACCGGACCGCTTTCTTTCTGATCGGTACGTTCATGGCTGGCTGGGTGATCCTTTATGGTCTGGTACAGGCCAACGCGCCGCGCATTCTACGTGCAAAGGCACGACCAGAACATGAGCTTATCGCATCGGCCCGCAGTTGGGCTTGGGGGTTGGCCGCTGTGCCAGCGATTTTGACGACGGTTGCTGTGGCGGCAGGTGAGCCGCACCTTTGGTTGACCGTCAGCATCATTGCCGGATTGCTGATCTTCGGGGCAATCTTCGCCGTGAACTCATCCTTGCACTCTTACCTGATCTTGGTGTTCACCAAGGCAGAGCGGGTCACGATGGATGTCGGCTTTTATTACATGGCCAATGCGGGCGGCAGGCTGGCCGGGACGCTTTTGTCTGGCCTCAGTTACCAAACTGGCGGACTACCACTCATGCTGGGGACTGCGGCAATCATGGTCGCGGTTTCAGCCGTGATCGTTGGGTTTTTGAAACCCGAGCAAGTCTAAGGACACCCCCGAGCTCCAGCACGTAGTTTTATAGAACTGTTACGTTTTTGTTGCCAAACTGTCGCGTCGCGCGTGCAGAACTTCACAGGTTACTTTTTTGGGGGAACACATCCAATGACCTGTAAACTTGTTGCCATGACTTCTGTCATTGCTATCTCGGCCGGTATG
>NZ_JBELFI010000118.1:0-7504 GCF_042093035.1 Yoonia sp. | reverse complement strand
TAGCAGGTGGAGGTCTTAAAATAGTTAAAACAGGCAAGATCAGAGGCTTCATCATGATACTGACCAAAGACACATCTATTTCACGTCGCAGTGCGCTTCTTGGGGCGACAGCAAGTGGACTATTTCTCGGAACCGGTACGGCAATCGCGCAAACGACCGAGCCATTTTCGTCACCGTCAGTCCGCCGAAACATTTCATCCTTCAGTACCTCCAATTGGAGGGAGCATTTTGACAACTTAGAGCACGGAGCAATCCTTTGCGATATCGACTCCCGTGCAGTTCAATATTGGTCAGAAGATGAAAGCGTCTACAAACTTTACCCTTCCAGTGTTCCGTTAACAGAAGAACTGACCAAACGTGGGAACACACACGTCATTCGTAAAGTTGAGGGGCCAAGCTGGCGCCCCACCCCTTCAATGAAGATACGCAACCCCGAATGGCCAGACTATTTTCCACCTGGTCCCGATAACCCATTGGGCACCCATGCGCTGTATCTGTCATGGCAATATTACCGTGTTCATGGCACGGGCGACACGCGCAAGATCGGAAGGCAATCTTCAAATGGGTGCATAGGTCTCTACAACGAGCATATCAAAGAATTGTTCGCTTTGGCCGAAGTCGGAACACAAGTGAAGTTGTTTTGATTCATGCACTTTATCTGACTTATGAAGGTACGCCCTCGTGTACCAAGTTCCACTTATCATCAGTCTTTGAAAGCCACCGGCCTATGAAACGAAGAAAATTCCTCCTTTCCGCTGGGGCTGTTGGCACTTTAGCCTGCCAACCAGTGTCAGCTCACATAGTGCTTCCTAAGTATGATTTACCACCAGAATTTTTGCCTCAAGTAGTGACCATACCAGCGGGCGCTGCTCCCTACGAAATACATGTAGTTCCAGGCCAGTTTGCACTTTTCTGGACCCAGCCCAATAATACTGCAATTCGATATACTGTCGGGATCGGTCGCCCAGGTCTTTACGAGGCAGGAGAATTCTACGTAGGGGCGAAAAAAGAATGGCCAAGTTGGACCCCGACTCCTGGCATGTTGCGTCGTGAGCCTCAGAAATATGGCCCACTTCGCAATGGAATGCCTGGCGGTTTGAGCAACCCTCTGGGAGCGCGGGCCCTGTATCTCTTTCAACCGGGTCGCGGTGACACCTTTTTGCGTGTTCATGGCACAAATGATCCAACCACTATCGGGCGCGCCGTATCCAACGGGTGTGCCAGGCTTGTTAACAATCAGATTATTCAACTTTTCAATCAAGTGCCTTTAGACACCCGCGTTGTGCTCTATCCAAATGGCGCGACATGACGACTGGTGCAGGTCCTAAAGTGTGTCTAATAAAAAAAATTTAGTGGCTCAAACACGGCGCAATCTTGGAGTTTTCTAGAACTCGACGGCTCTGAGCACCTCTAGACAAGCTTTTACTTTTCAATTACTTATCTGCTCATAATAGCGTGCTGGGTGAAACATCTCCATCACATCCCCAGCAAATCCAAAAGCTGATCCAATATACAGGAATGACAAATGAACCGTCCCTATCTGCTTTTTATCCTAGCATCCACGGCATTGGTTTCATGTACCGCTGTTGGCCCTGACTATACGCCACCTAAGACACCTTTAGAAACGTCGTTCATTGGCGGTGGCGGGGCTCTTGAAGAGGTCGCGCGCGATGAATGGTGGAAACGGCTAAATGACCGGCAAATGAACCGGCTAGTAGACCGCGGCCTTACACAAAACATCGATATTGCAACGGCTTTACAACGTATCAAAGCCGCAAATACAGACCTGAGGCAGACAGGTACCGCTGGCCAATTCTCAGGTGGACTGGATGCACAGGCGCAAAGAAACAATGGTAACCCAATATCAGGTGATCCCTCTGAAAGTGCGACGTTCGGGGCGAATTACATCCTCGATATTTTTGGTGGTGTTCGCCGTGACGCGCAGCGCGCGGCAGCGGGTGTAGAAGCAGCCAAGTTTGATGCTGGCACTGTCCGGCTTGCTCTGGTTTCCGGTGTTGTTTCCAACTATATTGACGCGCGGTATTTTCAGGAGGCATTGGCTTTAACACGACAGAATATCGCGAGCCTCCGCCGGACCCAGTCCTTGATCAGAGCTCAAGTTGAGCAAGGCGCATTGTCAGAATTAGATCTTGCCCGATCAGCAGGTCAGCTGGACACAGCAATTGCCGACCTCCCTCCGCTTGAAGCCGCATTCGAAGCCCGGGTTTTTGCAATCGCGACATTGTTGGCCGAACCAGCTCAGCCGCTGCTTAAACAGATGATTGCAGGCGCACCACAACCTTATCCTCGCAGCAAGGGGTCAACAGGCGTCCCCGCTAATCTGCTCCGCAATCGTCCAGATGTATTGGCCGCTGAACGCCGTCTAGCTGCCGCAGTTGCCGGAGTAGGTGTCGCAGAAGCAAAGTTGTACCCATCGGTCACTTTATCTGGCTCGGTGACAGCGGCAAACCCGTCAGAATGGTCCTTTGGTCCAGCACTTTCATTGCCCATCCTCAACCAAGGTCCGCTACGCGCTAGGCGAGATGCGGCTATTATTTCAGCCACGACCGCCGAACTGGAATGGCGTGCACAGGTGTTGGCCGCGGTGGAAGATGTGCAAAAAACTCAAAGTGAATTTACACGAAAACAAAGAGAGGTGGCCGCATTGCGCGCTGCTCAACGATCAAGGGATCGTACTCTTCAGTTGAGCCGCAAAGTTTTTGAACTGGGAGAACTGAACTTACCAGACCTGTTGGACGCCGAACGATTTGCAAACGCAGCACGCATATCCCTCGCAGCAGCAGTAAGAGATTTGGCCCAATCGTGGTCAGCACTTATGGTTGCGACTGGTCGTGGATGGGGCGACGTAAGCTAAAATTGGCGTTCTCTACCTTGATGCAGCAGATCAAGGCGCGCTCATCGCGGCACGTGCAGATTGAGTTTCCCGAATTGCGCAAACGATACTGGGGAACGCTATTTTGGGCACGTGGATTCTTTTCGACCACGTCAGGGAATGTCACCGACGATGTCATCCTCCAGTATCTGGAATTATATTCCAAACGCGAAACTATCTGCATCAGCCTATAGTACTCATCTTTTGACCGGAGATGCGTTGTATTGACCCAAAGTACGGCCGCAAGGGTGCACGCACCGCCAAACAGCCGTGCACCTTTGCCTGCGCATCAGAACATATATGCCCTAAGCCTTCTTTACAGATTTTGCCTTCGTACCATGCTCGTGGACCGTTTCGACAAGTGAATGATGCCCACCTTGTCTGGGCGCAAACCAGCGGTGCAGGGCGGGCATGACCAGTAGGGTCAGCACGGTTGACGAAACAAGCCCCCCGGTTACCACAGTGGCAAGCGGGCGTTGGACCTCGGCACCGACGCCGGTGGCGAAGAGCAATGGTGCAAGCCCAAGTGCCGTCGTCATGGCGGTCATCAGGACCGGACGCGCGCGCAGCCCTGCGGCCTCAATGGCCAAAGCCTCCAGATTGCGACCGGCGCGCGCAAAATCATCCATGAAACTGACCAATACCATACCGTTGCCCAACGCGATGCCGAACAATGCGATAAACCCGACGGTAGCAGGCACCGACACCGGTAACCCTGTCAGCCAGAGCGCCATCGCACCACCTGTCAGCGCCAGGGGGATATTCAACAGGATGAGGATCGCTGATTTCAGGCGACCAAAGGTTACCAGAAGGATCAGCAGAACGATGCCCAACGTAATCGGAATAACCACTTTGAAACGGGCATTCGCCTGTTGCTGAAGCTCGAATTGGCCGCCCCAGACCAAACGATACCCGGGCGGTAGATCCAACTGAGCGTCCGTCAACGTCTGCGCTTCGGCAACGAAAGAGCCGATATCGCGACCGCGCACGTTGGACTGGACCGTGATGAAGCGTTCGCCATCTTCGCGTGTGATCTGGCGTGGACCGATTACAGTTTCGATATTGGCCACTGTGTCCAGCGGCACCCGTGCGCCCGAAGGCGATTCCAGCACGATGCGTCTGATCGCCTCCGGTGTGTCGCGGCTTTCTTCGTCAAAACGCACCATTATCGGAAACTGTCGCACGCCCTCGAACAGTGATCCGGCTTCGGCCCCGCCGACGGCTGCACGCAGCCCATCCAACGCGTCCTCAACATCAAGCCCGTAGCGACCAAGGGCTGACCGATCCACGGTTACCACAAGTTGCGGCGCACCGGTGATCTGGTCGGCCTGTACCTCGGCAGACCCCTCAACCTGTTGCAGGAGTGATTGCAGGACTTGTGATCGCTCCAACAGAATTTCGGAATCCGGTCCAAAGATTTTGACGGCCAGTTCGGCGCGTGTGCCGGTCAGCAATTCATCAACAGCCATCGCGATGGGTTGGCCGATATTCACCACAATCCCCGGAAAGCTTTCCAGATCTTCCGAAATCGCCGTGCGCAAACCTTCGGCAGACAAGCCGGGCCGCCACTGATCGACCGGGTTCAACTCGATGAAGGCTTCGGCGCTGTTGGTCGGGTCAGCATGCGCGCCAACCTCACCACGCCCAATACGGGTCACGATGGACTTGATTTCAGGAAAATTCTTTAACAGCCGCTTTTCCACAAGCGTCGTCGTCTTCGTTCCTTCGGTAAGCGAAATCGAGGGTGCCATGGTGACGCGCATCAGAATATCGCCTTCCTCCAACGATGGCGTAAATTCGGAACCAAGTCGCGATCCTGCAAAACCGCCCACCGCCAAAAATATGCCGCACAGGACGATGGCGAAAAAACGGTTACGGACAAAGAACCCGGCCGCACCACTGACCATCGCGACAGTCCGCCCCGGCTTGTCAGGGGCCTTCTTGCCGGATCGGCGCATCACCGAAAAGGCCATGGAAGGCGCAATCAGGGCCGCATAGAACAGCGATCCGGTCATGGCGAGTGCAGCCGATGCCGCCAAGGGCCGGAAGGTTTTGCCCTCAACCCCTTGCAGCGAGAAAAGCGGCAGGAAAACAACGATAACCACGGCAACCGCCGCCACCAGAGGTGCGATTACCTCGGCGGTAGATCGGGCAACCAACATACGCGGCTCTTCAGAGCCGTCATCTTCCTCAAAGCTGCGATCCACGTTTTCAGAAATGACAATCGCCCCATCCACCATCATCCCGATGGCGATGGCGACCCCCCCTAATGACATCAGATTGGCGCTGATGCCGAGCACGTACATTGCGATAAACGCAAAACCTACGGAAAACGGGATCGACAGGACCACAACCAGACTGGGACGCCAGCCGCCCAGGAAGACAAACACCACCAACGCTACGAGTACAGCCCCCTGCCACAACGCCGTCGTGACGGTTGCGGAGGCCTTGTTTACCAGCGTTCCCTGATCATAGTAGGGGACCGCCAGTACACCATCCGGCAGGCTTGCGTTGATTTCCTCAAAGCGCTTCTGGACCCGCGCGATGACATCGGATGTGTTGGTGCCATAAAGTTTCAGAACCAACCCTGCGACAACTTCGCCTTCACCATTGGCGGTTGCAAGACCTTGCCGAACGCCACCGCCAACGATGATGTGGCCCAGATCGCGCACGCGCACGGTGCGCCCGTCCTCCACGTTGACGACAATCTCTGCGAGATCAGAGATTGTCTTGGCAAGTCCAACGCCGCGCACCGTGTATTGTTCGGATCCGATTTCGAGGAATTGCGCCCCTTCGGTTTTGTTTCCGCGCTCTAATGCGCTGATCACATCGGCGATTTGAATATCATAGGCAAGCAGCGCATCGGGATCGAGCCTGACCTGATATTGCTTTTCATAGCCACCAAGGGACAAAACCTCGGTGACACCCGCCACGGTCTGCAACTGATACTTGACGATCCAATCCTGAATTTCGCGCATCTCGACAAGGTTGCGTTCGCCGGTCTGGTCTTCCAGGCGGAAATACAGGATGAGGCCAAGCCCGGTTGAAATCGGGCCCATTTGCGGGTCGCCAAACCCGTCTGGGATGTTGCCACGCGCTTCGGCGAGCCGCTCGCCCACGACCTGACGGGCGAAATAGACATCCGTCCCGTCCTCAAAATAGATGTTCACCACCGACAGCCCGAAGTTGGAGACCGACCGCATGTTTTTCAGTTTCGGAAGGCCCGACATCGCCGTTTCGATCGGATAGGTCACATAGCGTTCAACCTCTTCGGGGGCGAGCCCTTCGGTTTCGGTGAAAACCTGAACCAGCGCGGGTGTCACGTCCGGAAAGGCATCAACAGGCAAGGCGCGAAACGCAAAAAGCCCGCCAAGCGTCATCGCAAAAGCCGCAATGGCCGCCAAAAGCCAGCCGCCTGCGATGCGGTGCATAAAATCAGTCATAATCAGCTATCCTAATGTCCGTGGCCGTCGCCAAAGGCGTCTTTTTCAAGTTGGGCTTTGAGTGTGAAGGCACCGTCAGAGACAAAGAGGTCGCCTTCCTCCAGCCCGGTGCGGATTTCCACATAGCCGCCAGCGGTTGTGCCGACCATGACGGCGCGCGGTGCGAACCCGCCGTCAACAGGGACAAAAACAGACGGACGGTTCTCTACCAGTTGCACGGCGGATTGTGGCACGCGCAAAACCTCCGCGGCATTGCCGACGCTGAGATCTGCAATCACAAACTGGCCGGGGGTCAGGGTTCTGTCAGAGTTGTCGATGATGACACGCGCCGTCGCCGTGCGCGACACTTCATCAATAACCGGTAGAATAAAGGCCACCGTTGATTGTGCGATGACGTCGCCTGCGTCTGATTTCAAGGCAACGGGTGCGCCAACGCGAACGCGGCTGATGTCTTGCTTGTAAACCGCGATATCGGCCCAAACCACGCTGTCATCGACAATCGTGAACAGCACCTTGGCGCTGGAATCCCCGGCTGTTACCGTTTCTCCCAGCGTCGCCGCACGTCGTACAATTGTTCCCGCAAGTGGTGCAGTCAGATAGGCATTGGCATTGTTGCCATCCTGAGCAGCGGCTATTTTTTCGAGAGCGGCGTGATCAATTCCGACGGCATGCAGTTCGGTTTCTGCGGCTTCACTTTCGGTCTTTGCCGATTCATGCTCTGCGCGGGCCGTTTGGACATTCGCCTCGGATGTGATTTTTTGCGCCCACAGACCTTCCAGGCGTTCCAACGCCTGTGCGGCAAGGACTTCATTTGTTTGCGCAATGATCCATTGCGATTTCAACCCTGCAAGCTCGCGGCTTGTGATCAGTGCCAGCGTATCTCCATAGGCAACGGTGTCGCCTTCACCAACCAAAAGCCGGTCGATGACTCCACTCACTTTGGGCGTGACATTTGCCATCCGGTCCGCGTCAAAGCGGATTTCTGCTGGCAGACTAAGGGATTCGCCCAAGGCACCCAATTCAGCTTGCTCGAGCAGGATTCCGGCCTCTTTCGCGACTTCGGGGGTCAGTTTAACAACATCGCCACCGCCTTCATCGCCGTGTGCGCCTTCAGCTTCGCCTGCATGATCGTCATCGCCATGCGCATCCTTGGCTTCGCCTGCATGAT
>NZ_JBELFI010000117.1:0-7568 GCF_042093035.1 Yoonia sp. | reverse complement strand
CCTGGATAGCGACCGGCAGGCTGTCAACCCCATCAAGAAACACGGTGCCTTGGCGCGCACATTCAAACTTGCCGAAGCGCGCGCGCATTGCGCCGGGAAACGCCCCGACTTCGTGACCAAAAAGCTCTGTCTCGACCAGATCGACGGGCAAGGCCGCGCAATTGATATGGACAAAGGGGTGGGCCGCGCGCGCAGACAAGTCATGCATCGCCCGCGCGGTCAGGTCTTTTCCCGCACCTGTCGGCCCCGTCAGCAACACATCGGCATCTGTCGCAGCGATGGCCCTGACAGATTTGCGCAACGCCACCATCGCGTCGGAGCGGCCGATCAGGCGGGCTTCCAGCTTGTCGCGGCCGCCGACCTCACGCTTCAATGCGCGGTTCTCGATTGTCAGGCGGCGTTTGTCCAAGGCGCGCTGGATTGTGCCGACAAGCAGCGATGGGGCAAAGGGCTTTTCAATGAAGTCGTAGGCCCCGTCGCGCATGGATTGCACCGCGAGGTTCACATCACCATGCCCGGTCACAAGGATCACCGGAAACTCCGGATCAATCTCAAGTGCCTTGCGCATCAACCAAAGCCCGTCGTGGCCCGGCATCCGGATATCCGTCACCAACACCCCGTCAAGACCGCGACTGATCTTGGCCAACGCCACCTCCGCGCGATCAAAGACCTTGGCGGGCAAAGCCGCCAGCATCAGCGTTTGTGCGGTGGCATTGCGGAGCTCTTCCTCATCGTCCACGAAAATCACGGTCTGGCTCATTGCGCGGCCATTTGTTTGGGTGTGGCGGGTTTTAGCGTGACGGTAAACACAGCGCCGCCTTCGGGGTGATTACGCGCGCTCAAGGTGCCGCCGAAATCCGTAACGATATTGAATGAGATCGAAAGACCAAGACCCAAACCCTTGCCGGGGGATTTCGTGGTAAAGAACGGATCAAAGATATTTTCAACATTGGCGGCTTCAATCCCGTCACCTGTGTCCCTGACCGAAACAGTTGTACCCTCCACCCAAATCTGGACGCGGCGGTCGGTCAGGCCTTCCATCGCATCAAGCGCATTGTTGATAAGGTTCACGATCACTTGCTGCAAACGGACGTGGCCACCTGTCACCCAGACCTCCCTCTCGGGCGGATCATAGGCGATATGGCCGCCCTCAGAGGCCAGCCGCATTTCAGTCACCGCAATTGCATCCAGAAGAACGCTGTTGAGCAGAAGCGGGCCGGTGGCTTGCTGGGGACGGCGGGCAAAATTGCGCAGATGCGCAGAAATCGTCGCCATCCGGTCCGCCATCTTGGAAATGCGGGCGATATTTTCACGCGCGGCCTTTGGCTGGTCGCGATCAAGGAAGGCACCCGCGTTGTCGGCATATGTTTTGACCGCCGCGAGCGGCTGGTTGAACTCATGGCTCAGGGCCGCGGACATTTGCCCCAGGGCGGAAAGCTTTCCGGCCTGGATCAGGTCCGTTTGGGTCTGGCGCAGATCGCCCAAGACTGTTTGCAGATCAGCGGTGCGCGCAGCAACAGTGTCCTCCAACACGGCTTTGGCGCGTTGTTCTTGTGCCAGCGCCTCCGCCTGCCGGGTTTGGCGCAGCAGATAGGCCAGTAATCCGATCAGTCCCAACGCCACCACCAATCCCGCAATCAGCAAGCTGCGCAAGGCGTTCAATGTGGCAGGTCGGGTTGGTGAAAGTGATGACATGGTCCAGTCAAGATCGTTCAAGCGTTGGGTGGTCAGCACGAAACTTTCACGGGTATCGCCCTCAATATAGACTTGGCTGGCCTCCTCACTGAGTGCTGTCGCTGTGATCGGCAACAGATCAATCCGGTCGATGGGGTACTGCAGGTTCTGGGCAATTTGCTGACGGGTTGCCGAACTCAACGGACGGATCGCACGGAAGTGCCATTCAGGATGTGAGGACATAAAGACAAAATCATTGCGGTCGGCGACCATAATGTCACTTTCCGCACCTCGCCAGATGCTTTGGAATGCTGCAATGTTGAATTTAATGGCCAGCACACCAATGATACGTTCGCCATCTTCGACAGGGGCGGCGTAGAAATAGCCACGTTCGCCGGTTGTCGTCCCATAGACCGAGAAACTAGACAAATCCCCGTTGAGCGCTTGCGTGAAATAGCTCTGGTAGCTGAAGTTGCGGCCCACATAGCTGCCGGGCTCCCGGTAGGATGCCGCCGCGACCGTGCGTCCCGAGATATCCATAAGGTAGACATCCGATGCGCGAACGGTTGCGGCGGTCTGTCGCAAATCTTCGTTCACCGCTGCTTGAACCACCGCATTTTGCGGATCCCGCAACAAAACGGTGAGCTGAGGGCGTTCTGCAATCAAAGCGGGCAGGGGGGCGTAACGATCGAGCGTGGCCCTTAGACCTTCTACCGCAAGCTTGAGAGGTACTGCGTCCCGTTCGGCTTGCTGACGCATATAATGACGCTCAAGTCCGGGGAAAGCGGCAGCGCCCACCAACGCCATGCCAAGCGCGATGCATGCCACAACTGCAAAGATACGTCGTCGGCTCAAGATCATGTGCATCTTTATGCGGCAGGGGCGGGCCGTTTTACAACGGCTATGTTTGCAACGGTTGGAACTTCGCTGACGCCACGGCAAGTGAATTAATGCAACCGGTTGCAAAAAAAAGAATCGCGGTTAGAGTAAGCGACGCGACCAAGGGGGAACGTTACTGCCAATGCTGCCATTGGGCCTTAATCATATGACATTACCGCGTAAGTCGGGGCGGGAGCTTGTGGCGATGGCAGCGTCGCTTGGCTGTGCCGGAATTGAGCTGCGCAATGATCTTGACGTGCCTTTGTTCGACAATGAGACGCCAGAGAGCTTTGCAAACCGTGTGAATGCTGCAGGTTTGCAGATTTTCGCTTTGGCCGAAGTGACCGCGTTCAACGTGGATCCACACGAAAAGCTGGTGGATGTAACGCGATTGATCGAAACCGCGGCCCGTTGCGGCGCAGCAGGTGTGGCGTTGATCCCGCAGGTGTCACCAAAGCAGATTACGCGCGCGCAACAGCGCGTTTTGCTACGCGATGCGCTGACAGTCTTGCAACCGGTTTTAGAGGATCACGGCGTGATTGGCCTGATTGAGCCGCTTGGCTTCATTCAAAGTACGCTGCGCCATAAGGCGGATGTGTCGGGGGTGCTGGCGGACATTCGGCATCCGGCTTGCTTTGCGATGATCCACGACACGTTCCACCACCACCTGTCCGGTGATACCCAGATCTACCCCGAACTTACGGCGCTTCTTCATATCTCGGGCGTTGCTGATCGTGACATCAGTACCAACGCCATGACCGATGCCCATCGCGGGCTCGTGTTTGGCGACGATCGCTTGGGCAATATCGCACAATTACGCGCGTTCGCAGAGGCCGGTTTTGATGGTCCTGCTTCTTTTGAGGCCTTTGCGCCCGAAATACACCAAATGACCGATCCGACCGCCACTTTGGCCGGGTCCATCGCATTCATGACGTCGCAACTGACCGCACCTGCGGTGGGCGTGGCGTCATGAACCAATCGCCTCAGACAGAGGTCCCGGATTAATAACCGTGTGCCGGGCACGATCATTGGGAGGAAAACAATGAAAAAGATCCTTTTGGCCGCTGGCCTTACAACGCTCATGATGGGCACAACTGCGATGGCAGAGCTGCAAATCGGTGTGTCTGTTGCACGTTTCGACGACAACGGATTGACCGTGATGCGCAACGGCATGACAGCTTACGACGATGCAAGCGACGAAGTCAGCCTGCAGATGGAAGACGCAACTGATGATGTGGCCAAGCAGCTTGACCAGATCAACAACTTCATCGCGTCTGGTGTTGATGCGATCATCGTGAACGCCGTTGACACAAACGCAACTGAGGCGATGTCAAACGCAGCGGCAGCGGCTGGTGTCCCACTGGTTTACGTCAACCGTCAGCCTGTCAACATGGACACATTGCCCGACGGCCAGGCCTTTGTTGCATCCAACGAGATCGAATCCGGTACTTTGGCCGCATTCCAGATGTGTCGTCAGCTGCGCGCTGAAGGCAAAGCTGGTGGTGCGCGCGCGTATGTTCTGGTCGGTCAGCTGTCCAACCAGGCCGCCGTTCAGCGGACCAAGGACTTCCATGACGTGATCGGCATGGATATGTGTAATTTCATCACCATCATCGATGAGCAGACAGCGAACTGGTCGCGCGACGAAGCCAACGACCTGATGACAAACTGGTTGTCTTCCGGCGATGAATTCGACGCGGTCTTTGGTAACAACGACGAAATGGCACTGGGTGCTATTCAGGCGATGAAAGCCTCCGGCATTTCCATGGATGACGTCGTCGTCGGTGGTGTTGACGCGACATCCGACGCGCTGCTTGCCATGTCCGCAGGCGATATGGACGTGACGGTGTTCCAAGACCTTGCAGGTCAAGGCGCTGGCTCCATTGAAACAGCGATAGCACTGGTCAACGGCGACGACGTCGACAAAACAGTCTTCATCCCGTTCAAGCTGGTCACACCTGAGAACCTCGCGGACTTCATCCAGTAAGCACGGCTTACGTCGAAGCGATTGCGCAAGGGCGGGCGACTGCCCTTGCACCACAAGCGATAAAAATCACGCGCCAAGAATAGGGAAGGGTCAACACAATGTCTGAGAGTAGCGATGGTGTCGGAGGTCTGACGTTCGATAAATCCAAACGGTCATGGCCAAACGAGCTGAACGTGTTCGGGGCCTTGATCCTGATCATTATCATCTTCGAAATTCTGGGCGCGATTTTCATGGGTCAAAGCCTGTTGTTTGATTCAAGAGACCGCTTTGACAGCATTTTTAATGAAGCGCGCCTGCGCATTATTATCATTCAGGTCGCCATTATCGGCATTATCGCCATTGGTGTCACGCAGGTGATCATAACGGCGGGTATTGATCTATCATCCGGCTCAGTCGTCGGCGCAACCGCGATGATCGCGATGAGCTTCGCGCAGGTTGCAATGGTCAACGGCAACCCAAACCCAAAGGCAATCTTTGGTGAGTGGGCGCTTGATCTACCCGTCATCGTACCGATCTTCGTCGGTCTAGGCGTCGGTTTTTTGGCGGGTTTGGTCAACGGCATTCTTGTTGCTTATTCACGCATCCCGCCCTTCATCGCGACGCTTGGCATGATGCTTTTCGCGCGTGGTGTGGCGCAGTGGTGGTCGCTGGGCAACCCGGTGTCATTCCCGACCGAAAGCTATGCAAAGATCGGCGCTGGCATGATGCCCGTGATTATCTTCCTATCGCTCGCGGTGCTGTTCCACCTCATTATGAACTACACCGTTTACGGCAAACACACTTACGCTATCGGCTCCAATGAGCAGGCCGCGCGGATGTCGGGCATCAATGTGCCGCGCCATTTGGTGCTGGTTTACGTGATCGCGGGGATGCTTGCGGGTCTGGCGGCTGTGATCCTGACGTCAAAGAACCTCACGGCGCAATCTGGTATGGGCTTGTCCTATGAGCTGGAGGCGATTGCCATGGCCGTGATCGGCGGCGTGTCGCTCTTTGGTGGGCGCGGCTCGATTATCGGCACGGTAATTGGTGCGCTGATTATTGGTGTGATTACCTCCGGCTTCACCTTTCTGCGCCTAGGTGCGTTCTATCAGGAAATGGTGCTGGGTATGATTATCGTCGGTGCTGTTGCACTCGATCAATGGCAACAAAAACGCGCAGCGGCGCGGGCATAAAGGGGGCCTAGGAAATGTCAGATATCATTCTGGAGACCAAAGGTCTTACAAAGCACTATGGTGGTGTGCACGCACTCGAAGATGCGGATTTCACGCTTGAACGCGGCGAGCATGTGGCGATCATGGGCGACAACGGGGCCGGGAAATCGACCTTCGTGCGCCAGATCACAGGTGTGGAACAACGCACCCGTGGCACCGTTATTTTTGACGGTAGCGAGGTGAGCTTTTCGGGCCCCTTGGATGCGCGCGAAGCGGGTATTGAAACGGTGTTTCAAACGCTCGCGTTGGCGGATGACCTCAATGTGCCCGATAACCTGTTTCTGGGTCGTGAAAAGACGAAGTTTGATTGGTTGGGGCCGTTCCGCCTGTTGGATTATAAATCCATGCGCGATGACACATTGGCGGGCTTGGTGAAGACGGGCGTGAAAATCCCCAACATCAAGAACACCATCGCCAATATGTCCGGTGGCCAGCGCCAATGTGTGGCCATCGCGCGCACGGCGACCTTTGCCAGCAAGCTGACCATCATGGACGAGCCAACGGCCGCCTTGGGCGTGCAGGAAACGGCGCAGGTGGAAAACATCGTGCGTACGCTCAAAGACCAGGGTGAGAGCCTGATCCTTGTGTCGCACAACATGCGTCAGGTCTTTGATCTGGTGGACCGGATCATTGTCTTTCGGCGCGGGCGCATTGTGGCCAACCTCAACAAAGAGGACACGGACGGTCAGGACGTTGTGGCCTATATCACGGGCGCAAAAACCGGGGCCGAATATGAAGGCGCCGCCTAGCAAACCGAAGTTCTTCGATCTGGCGGTGCCGTTCTTTCTGCCCATGTGGCGGCGGGTCGCGGCGGCAGTGGTGCCGGTTCTTTGGGCATTTTTTGAGATCGCGAACGGCGAGGCCTTCTGGGGCATCATCTTTCTTGGTTTGGGGGGCATGGCCACCTACAAATTCATCACAGCCGATTGGGAGGCTGTGGCGGCGCAAGCCAAAGAAGAGAAGAGGGGCAAGTAGTGGCGGTCACGCTCAAAGATGTGGCGGAACGCGCGGGGGTGTCCCGCTCTGCGGTGTCGCGGACCTACACGGAAGGGGCCTCTGTTTCGAGCAAGACCCGCGCCAAGGTGGAAAAGGCGGCTGATGCGTTGGGCTATAGTCCGAATGCGTTAGCGTCATCGCTGACGACAGGGCGGACGAAGCTCATCGGGCTGGTTTCAAACAACTTCCACAACCCGATTTTTCTAGAAGTGTTTGACCTGTTAACCAAGGGATTGCAGGCGCGCGGATTGCGGCCGTTGCTGGTGAACCTGACAGATGAGGTCAGCCCCGAAGCCTCCATCAGGATGCTGCGGGCTTATTCGGTTGACGGGGTGATCGTTGCGTCCTCGACCTTGCCTGCAAGCTTCGCGGAAGGCTTCAAGAATGCGGGTGTTCCGGTTGTCCATTCATTTGGGCGTCAATCTGCAAACCCCAAGGTCAATGTACTCGGGATCGATAATATCGAGGCCGGTCGCATGGCTGCACAGACCTTGCTGGCGCGCGGCTACAAGCGGGTGGCATTTCTTGGCGGGCCGGAAACGGCGACCTCCACCCAGGACCGATTTGCGGGCTTTGCAGAGATCGTCGCAGCGGATGCGACCGTCAACTGGAGTTGCAGCTACGCCACCAACTATTCGTTCGAGGCGGGCAGGGCAGAGATGCTGCGCCTACTCGAAAACCCGCCGGCTGAGGCGTATTTCTGCGGTGACGACGTGCTATCAATCGGCGCGCTCTCTGCGATTAAGGACAACGGCCTCAAGGTGCCCGCAGACATCGGGATCATCGGGTTGAATGACATGGAAATGGCCGGTTGGGAAAAC
>NZ_JBELFI010000116.1:0-7671 GCF_042093035.1 Yoonia sp. | reverse complement strand
ATGGGCGCTCTCATATTGCCAATCATACCCCTGCCCTCCTGCAACATTGGCGGTCAGATAGTCTTGATTGTAAATGCTGCCGAAATGCGCATCCAGATGGCTCTCACCTTTGCGCCAATCAGCCAAGGCCCAGCGCGCATTGACACCGATACAATCGATGTTCGGATCAGCCCAAAGCGCATCAAGCGGAAACAAGCGATCCTTTGTCCGCTCTGGCGTGTAGCCGCAAAACTCATCCCCGTCCGCGGCATAGGTGATCTTGCAACTGGCACCCAAAATAGACCGGACATCCGCCGCCAGAACGCGCAGCGCCGCAACAGCAGGAAAGCCGCCATCAGCTCCGCGGATATGGGTCAGACCGGCAAGATCCGTCCCGATGCAAAATGCATCAACGCCACCAGACACCGCGCAAAGCCTAGCATAGTGCAAAATAAACCGACGGTATCCACCCTGCGACGGACCAGTGTAGTCTATTTGCCCTAATGAGGTTGAAAAATCCGAAGCCTCCGCAAAACCAAAGAATGCCGCAACCTCTGCATCCGCGGCAGCCGTCCCATCTATGGCACCGCCCAGCGCCGCAGCGACAGAGGCAGTAATGAGCCCGCTCCACGGCTGTGCAGCTTGCTCTGTCTGGCCGTAAGGATCTGGGAGCGCATTACCCTCCAGTTGCGTCATCAGCAGACGAGGCTGCACCACTGCTTTCAAACCACGGGCATTCAGTGCCCCTATGGCTTCTTTGACCGCTTCATCAGCCGGTGTGCCGCCATAGATCGGCAAGCCGTCAATGTCCGGCAATGTGGCGGATGCTTGCCGGGTCCAACCTGACACACGCCACAACATGCCCGACGCATCGCCCTCTGACGACCGGACCATCGGCACCACCTGGCACTGCCCACAGCGCAAATCGTTGCCATACCAGACAACCGGCAAGACAACTGATCCACAGCGAGGCAAATCTCCGACCATTGCATCAAGCGCCACCGAAAAATCACTGCCCCCCAACGGTGTATTGGTATTCACAGCGCGTTGCGCGCCAAACCCGCTGGAGAAAAAAAGCTGCGAGGTCGCCAAACTATACCCCCCCGCTGATGGTGCGAGCACAGCCCCGGTAATCCGGGCCATCACATCACCTTGCGATGCTGGGGCGGCAGAAAAGACCTCGAATGTCAGCTGCGGGATCCGGTTCTCAAATTGATCGAGCGCCATATCCTCGATCACAACATAGGCAGTGCCACGATAGGCAGGCGTGTTTTCGGCACCTTCGATTGCCGATATTTTGGGATCAGGCAACTGATCCATAGTCCCCGAATAAAAGCGAATATTCAGACTTTCAGGCGAAATCTCCGACCCGTCGGCCCAGATACGCCCGATCCGACTGACCTCCCCCTCACAAAGCGCCAAGGCAAGGCTGAGACTATACTGATAAGTCGTCACCGTCGGGGTCGCACTGGTGCCTTGGGTGGTCGTTGTGCTTTCCTTGAACTGAGACGCCCATATCACCTGTCCGGCAATGCGCATCCGGCCATAAACCTGCTGGACATCAGCGCCCTCGGTGGCACCGGTCAGACGAAAGCGGTCAATGCGCGGCCCTTCCACAGCCGCACTGCCGGCGCCGATGACCTGCTGGTCGATCCTTCGGCCAATCGCAGCACCTGCCGCCTGACCAATCGTCGCCATGGAAAGGCCAAGAACCGACCCACCAACAGCGCCTCCAAGAGCCGCCCCTACTGCTGCAAGCGCAATCGTTGCCATCGGTCATTCTCCTTTTTCGAAGTAAAACTGCGCCGCAATGCGGCGACGCCACGGGGCTGATAGCGGGCTTTCGACAACGCCGTGCCCGCTATAGGCATGGATGAAACGCAAATCCGGCCCATCTGTCGTCACAAAGCCCAAATGCTTGGCAATCGCGCCCGAACGCATTCGAAACGCGACAAGCCGGCCATGGCGCAAAGGCGCAACGGGTGCGGCACGAAAGTGGCGCTGCAATATCGCAAGCAAGCCATCCGCTCCCTGCGGCTCAAACCAATCAGGAGTATAGACGGGGACCTCCGGAAAAGGGGCACCGTAAAGCTCAGCCCAGACACCGCGAACCAACCCCGCACAGTCGCAACCCACATCTTTCAGTGCCGCCTGATGCAGATAGGGCGTCCCTAGCCAACGCCGGGCCAATGCAACTGCGTCAGCGCTCATCGGATACGACTACCGCCGGTATTGGCCTGATCTGAACGCGGAGCGCTGACCAACCAATCCTCGCCGGGGATATCTGGAAATCCTTGAAAGTTCAGCAGGTTAGAAAATTTTTCAACACATGTTTTAGCGTGCTTGTCACAGCCTGCAACGACGCGCAGACGACTGCCAGCTGGCAACGGCACGGCAAACTCAGACCAAAGCGTGAGCTGACGCCCTGTCTGCGTCAACTGATCGCCTTTGATGGCCGCGATCATACCTTTGGCCGCGCCGGTCACAACCTCACAAATGCCGTGGACAAACCAACCATCCGCGTAGCTGGTCAAATCGGGGGCCTCAAGCACCAGCATTTGCCCGGAATGCTCCTCTGGCAAGTCATACGCGAACCCGACAGCCGGATCATCCAGATCAAATCCGCAAGCCGCGTCTCCCAAGATTGCGCTGCAAGATGTCAGGTATGATCGTCCCTGCGGCTGGTTCAACGCGTCAGTCAAACCATGCAATTCAGCCTCAAAGCCTCCTGCACCCCGCGTGATTTCACCCATCGTGCCGCGAAACTGGAGAACGCGCGCATCAACATCGTCCCAGCGCACGCGCCAAGTCATAACTTCGGCGCCGTCATAGCGACCGGCCAGAATGTCAGTTTCTTCAATAGCCGCCGACGACAAAACACCAAGGGCTGCGGTATTGTTCACCGAAAGCCCGACACTGCTCGACAAAGCGCGGGCGGTCATACCGCCCTCCGGCTGAAACGCATGCCCTTCAAACCGCAAAGGCCTGTCATGATCCGTAAAGCCAAAGGTGACACCATCACGACGGGTCACAGCCCAGCAGGTACAGGTATGCGTGACACCGCCAGCCAGATGGTCATATAAGTCAGCGGCGCTCATAGCCTGATCTCCACGACAGGGACATCAGGCACTTCTCCGGCTTGGAACCGCGACATTGAGGTAAGAATCGTATCGGTATCAAAGCGCACAGGCACATCAAATTCAAAACCCGCGCGCACTTCCGCGTTCGCATCAGGCGGATCAACAAAATTCAGTCGGCCCAACGCCGCATCAACCTCATAGGACACACCTTCCTGAACTGGCACACCCCCAACCGAGACCCGCAGAGAGCCAGTCACCGGCTTGGTGATCGGGCGGTCATAGCTGGTCTCACCGGAGCGATACGTCTTAATCAGTTGAAACGCTGTCGTCTGCTCGTCACCCACAGCAATCAACTGGTTATCGGCATCCAGCTCCTCTGAGGGAAGGCACGATCGATAATCCGCCCAGTCCTTCCAACGAAAGCCGATCAATTGGCCCTGACGTGCCTCAAAGAACGCAATCAATCGGGCCACATCATCCAAAGATCGCAACCCCATCCCGGCATCATACTTGCGGCGACCATGGGCCCAGGGGGTATTGCGCTCTTCAAAGCCATTGGCGAGCGTGACAATCTCCGTGCGGCGCTCCGGTCCACCCAATGCGCCAAAACTCAGCGACGTGGGAAATCTTACTTCATGAAATGTCATCTCATGGCTCCTATTGGTAACGCTGGCTGCGGCTGAGCGCGCGCGACATCTGTGCTGCAATCTGGCTACGGCTACGTTGGAAACTGGCGGCATCGGGGGAACTGATATTCATATTCACGGTCACAGCACCGCCGCCGCCGCGCACACCAAGGCTACCATCAGGTCCACGGGCCAATGGCATGATCGCCTCAGGCCCCGCCTCTCCCATCAAGCCAGTGCCGCCACGCATGGGAAAGGTCGTAGGTGAGCCGATGACACCGCCCTTGGCAAAAGGCATGACGCGACCTTGGGAAAATGACGCGCCATCAGCAAAAGGCAACAGGCCGGACATTGCGGCACCGACGCCCTGCGCAAGCAACCCACCAAACTTGTCTGCAACAGGACTGACAGCGGCACCATAGACCGTACTGCTCATCTTGTCGGCCAACCCGGAGAGAACATCCGTCAAGCTGCGGCCATCAAGAACCAGCCCATCAAATGCCGTGCGCAACCCACGCGAAAACCCGCGCTCCAACTGACCCAAATCCTGTGTGGTCTGCACCAAAGTCCCTTGCACATCGCGAAGCTGGGCCTCAAACGCTGCCGTGACCTGTGCGGTATCGCCCAAAGTCTGCTCAAGCGCTGAAACATCGCTCTCCAGGTCACTCAATCGATCGAGTTCATCCATCTCATTCGTCCCTCTTCAAATCCGGAAAATCACGTAAAAGCGCATCAAACTGGCCACGCCCCATCGGAGCGATCCCTCCCTCCAGTCCAAGCATCACTTGCAATTCTACAGGCGTAAGTGCCCAAAAATCCGCAGGCGTCAGGCGCAATTGATGCAATCCTGCGTGCATAAGTCCTCGCCAATCCATGTGGCTATTCCGGCGCCTCAAAGGCGCGGGCCAGCAATTGGGCCGCAGCCTTTGCAGCACCAATCGGCCCGCCAGAGATCTCAGCCGTCATCAGATCAGCGGCAGTCCCGCGCCAGCCACCCCCGCGCAGGCCAGCAACAACAACAGCCATGACATCGGCGCTGGAAAACGCACTCCCCTCAAAGCGGCGGACAAGTTCCACAAGAGAGCCGGTAGCCAACCCGGCTTCAAGTGCCGCCAAAGCACCCAAGGTCAGCTTGCAGTCATGCGGCACGCCATCGATTTCAATCGAAACTTCTCCAGCCCAGGGGTTCGCCATCAAATCAGCGCCACAAAGGTCAGCGCCCCGGCAGAGGCCAACGACAACTCATATGTCGCCTCGCCATTATGCGATCCGGCATAGTCGATAGAGGCAATCTGAAACGGCCCTTCAATCGTTCCGAAACCAGGGATAATCACTTGAAAATCAGGGGTCTCACCGTCGAAAAAAATCTGACGCGCCCGCTCGTCAGTGTCCGCATCCTTAAAGACGCCAGAGCCCGAAATCGCAGCCGTCTTGACACCGGCGCCACCCAGCAACTCGCGCCAACCGCCAGTGCTGTCCAGACTGGTGACATCAACCGTCTCCGCATTCAGGCTCAACCGCGTCGCACGCAGACCTGCCGCCGTTTCAAACAGACCATCGCCGGTCATGTCGATCTTGACCAAAAGGTCCTTGCCATTTTGTGCAGCCATGCCGCGTACTCCTTGCAAAATTTGGTTGGTTACGTGTCGTCCGCAACGCGGGCACGAAAAATCAGGTTGATCTGCCGCAGGGTGCCCGTACCAACACGGGCGGCCTTGGCCTTGTAGAAATAAAGGGCAATCAGTACCCCGCGATCCAATGCCAGTGGGGCGCCAATCAAATTGTCGCTGACAGCACCGGCGACCTCTTTGGCGGCGGCAAATCCTGCGCTTTGTGTGACAACAGAAATTGTAAACGTATGGGTCGCACCGGCCCCGGTCTTGTCAGAGGCATCACGTACATCCTCAGCCCCCAAAACCACATAAAGCGGTGGCAACGGACCACTTGGAAGTGCATCGAAAATATCTGCCCCGACAAGCGCGGTCAGCCGCGCGTCGGATGTTAAAGACGCGAAAACCGCGCGTTGCAGGGCAGCAGAAACACCATAGCTCATGCCGCGACCTCCTCATCGACGTGACAGGTCAAGAACTGCGCATGAGCGTCTTTTTCAGCCACCGCATTGATATGAAAAATCCGGTTCCCCTCTCGAAACCGCTGCCCGACCTCAGGGCGGGACGGCGCGCCAAAGGGCGCGGCACGAACGATAATCCTATACGGCACACGCGACACAGGTGCAGCACCAAGTCCAACCTCGCGCCCTGTCCCTGCCTTCAGCTCGGCCCAAAGCATGCCAAGCGGAGACCAATTGCGGGCATATCCTCCCGCACCATCAGCCGTCTTGACAGGGGCCTCAAGCACAAGCGCGCGGTTCAACAAAGGCGCGGTCATACCCGGCCACCCATGAACATGCGCACGGTCCGGTAGCGTTCAATCAGCGCAAGCACACCTATCGGCAACGGCGGAGCGGCGCGGGATACATCAAAGCGAAACTCATAGAAATGCGCCGCCAGCAACAACACAGCCTGCGCCAGATCAGCGGGCAAATCATCCCAGGCGGGTCCAAAACCAGCCACCATGCCAATCTTGACAGAAACAGTCGGCGCAATTGACGGCAGGCAGCTTCCAATCGGCTGCAGGCTTGGGCGCTGCGCGTCAGGCTCCAAGTACCAGAGGTCGGGATCAATCGGAGTGACAACGCCATTCTGGTCCATGAAGCTGACTTCAGAAATCGCACTGACTGGCGAGACCGGCAGCGGCTGCCTGCGGGCATCTCGCCAGGCCGTCAGGGTCCAGCTAAACGTTCGCTCAATCAAAATCTTACCGGTACGCGCCTCAATGGCCGCCATACTCGCGCGCAGATGCCCTTCCAGCAAACCATCCTGAATGCTGTCGTCGGCAAACCCCGAACCAAGGCGCAAATGGTCTTTGAACTGATTGACCGCGAGTGCAGCTACGGGCACGGTGGTCTCTTCGACTAACATCATGGAAAAGCTCCGAAATTCTTAAATTGGACCCCGGGCGCATCCGCCCTCCGCATTGCTCGGACGGAAGGGAACAGCTAGACAATGCGAAGGCCTGTCTTTGGTCAGCGCCCGGGGGTGAGGGCGCGCGTGACGCGACATCCCTCAGACACAACAAGGGTTAGCTTGTTGCGAACTTCATCAGCTTGATGGCTGCAAAATCACTGACAGCACCACCCACACGCTTGGTGGCATAGAACAGGACATGGGGCTTGGCAGAGAACGGATCACGCAGCACCCGCAGATCAGGGCGTTCAGCGACCGTATAGCCAGCGCGGAAATCGCCAAAGGCAATCGCGAGCGCATTGTCGGCGATATCCGGCATGTCCTCAGCAATCAGCACGGGATACCCCATCAGGCGCGCAGGCTCACCCATGGCCAAACCATCTACCCAGACAAACCGCCCGTCATTATCCTTGAGCTTGCGGATATGACCCGCAGTTTTGGAATTCATGACAAAGCTGGCATTGGCCCGGTACTCCGCACCCAGCGCATAGACGAGATCCACAATCGGATCAGCGCGTGTAATGCCACCAGCCGTCTCAGAGGCCACATACCCTAGGTTGCCCCAGGTCCAGATGTCATCCTGAACTGCGCCGTAGGTCAACATACCTGTAGGCTTATCAACACCGTCACCACTGATAAACGCCATCGCCTCGGAACGGGCAAACTTGTCTGCAATCCGACCCGCAAGCCAGCCTTCAATGTCAAACGCACTGTCATCCAACAATCGCTGAGACGCCTTTGGGAGCGCGGAAAGCTCATGCAGCGGGATGGAAATCCGCTCGATCTGCGGCGTCGTCGTCTCGGTGACAGCATTGGCCTCCGTGGCCCAACCAGCACCCATTTCGGAATGATCCACCAAAACGTCATACGACGTGGCATCAACATTCACGACATTGGCAATCGCGCTGACCTGCCCCCCGAATCTTCCCTCAGTTTAATGTAGAGTTTGCTCAACCTTTG
>NZ_JBELFI010000115.1:0-7821 GCF_042093035.1 Yoonia sp. | reverse complement strand
ACGAAGAATGGAGCTCTTATTTGCAGCATTATTCCGTATGGGAACGTGAGAATTGTATTGATCTCTGAGGCGCTTCTAAACCGCAGCGCGTTAGTCGTGGGCTATGGGTCGATCGGGCAGCGGCATATGCGCCGACTGGCCGCTTTGGGGTGTGACGTGGGCGTTTGTAGCCGGCGTGAGGTGGACGTGCAGCCTTTATTTTCGACCCTCACACAGGCCTTGGCTGAATTTGCACCCGATTATGTTGTGCTGGCCAGCCAGACACATGAACATGCGGGCAATCTGCAAGATCTGGCATCTGCCGGGTTTACAGGGTCTGTTTTGGTGGAAAAACCGCTATTTGATCACCTCAACCCGTTGCCGGATCACCAGTTTGCGGCCTTGAATGTTGCTTATAACCTAAGGCTACATCCCCTGATCGCGCGTCTCAGAGAGGCATTGGCAGGGCAGAAAATCTGTTCATTTCAGGTTTATGTCGGGCAATACCTGCCGACATGGCGTCCCGGCACGGATTACCGCCAAAGTTATTCCGCTTCTGGGTCACAAGGGGGCGGAGTCTTGCGCGATCTCAGTCATGATCTTGATTACACCATTTGGCTGTTGGGGGGGTGGCGACATCTGACGGCACAGGGCGGCCGTGTCAGTGATCTGGAAATCACCAGCGATGATTGTTTCATGGTAATGATGGATACCCCGCGCTGCCCTCTTGTAAGCCTTCAACTTAATTATCTTGACCGGGTCAGCCGCCGAGAAATACTGGTCAACACCAAGCATCATACAATCCGCGTCGACCTAGTAGCCGGCAGCTTTGCTATAGATACCGAGATTGAAATGATTTCTACACAGCGCGACGTTACCTATGATGCGATGCACACTGAGATGTTGAGCGGGAATGCAAAGATGTGCGCGACCGCACGCGAAGGACTGGATGTCATGGACCTTATTGCGGCCATTGAAACTGCCAGTGAAACAAGAACTTGGGTTTCACATTGAAACGTGTATGCACAATCTGCGCGCGTGGGGGCTCCAAGGGGGTGCCGGGCAAGAATGTTCGGATGGTCGCAGGCCTACCGCTAATTGCGCATTCGGTATTGCGTGCGCTGGAAACCGGTTTGTTCGATGCGTTGGCCGTCAGTAGCGATGACCCTACAATCCTTGAGGCCGCCGCCCAAGCGGGAGCCACAATTCTTGTGCAGCGCCCCGATAATATGGCGACGGACCGGGCCCCAAAAATTCCTGCGATCCGCCATTGCGTTGCGGAGGCCGAAGCGCAGGCCAGAGTGGCGTTTGATCAGATCGTCGATCTTGATGCAACCTCTCCTTTGCGCACAACAGGCGATATCATTGCTGTGGTCGATATGCTGGCCGAGCCCGATACCAGCAATGTGATTACTGGTGCCCCGGCCCGCCGATCCCCGTATTTCAATCTTGTGGAAGTAACGGCAGAAGGCCGCCCCGCCTTGTCCAAGACGCTGGATGTTAATGTGGTGCGGCGTCAGGATGCGCCCGAGTGTTTTGACATGAATGCATCAATCTATGCGTGGCACCGAGCGGATCTGTTTAAGATGGACAGTGTTTTTGGTCCTCATACACGCCTGTTTGAGATGCCCGAAGAACGCTCTGTCGATGTGGATTCACCATTGGATTTTGAGATCGTGGCGATGCTGATGGCCGCGCAGCAAAAGGAATAGAAATATGCTTGATGGCAAGGTGATTGTGGTCACGGGCGGTGCTGGGGTGATCGGCAGGGCCTTTTGTCGGGCGTTGGCGTCAGCAGGTGCAAAAGTCATAATTGCAGAGCGCGATTTGGAAGCAGCCGAAGCCCTTGCCGCCACGCTGAATGCAGAGTTCGCTGGAAAAGCCGTAGCGTATTTTAGCGACATCACCAACAAGGCGTCTATCACGGCCCTCATCGGCGCAGCAGAGGCGGACCATGGCCGGATTAACGGACTGGTCAACAATGCATATCCGCGCAACACGCGTTATGGACGTGGCCTTGAGGACGTGACCTATGACGATTTTGTTGAAAATACTGGGATGCATCTGGGGGGATATTTCTTGAGCATGCAGCAGTTCGCCATATACTTCAAAAACCAAGGCGGCGGTAGCATCGTTAATATGTCGTCGATCTATGGGGTCATGGCCCCCCGGTTTGATGTTTATGCAGGCACGTTAATGACGATGCCCGTCGAATATGCTGCAATCAAGGCTGGTATTTTGCATCTTACCAGTTATTTCGCACAGACCTACAAAAAGGCCGGTCTGCGGGTGAATGCGCTCAGCCCTGGCGGTATAGCGGATGCCCAACCGGCCAGTTTTTTGGCGGCCTATAATGCCTATTGCGGACAAAAGGGAATGCTGGATGCCAGCGATCTCACTGGCACCCTGATCTACCTTCTGTCAGATCAGTCCCTGTATGTAACCGGTCAAAACATCATCGTTGATGATGGGTTCTCTTTGTGAATATCACGCCTCGAAAAATCCATTACGTATCCGGCAGTCGCGCCGATTTTGGGTTGATGGCCCGAAGCCTGCAACATCTGGCCGCACAGCCGAGTTTTGACATCGGGGTGGTTGTCACCGGGCAGCATTTGATTGCTCAATATGGGGATACACGCGCAGATATCATTGATGCGGGCCTGACGGTTGTTGCCGACATTCCCGTTACCCTGACTGGGCATGACGGTGCCGAGATGGGCCATGCCCTTGCCGAGGAACTGGCAGGTTTTTTGCGCCTGTGGCACCGCACGCCCCCCGATCTGGTGCTGGTGCTGGGCGACCGAGGGGAAATGTTGGCAGCGGCGCTGGCGGCGGTACATCTGGGCTTACCAGTGGCACATCTGCATGGCGGCGAAGTGTCTGGCACGCTAGATGAAAGCCTGCGCCACGCCATTTCCAAGCTAAGCCATTACCATTTCACCGCCACGCAGGAAGCCGCGACCCGCCTGACTCGCATGGGCGAAGATCCCGCTCATGTCTGGGTAGTGGGCGCGCCGGGGCTGGTGGGATTGACCGAGGGCATTGACCACGATCCCGCATGGCTGGGCCGGACTTTTGGTGTGCCGGCCGCCCGGCATCATATTCTAGTGATGTTTCACCCGGTGGTGCAGGAAGCAACAGCAGCTGGTGCGCAGATGCAAATAATTGTCGATCTGCTGGCAGCACGCGATTGTGCAGGTATTCTGATGCGGCCCAATTCCGATGCGGGCGGGGCTGCGATCGACGCGGTATTGGACCGGGCGGCTACAGCATTGCCCGGCTTTGTGATTTGCGACCACATGAGCCGCCCCGCTTATCTGCGCACGCTGGCGCATGTTGACATGCTGATTGGTAACAGCTCTTCTGGGATCATCGAAAGTGCCAGCTTTGATTTACCCTGTTTGAACATTGGCACCCGGCAGGACGCGCGGCAGCGCAACAAAAACGTGGTGGATTGCCCTCAGATAGATCCTGCGACCCTCGCATCGGCCTTTTACAAAGCGACAAAGTTGACGGGCCCATTTGAAAACCTTTATGGCGATGGTCAGGCCCATGTATATCTGAGTGCGCTTTTACAGAGGCTTGTACTGGATCCCGCCCATCTGTCGAAACGTATGACGTATTAGAGAATAAAAATGACCCCAAACCCATCCCCCCAAACCCGCGCAGCCCTTTATACAGACCCGCTTTTGCGGCTATGCGACATCGCTCTTGCAATACTGGCTTTGAATGTTCTGGCGATCCCCATGGGTGTCGCCGCTGCGGCAATATATCTTGAGGACCGCCAAAATCCGTTGTTTTATCAGCAACGTGTTGGCCGTGACCGCAAGCAGTTTAGGATTATCAAATTCCGCACGATGTTTGTCGATCCGGCCCGGTTTGATGGGGCGCAGGCGGCGCAGGGCATCCAAGGCACTGCGGCGGCACGGAACCAGTTTCAAACAACAGTGCCGAACGATCCGCGGATCACCAAAGCGGGTCGCATCCTACGTCCTATCCATGTTGATGAACTGCCGCAGTTGATTAATGTGCTGCAGGGACATATGTCGTTTGTGGGTGTGCGCCCGGACGTGCCTGTGCAGGTCTCTGATTACACGCCTCAGGAATGGGTTGACCGGCATGTGGCGCGTCCCGGGATTACGGGGCTGGCACAGATCAGCTCTAATGTGACAGATATTCCCAGCCGTACTGTGCTTGATCTGGAATGGGTGAAACACCGCAGCATCGGCCTTTACCTCCGTGTCTTGTGGGGTACAGTGGGTAAGGTGCTGAGACGCAATAGCCTTTGATGCAAAAAGATAGCGTGATGGGCAGATGGATTTTTTAGGAGTTTTACAAGGAATATCGGTAATGCAGCAGGGTCAGATCATTTCCGGGCAGACGGATGTGCGTGCAGCGATGGCGGCGCTGGATACTGCGTCTGTAAAAATCTGTCTTGTGGTTGATGCACAGGGTCGGCTTTGCCGTACATTGAGTGATGGTGATGTGCGCAGGTATCTGCTGTCGGGGTTCACGTTGGAAACCAAAATAGCTGATTTACCAGATCCATGCGCCCCCCCAGTAAGCCTGCCGCAAGACGCCAGTGAGGCGCAGGTCAAGGCGCTTTTTACTGCCCATCCGGTGCAGGAAATTGTGCAATTGGATATGCAGGGCTGCCCGGTAGGGCTGGTGCTGCGCAGCCAGATTGACGCTACGTTGCTGTTGTCGCCGCCCCATATGGGTGCAGCCGAAGAGGTGTTCGTTACTCAGGCCTTTCGCCAGAACTGGATCGCGCCCGCTGGTCCGAACCTTGATGCATTTGAGGCTGATTTTGCCCGCGTAGCGGGCCGCACACATGCTCTTGCGGTGTCATCGGGCACCGCTGCACTGCATCTTGCGTTACGTGTGCTGGATGTGCGGGCACATGACCCGATTTACGTGTCTGACCTGACCTTCGCGGCGTCGGTACAGCCCGTATTTTATGAACGTGCCCAACCCGTCTTGATTGATAGTGAAGCGTCAAGCTGGAACATGTCGCCCGATGCGCTGGCGCGGCGGTTGGCATCGGATGCGGCGGCGGGCACATTGCCCAAAGCGATCATCGTTGTGCATATCTATGGCCAGTCCGCCAATATGCGCGCGATCTGCGACCTGGCCGATACTTACGGTATACCGGTGATCGAGGACGCCACCGAAAGCCTTGGGGCAAGTTATGAAAACCTACCCAGTGGCGCGCATGGGGTGATGGCGGCCTATTCGTTTAATGGCAATAAAATGATCACCACATCGGGAGGCGGTGCCCTGACCTCGGATAGGCCTGACCTGATTGCCCGCGCGCGCAATCTGTCAGCGCAGGGGCGCGAACCTGCCGAACATTATCAGCATCAGCAGATCGCCTATAACTACCGGATGTCCAATATTCTTGCGGGTATCGGCAGAGGTCAGTTGGAGGTTCTAAGTGATAGGGTTGCTGCACGCCGCGATGTCTATGAACGCTACGTCCATGGGTTTGCAAATGTACCAGGGGTTTCGTTTCAGCAAGATGTGCCGTGTTCTAAAGGCTGTCGCTGGTTGACAGTGATCAGCATGGACCCTGATCAAATCGGCCTGCACCCTTATCAGTTTATGCGCCGCCTGCGCGATAAGGGTATCGAAACTCGACCAGCTTGGAAACCAATGCATTTACAGCCCCTATGCGCGGGGGTGCCGTTTGAGCCGCATGCACCCGATAATGTCGTATCTGCCTCGCTATTCCTGAGCTCGCTCTGTCTGCCGTCAGGTAGTGCACTGGCACCAGATCAGCAAGACAGGGTCATCGATGAAATCAAGATACTGGTGCGCGAAGGATGAAGAATATGATGCATTTTTTGGGCGGGGTGCGCACCAGCACTGAGCCTCTGCCCGCCTTTAAGGACGTTTGGGTGGACCACCCGTCCTGTGGGCTAACCGCAGGCACGCGCACGGATCAGGCCAAGAGCGGATCCCTACATGCTGTAGTCGCAGGAGAGGTGCAAAATGCAGCCTTTTTGCGGGCGGATCTGGGTGCAAGCCCGGGCGATGCGGCGGTTGTGCTGGCGGCCTACCAAAAATGGGGCGTGGCCTGTGCGGCGCATTTTGACGGGCATTTTGCCATCACCCTTTACGATGCGGCCACAGAACAAATGACCCTGCTGCGTGACAAGCTGGGGACATGGCCGCTCTATATCACCCGGTCAGACTTGGGCAAAGGTTCGCCCTGTCTTTTTAGCACCGATTTGCATGCCCTGCTAGACCTGTTGCCAAACACAAGCCCTGACAGGGACGCCATCGCGGCCTATCTAGAGGGTAATGGCGTGCCATCCCTTTTTGCTGAGATTACGCAAGTTCCAGCGGGCCACAGCGCGCAGGTGACGCCAAGCGGTGGCGTTCAAATCCTATCGTATACTGAGGTGGATGTTACAGCAGTACCCTCAGGCGAAGCTGGAGATATTTCCCAGGCAGAGCCTTTACGGATGCTGGACAACAATACCCGTCTGCATGTGCAACGCGCAAAGCAACTTGGGGTGCTGTTACAGGGTGATGTCGCTTCGGCGGGGCTGACCGGGATCGTCAACCTGTATCATCAGGCGGCCGTGCGTACGGTGACCCCGCAGATTGATCCACTTGTTCATCGCGCAGCACATCGTTTTGGCACCCTCCACAGTTCTAGCGATCAGCCTGCTGATCTGTTGGCGCTTTGGACGCAGGTGATCTGGCAGACTGGCCAACCTGTAATAGACAGTGCTGCTTTAACCCTGACCCATATGGCCCGCTATGTGGCCTCTGATATATCCCATTTTGTGGTCCCGACAGGGGCGTCCATTTGGGCTGGGCAGTCAGTGACGGCTCAGGCGGCCGTCTTCTCGGCGGCCCAACAGATGGCAGCACCGCACGGGGTGCTGCTGGCGGCACCGTTCCTCTCTGCTGGGTTGGTCGCACTGGCGCAGACATCTGCGGATGATGTCATGCTGCGCCGGGCGTTGCGCCCCCTTTTGGGGCAGGCTTGGGAAGGTGCCGCTCTGGAACACGCACCACAAGATTTGTCCGCAGTCGCCGCTGCGGTAATGGCAGATGGGCGGCTCGCTGCGCGCGGTTTGACGGGCGCTGTTACCCCTCAAAATCAGGTGGCCTGCGCCGCGCTTGAGATCTGGTGGCGACTATTTGTCGAAAACGACTCAGAGGCTCTTGACCGAGTTAAGGGAGAGGCGAATGCCTGATACTTTGGATCTATATATGATCGTTTGTGATCCGCAGATTGCAGGGTTTATCGCGACCCGGGGTGTCACACGTCTGTTTGTTGATCTGGAATACATGGGCAAGGATCTGCGCCAGAAAGGCGATACATGGAAAAGCAAACATACACTTGACGATGTAGCTGCTGTGCGGGTGGCCGCCGCGGATGCACATATGATGGTGCGGGTAAATCCGCTGCATGATGGATCACAGGCCGAGGTTGACGCGGTATTGGCGCGCGGTGCTGACAGCATCATGTTGCCGATGTTTCGGTCCCATGATGATCTTGCCCGCTTTTTGGATATTGTGAACGGTCGCGCCGAGGTGGTTCCGCTGGTTGAAACGGGAACCGCCTTGGCCGTCATACCGGAGTTGCTGGAGCGTTTGTCGCTAACCCGTCTGCATATAGGTCTGAATGATCTGCATCTCGACATGGGCCACAGTTTTATGTTCGAACCGATTGCAGATGGAACTTTGGAAATAGCTTGTGCTGCGTTGCGGGATGCAGATCTGCCGTTCGGCATCGGGGGAATTGCCCGGGTTGGTGAAGGTGCGATAACCCCTGAACACTTACTGGGCGAACATGTGCGCCTTGGATCATCCGCAGCAATT
>NZ_JBELFI010000114.1:3337-7900 GCF_042093035.1 Yoonia sp. | reverse complement strand
CAATCGACGTACCAAGCGCCTTGCCCTCCATTTCAAGTCCGCGCAATGCATCATCATCGCCAGAGCGCAGATAGGCAGCAAAGGCCTTCTGGTGTGGCGCATCCTCATGGGCGGCTTGCGCCAGCGCGGGGCGGGCAGTCATCATCGTCTTACGGTCCAGCTTATTCATCCGGTCATCCTGTTTTTGAAGTTTGGCATTCACGCCGTGGGAAAAGTCTTTGAAATCGCTCATAAAACCGGCAATCGCCGTATTCAGAGACTGGGTGGGGGACACATCTTCCCCGGCCCGAGAATCGCTCTCAGTCTTGCTCATGGATCTTCCTTTTGATCGTGGTTGCGGCGGCGGGTTAGTCCCGTGCCATCAGTTGGCGGGCGCCTTCAAAAGCCGCTGCCATTTCGCGCATCGCAGTTGCGGCTGGGTCATCTCCCTTGGCACCGACACGGGCCTCAGGCAACATCGGGAATGTGACCAAAGACACCTCCCAAAGCTCCAACTCCGACAACAAACGTCCGCCGTTGCCGTCTTTGGCGGCCTTGACCGTGCGATACCCAATCGACAAACCATCAATCGCACGCGCAGCAATCAGCGACGCCGCCTCCCTGCCCTTGGCAACATCTGTCAACAGACGGCCCTTGACCCAAAGTCCTTTGCCATCCTCACACACCTCATCCCAAACACCAATCGGCTGGGCGGGGTCGTGTTGCCACAGCATCTTCACGCCACGCCCCTTGGCGAGTGAAGCCGCGTAGGCCCCGCGCTGCACCGTATCCCCGCCCTGATCTGGCGCCCCAAAAAGAGACGCATAGCCGCTGATGGTCGTGCCATCGGTCACGATCACATCGGTGCCCAACGTGCAAAACTTATGTTCCAAATTCATGAGTTACCTCTGCTCAGCGCTTTAACAATTTCGAAAATAAGAAGACCCGCAGCACCGCAGACAATCAGCCACATCTGACGCTCAAGTCGTGTAATCATAAACTCGATCCGGCCCAGACGGACATCAACATGCGCGAACCAGAAATGCGACACCGGCGGCGGATCGGCTTGACGGAGCTTGCCCTGCATATCGACAATCTTGCTATCCATCACCGACCTCCAGCGCTGGCAACCCCAGCAAATTGCGCTTCTCGGCATCGCTGAGGAAATCCGCATCAGCAACCCGGCGCCATTGCGCATCACGCTCAACAGACAAGGCAGGGATCTGGTCGAGATCAGGGCGCAAACCCATGTCTTCCCCTGCAAAATCAGACAACCAGGCAGCAATCGCGCTCAAAACACGGGTCGCCAAGGGCAACACCGTCAAACGATAGAATGCCCGGTTCGCCTCCTGATAATTGGCATAGGTCGCATCACCTGGAATGCCCAAAAGCATCGGCGGCACACCGTAGGCAATCGCAATCTCACGGGCGGCGGCCTCCTTGGTTTTCTGAAATTCCATGTCGGAGGGCGAAAAACCCATCGGCTTCCAATCCAGACCACCTTCAAGCAACATCGGGCGACCCGCATTGCGCGCACCCTGATGCTGGGTTTCCATTTCCTCAAGCAAGCGATCATATTGGTCATTTGACAGCGATGCCTGCCCGTCGGCCCCACGATAAACAATCGCCCCGGAGGGACGGGCGGCATTGTCCAGCAAAGCCTTCGACCAACGGGACGCTGCATTATGCACATCAATCGCGGAAGCCGCCGCCTGCATCGGCGCAAACCCATAGTGATCGTCTTGGGGATGAAAGCTCTTGATATGGCAAATCGGGCTCAGGTCGTTCGTCACAGCAAAGCGATGCTTGCGCCCCCCTACCGTATAATCATACCCCACAGGCCAGCCATCGGCCCCCGGAACCACTGTCATCCGGTCAGAGCGCAGCACGTGCATCTCCATCGGCAGGCCTTCTTCGGCAACCGCTTCAACATAACCATTGCCTGTTAGCAAAACCTGCGCGAAGAGCGCTTCAAGCAGCTCAGCCCGGCCCTGCCCTGCATTCGGACGCGCCATCAGTGCCAACACCGGATGTGTATCGTAGCGGCGCGCGTCATCTTGCAGGACCACAGGGACTGCAGCAGCGGCCTCAGCGATTAACTTTACGGCGCGAAAACCAATCGGATTTCCGGTAAAGCCCACCTTGGTCAGCGATACGACATCGCGGGGCGACCAGGCCACACGGCCCGCACCAGACATCGCCATGACACGACCCGTGGCCGAGGCTTTGACCTCAACCTTCGGCTGGCTGTTGCGGTTGTTAAATCCAAACATTCAAAACTCCTCGTGGTGGTCGGGGATGACCATCTGCAGTTCTCGAAAAACAATTTGCGATAAAGGGATGTGGAAATTGATACGGGGCCGCGCGCAGGGCTGCGCAACAGCGTCAGAGGCCACGTATCTTAGGGTTATGCCAGCTGCGCGCAGGCTCAGTCAGCAAATCCTGCAAAGCCCAGACAAGCGCATCCACCCGGTCAGGCGACCCTCGGCCAACAAAGCCAGCCGTTGTCATCTGCGTCATCTGATCTTCCAACTGCGCCAGCCCACGCACATGCTGGACACGGCCTTTCTCGTAGAGTGCTGCAACAGGTTCGGCGCGCGCCACCTTGCCTTTGCTGGCATGGACTGACCGATAAGACATCATCGGATCAATCTGGCGCAAAACGGCCTCAACCATATCGCCGCCCTGATTGACCTCAGCGACCAATCGATCCGCATCATGGCGGCGCATCGCATCAATCGCCGCCTCCGCCCAAACCGTCGGACGGGCGGCATGTACTGTGGCGTCCTCCAACACAACAGCGCGCCAATCCTGCACCGGACCCTTCATCGAAACACCGGCCACCACAATCCCGCATTCATCCGATCCGGCATGCGACGTCCCCGGCGGATCAATCGCCACGACAATGCGATCACACGCAGGCGGCACAGCGACTTGCACCGCCGCCAACTCAGCCACCGTCCAAAGCGCACCCTCAACATCGCTTAACAGCTCACCGTCAAGCTCTTGTCGCCCCAGCGCCGTACCACCGTAGTGCCCCTCGACCTCCTCCAGAAAGCTCCGCGCGAGATTGGCACGGTTCGCCTGCGTCGGCGCATGGGTCATGACCGTGGTGTGACGCTCCAACAAATCCCGAAGCATCTGTGTGCGGCGCGGTGTCGTGGTGACGCAAGCGCGTGGATCATTCCCAAGGCGCAAACCAAACTGGAGCATGTCCCAAGCTGCCTCGGCCTTACGCCACTTGGCCAGCTCATCGGCCCAAATCGCATCGAACTGCGGACCACGCAGACTATCGGGGTCATGCGCGGAGAACAGTTTGGCAATCGCCCCATTGGGCCAGACCAGCATCTTGCGGGTGGCATTCCAATTAGGGCAGCGGTCAGGCGGGCAAATCGACATCAAACCACTTTCGCCAAAAACCATGACCTCACGGGCCTGATCCATCGTCTCGGCAACCAAAGCGACATGCATCGCACGGCCAGGGGCATGAGGCGTGGGTCCCTCCACCATCGCGCGGACCCATTCTGCCCCCGCACGGGTCTTTCCAGCCCCACGTCCGCCCAAAATCACCCATGTACGCCAATCCCCCTCAGGAGGTCTCTGATGCGGCATCGCCCAGAAGTCGAAGAGATAGGGCAGCGTTGCAAGCTGCGCGGGTTGCAGGGTCGCAAGGAACGCTGTCTGCCACGAGGCTTTCGCGGATGCGATCAAGTCGGCACCCGACGTCAATACGGACGGCGTCGTAGTCGATGGCATCTGCGTCATCCGCATATTTTCCGATTTTTGCATGGAAGGATTCCTCGGCCGTCAGCACCCGAAGATGTGCGGCGTGTAATTGTTCAAGCTTGATGGCAATTTGTTTGACGGGGGCGTCGGAGCCGTCCGTAAGATCGTCAATCATTTCCGAAAGCCGGTCGCTGATGCGGCGCGATAAATGCTCAATCTCAGCAAGCCGAGAAGCCGCCAAGTCAGGGGCGTCAACCCCGTCTTTGTTTTCGTTTTCCATTATTAATTCTGACCTGTAAGGAGACTTCCGTTACGGTCGAGCGGTCACGCATGCATACAGCACCCGTCACCTTCTAGCCTTGCGAAACTACGGCAAGATCAGCCAAAAGTCAATCTGGCGCGCAGCGCTTAGCGTGCAGATCATTAACTTTTCATTATCTAAAACAGACTGTTACCCGTCGTTTGCGCGCTGCGCCTCTATCTGACGCCACACTGCCACATTGCGGTTATGGTCTTCCAAATTCGTCGCAAATGCGTGGCCACCGGTCCCGTCGGCCACAAAGAAAATATACTCTGTAGTGTCAGGGTTCAAAGCCGCCTCGATGGCGGCCTTGCCGGGGTTTGCAATCGGCGTCGGGGGCAAAGCTGCGATGACATAGGTATTCCAAGGGGTCGCCCCGCGCAGCTCGCTCTGACGCAGGCCACGGCCCAAAACGCCTTCGCCACGGGTAATACCGTAGATCACGGTCGGGTCGGTCTGTAGCCGCATCCCACGGTTGAGGCGATTAACAAAAACACTCGATACCTGACGACGCTCATCAGGCACGCTGGTTTCTTTCTCAATAATACTGGCAAGAA
>NZ_JBELFI010000114.1:0-3327 GCF_042093035.1 Yoonia sp. | reverse complement strand
AAGCGCCTCTTCCGGCGTCTCCAGCGGCAGGCCATCAGCGCGCGATTGCCAGGCCTCGGCACGGATCTCCTGTTGCAGTGACGTCATGCGCGCCAGGATTGATGATACCGTATCGCCTTCGCGGAACTCATAATCGCGCGGCGCCAAAGATCCCTCCGGAGGGACTTGCGTCACATCGTTTTCCAACAGATCAATCTGACCAAGCGCATTGGCAATCTGCCAACTGGTCGCGCCTTCTGCAACGACAACACGAAAGGACGCGCCGCCCGCGTCACGGACGCCCAGATAGGTCGCTGGCAGGTCATCCCCACCGGCCTCAAAGCTGACCAGCTCGACAAAACGGTTGGTTTCAGGATCCAATTCACGCACATCCACGATCGTGCGCTCAATCCCGACACGGTAAATCACCTCTGCCCCACAGGTGTTGCGACCACCGCGGGTCACAATATCGACGATCTGCTCCATTGAGGCGCCCGCTGGAACGCGGAATTGGCCAAATTTCACCTCGCCTGACTTGTCGGTGTATTCCGCGCCCGCTTCAAAAATGAATGCCGAAGATATCGCATTTCGCGCCATAAGGTCATCGCTGATGCGATTGATATTCCCACCTCGCGGAACCTCCAGACAAATCGCCGCCTCAAGCGGGCCTTGCGATGTGTATTGACGGTTGGCCCATGCAACAACACCGGCCAGCAGAAACAGCGCGACCGTCAAGAAAGTCAGTCCATTTGCCGCAATATGACGCCACATCAGCCGACTTTCCCGAAAACAACACTCGCGTTCGTGCCGCCAAAGCCAAATGAATTTGACAAGGCCACATTAATCTCCGCCGGACGCTTTTGATTGGCACAAAGGTCAATGGCGGTCTCAGCCGCAGGATTGTCGAGATTGATCGTCGGCGGTGCAACCTGGTCGCGGATCGCAAGGATCGAGAAAATTGCTTCAATCGCACCCGCAGCACCAAGCAAATGACCGGTCGCAGATTTGGTAGATGACATTTTCAACGCAGACGCAGCATCACCGACCAGACGCTCGACAGCGCCAAGTTCAATCGTATCAGCCATTGTCGACGTCCCATGCGCATTCACATAGTTGATCTGGCCGGGCGCAATTCCGGCATTGCGACAGGCAGCTCGCATGGCCCGCTCTGCACCTTCGTGGTCCGGCGGTGGGGCGGTAATATGATGGGCATCACCACTCAGACCATAGCCCAGAACCTCAGCATAGATCTTCGCACCGCGCGCTTTGGCATGTTCATATTCCTCAAGCACAACAATCCCTGCCCCCTCACCCATAACGAAGCCATCTCGGTCCTCATCCCAAGGGCGGCTGGCTTTGGTTGGATCATCATTATGCTTTGTGCTGAGGGCCTTACAGGCATTAAAGCCTGCAATGCCCAACTCACATATCGCGGCCTCTGCACCGCCTGCGATCATGACATCAGCATCACCATATTGGATCAAACGGGATGCATCCCCAATCGCATGAGCGCCGGTCGAACAAGCCGTCACAACAGAATGGTTCGGGCCACGAAAGCCATAACGGATCGAAACCTGACCGGAAATCAGATTAATCAACGCACCGGGCACAAAGAATGGCGACACCCGGCGGGGACCTTTCTCGGCCATCATAACGGCGGTGTTGGAAATCGAATTGAGACCACCAATGCCAGAGCCAATCAAAACACCCGTGCGCTCAAGTGCATCTCGGTCCTCTGGCTGCCAACCGGCATCCTCAATCGCTTGCTGGGCGGCTGCCATACCGAACAGAATAAACGTATCAACCTTACGCTGCTCTTTGGGGTCCATGTAGGTCCCCGCATTGAAAGTGCCGTCAGTGCCGTCGCCCAAAGGAACCTCACAGGCGTATTGGGTCGTCAGCTTGCTTGGGTCAAATCCGGTGATTTTGCCGGCGCCGGACTGTCCATCCAGTATGCGCGCCCAACTTGCTTCAACACCATCAGCAAGGGGCGTGACCAACCCCAAACCTGTTACAACCACACGACGCATACTCAGCCCTCACCTTTTGGGGTATTTAACCCCCGTGTTACCCTAGCGGCATAGGCAGGGGCAAGAGCGGCGTCCGGGCTTCCGGCAAGTTGCTGCGCGGATTTCATGGGCGATTAAGGATTTCAATTTACCGCTGAGGGGGAAACAACCCCGGCGGCTCCATGCAATTCATCCGTTTCATCATGACGGCGATCGTGATCCTCTATGGTGGTAGCAAGGCCGCGATGGCCGATTGCGCAGTGATCGATCAACTCGATAAACTCTACCTGCTGCAAAGCAGGCTGGCGGCAAACCCCGATACAGCATTGTTTCGCGATGACATCCGGCAGCTGCGCGCGATTTCCAGCAGCTTGAGCGAACGAACCGCGATGCAGGCCGTTGACGGCAATACGCTGGTCGGCAAGGGTGCAGATGTGGTCCGGTTCCTACGCCAAACCCAAAGCCTTCTGCAACGGGTCAGCATGGACGATCCTTTTTCAGTACAGCCGCATTTCACCCCCATTGCACGGCGAACATTGACCCAAATGGCAGATCATCTCCGCGAATTGCGCTGCACCGATGAACAAATCGTTATTGCCCAAGCCGAAGCCGCCGAAGACCCTATAAGAGGCAACTCCGACGCCGAAGATCTGGAGGAAGTGAGCCAAGCAATTTCGCAATTTGCCGAAGATATTGTGGCACCGCGCAATCTGATCGCCTCAGTCTCGGTCATTGCCTTGAGCGTCATTGCAAGACCGTTCTTGCAGCGATGGATGATGATGCGGCGCAGACGCGCGAAGCGGCATAATACAAACCACGCGACCCACTACGAGTATGACGGAACCCGCAAGAAAGGTGCCCTTATCGACATCAACTGTTATGGCGCCAAACTGCGCCATGAGGGCGACAAAGCTTTGGAAAAAAGGGCGGCGATCAATATCACGATTGAGGGGGCAGACACCGAAGGCAACATCATCTGGAGCAACAAGCACTACAGCGGCGTCGCCTTCAGACAAATTATCAGCCTCGCTCAGGTCGATTTCGTTCGGATGACCGAATAGCTGCCGCCAATAAGCAAAACGGCGCCCCGAGGGACGCCGTTTCGTACACCAAAGCAGTGAGGTTTACTGCGCGCCGTCGATGAACTTGACCGCATCACCGAATGTCTGGATTGTTTCGGCAGCATCGTCAGGAATCTCAATTCCGAACTCTTCTTCAAAAGCCATCACCAACTCTACAGTATCAAGGCTATCTGCGCCAAGATCATCAATAAAGGACGCAGCTTCCGTCACTTTGTCTTCTTCAACACCAAGATGCTCTACAACGATCTTGCGTACGC
>NZ_JBELFI010000113.1:0-7901 GCF_042093035.1 Yoonia sp. | reverse complement strand
CGATATCAAACAAATCCGCAGACGCCATGATACTGCCGCTGACCGTCGCAAATTCTCCAATGGGCAGGAGAGGCGACGTATGAAGCGCAAAGACCCGCTGAATACCAAACCGCTCCATCAACCCGTCCCTGAGCATCGCAAGACCGCCGCCGGCCGCTTCCTCGGCAGGTTGGAAGATCACGACGACCGTGCCGTCAAAAGCGCGGGTCTGGCAAAGATGGCGGGCCGCGCCAAGCAACATGGTGATATGCCCATCGTGCCCGCAGGCGTGCATACACCCCGCATTCTTCGACGCATAAGGCAAATCCGTCTGTTCTTGCATCGGCAGGGCATCCATATCGGCGCGCAAACCAATGACCCGCCCACTGCTGGTCGATTTGCCCCGAATGACACCAACTACGCCCGTTTGACCGATCCCGGTAACCACTTCATCAACACCCATCGCAGTGAGGCGATCCGCGACCAGGCCTGCCGTGCGATGTACATCGAATGTCAGTTCTGGATGCGCATGAAAGTCCCGGCGCCAAGCCGTCAGCTCAGAGAGTTGCGTGTCAAAATCCGCGATACTGACCATTATCGTGTTCTTTCGTGCAATAGAATGGCAGAAGCCTATCCAAACCACCGCGATGTGTCATGGCCTTGTTCTCAATAGCGGTTGTCGCGCCACCCTGCCACGGCTGACGAAAAACACGATCCGGACCGGTGGCCGTGATCGGCCAGGGCCCGCGATCATGGCATTGCGTAGCGCAAGTCAGCCCAGACGTTGCCAATTCTGGCTGGAACAGATCAGACCACCAGCAACGCAGCCACGCAAACGCAGCGCGTCTCCGGTGACATCCATCTTGCCAATGTAGATCTTGTCATTGGAGGGACGCCAGACAGAGCCCTCATAGGCACCATCACCTTTTGCGACCATGTCAATTACCAACGTCTTGCCGATGTTCTCTGACTGGTATTCGCCGTCCGTATTGAAAGTGCGGCTGATGACACCGCAAACGGCCTCCCCACATGGGGCGATCGTGATATGGGCATAGGCACCATCATCAACCTCCGTCTGCCATACGCCAACCGCCTCTTGCGCGGACGCGGAGGCTGCGACAGCGGCAACAATGGCCGCGATCATCAAGGACTTCTTCATTACTCAATTCCTCCCGAGAGTTCTGGGCCGGATCATGCGCATTCTGCCCACAGCCACGCAACAATGACGTTGGGTCGGTAGGCGCATCGTTGCATTCGCGCGCGTCACATGCATAAACCCTCTCAAACGACGAAGGTGCGCAAATATGATCCTCTTCCCCGCAATCGACCTCAAAGATGGAAATGCCGTGCGGCTGGTACATGGGGACATGGACCAGACCACCGTCTTCAATGACGACCCTGCCGCGCAAGCCAAGGAATTCGTATCAGCAGGATGCGCATGGCTGCACCTTGTGGACCTCAACGGCGCTTTCGCGGGTGAGCCTATCAATGCCGCCCCGGTTGAGGCGATCCTGAAGGCCTGCCCGGTGCCTGCGCAATTGGGCGGCGGCATTCGGGATATGGCCACGATCGAGCGCTGGTTGGACAAAGGCCTCGCGCGGGTGATTCTCGGCACCGTTGCTGTCGAAAATCCCGCTTTGGTGCGCGAGGCGGCAAGAGCCTTTCCCAATCAGGTTGTGGTCGGACTTGATGCACGCAATGGCAAGGTCGCCACCCGCGGATGGGCGCAGGAAACCGACGTGATGGTCACTGATCTGGCAAGATCATTCGAGGACGCAGGGGTCGCGGCAATCATCTACACCGACATCCTGAGGGATGGGGCGATGAAAGGTCCCAACATCGACGCCACTGCTGATCTGGCGCGCGCCGTTAATATTCCGGTGATCGCCTCAGGCGGGGTTTCCTCAATGGCGGATCTGAAGGCCCTCAAGGACACTGGCGTGATCTCGGGGGCGATCTCGGGGCGTGCACTCTATGATGGGGCGATTGATCTGAACGCAGCGCTCACCGCACTGCGGGAAGACTGATAAACGCGACCCGCACTCCTTCATCTTGGCAAAAAAACTCAAAATCCCGCGCTTGCCGCATTGCCCACGACAGCCTAGACAGTCTTCATGTTGAAAACCCGCATCATCCCTTGCCTTGACGTCGCCGAAGGGCGGGTTGTCAAAGGCGTCAACTTCGTTGATCTGATCGACGCAGGCGACCCCGTTGATGCTGCCATTGCCTATAATGCCGCCGGCGCGGATGAGCTTTGTTTTCTGGACATCATGGCAACCGAAGAAAACCGTGGCACGATGTTTGATCTGGCCACACGCACAGCTGAACAGTGCTTTATGCCGCTCACTATCGGAGGTGGTGTGCGCACACATCACGATGTGCGCAACCTGCTGCTGGCTGGCGCCGACAAGGTCAGCTTCAATTCAGCGGCGGTCGCAAACCCTGATGTGGTGACAGAGGCCGCCCTGCGCTTCGGCTCACAATGCATTGTTGTGGCGATTGACGCCAAGACAGTTGCACCGGGACGCTGGGAAATCTTTACCCACGGTGGGCGGCGTGCAACCGGAATTGATGCGGTCGCGTTTGCACGCACAGTCGTCGAAAAAGGGGCGGGAGAAATCCTGCTCACCTCGATGGACCGCGACGGGACGAAATCGGGTTTCAATATTCCGCTGACGCGGGCCATCTCAGATTCCGTAAACGTCCCGGTCATTGCGTCGGGTGGCGTAGGTACGCTGGATCACCTTGTCGAAGGGGTCACTGAAGGCGGTGCATCAGCGGTCTTGGCTGCCTCGATCTTTCACTTTGGCACCTACACCATCGGCGAGGCCAAGGCTCATATGGCCGCCGCTGGTATCCCTGTGAGGCTGACATGACTTTGCAAGAACTCGCTGACCTGATTGAAAGCCGCAAGGATGCGGATCCTGACAGTAGCTGGACAGCCAAACTCCTGTCCAAAGGGCCGGAAAAATGTGCGGAGAAATTTGGTGAAGAAGCCATTGAGGCGATCATCGAGGCCGTCAAAGGCGATCGCGCCGCTTTGACAGCAGAGGCGGCGGATGTGCTCTATCACCTGCTGGTCATGATGAGCGCGCGTGACGTATCCTTGCAAGATGTCCTTGCGGAACTGTCACGACGCCAAGGCACCTCTGGCATTGCCGAAAAGGCGTCGCGTTAGCAGTCTACCGCGCCCGCGCGACCCAGTTGAGAATTTCGCGCGGATTGTATCTGAACGGCATCCTGAATGTGCCGACAGAGCGCATGTTATAGGGCACGGTACCCAGCAACAGCGGGCGATGGCGGCCGTTTGCGTTTTCATCAGCCGCGGATGCCAATTCATCCGCAGATCTGGCAGTTTCGCGTGTCTCGGCGTTGAACTCTTCAACCCATTCCGGGTGGAAAACGTCGACGGGCTCGATCAACTCCGACGGCGCCCTGTCAGGTTCGGGCAGGCGCGGTTCCGACATCACGTGCTTGTTGGTTTCCGACACCAGTTTGCTGAGCGTCTTGGCAAGGTTCCTTGATTCAGGAATTTTGACCATCGTGACCTTCTGGCTGTCAGTTTCGATCAGCTTGAGCCAGTCACGCGCCGAAGCGATACGGTCGTGTGATGGCACACTCAACGCTTTGTCGATGGCGCGCAGAAATGCTGGTTCATAGATGTCAAAGCGGCCTTCCAAAGGCACGTAGGGGTCCGGTTCGCCTTCACTCAACTGCCCGACACGGGTCTGGCTAATGGGGGGGGCTTCACCTGCAATAAGGTGATACATCGTAGCACCCAAAGCATAAAGGTCACTGCTCGCGTCTTGCCGTCCGCCGATAATGTAGAATTCATGCGGTGAATAGCCGTCTTTCACCACCAGAAGCTTCGATGCAATCTTGGTCTTCTTGCTGGCCTCTTCGCGGGCCGCGCCAAAGTCGATCAAAGAGGGCGTGCCCCATTTATCCAGCAGGATATTGTCGGGCGATACATCCCTATGCAGCAGATCATTCTTGTGGATCAGTTCCATCGCATCGAGGGTTTTCACAAGCACATCGCGTACCTGTTCAGGGGTCAGCATCGTCTCGGGGTCTTCGATGATATCAAGAAGATCGCGCCCGTGGATGACCTCCAACACCATATAGGCAGTGTCGTTCTCTTCAAAGACCTGATGGACACCGACAACATTTGGGTGGCGCAATTTAGCGATGCTGCGCGCCTCACGCATGAACATGTCAACTGTTGTCCGGTGCTGCTGGGCGTAGCGCTTGGAGTTCACCCGCACTTGCGACCCTTCGCGCAGACAAAATGCGTCGGGAAAACATTCTTTAATCACGACATTGCGGTCGAGATACATATCCTTGGCGAGATAGGTAATGCCAAATCCGCCTGCCCCGATCTGGCGCTCGATGATGAATTTGCCATCCAGCAATGTCGCGCCCGCTTCGAGGGCATGGTCGCTTTCTTCAGCCGTCATCGTGAAATCGTCTTGGTGCGGCACGTCTTCGAATTCGACGCAATCGGTTTGCGCACAGACCAGCACATCTTTCTTTACAGCGTCACTGTCGTTTTCCAACACAACTTCATTGACGCTTTCGCTCTGGGAGGGATTGATGATGTGCGTTGCTTCCATGACAGTATCCGATTTCGTGGACGTGCGACAAAACGAGTACTGACTACTTCACCCCATAGATAAACTATGCGCAGAGGCGATGAGTCAATTTCCAAACCCTGAAAATTCAATTGAAAGCCTGTGTAACGCGCCGAAAAGGCAGGCAAAGTCAGAGCCTTGAGGAAATGATCCCGGTCGCAAAACCACCCATTCGCAATTCCCCGAAGAGCCGCTGATATTCAATTTTCGGACAACGGTTCTGGATCACGTCAACGCCATGAAGTTCTGCTTTTTCAGCGGCTTGCGCGTTTTGAATGCCAATTTGCATCCAGATCGTCTGCAACGCGGGCCAGCGATCAAGTGCCGTATCAACGATTGCCGGAACGACCTCAGATCTGCGGAAAATATCGACCATATCCACGTGGACGGGCACCTCTGCGAGATCGGCGAAAACCCGCTCACCAAAAAGCGTTTGTCCGCCAAGGCCGGGGTTCACGGGAACGACCCGAAAGCCCTTGAGCCCCAGATAACGGGCGACAAAGTAACTCGGGCGCACCGGATTCGCTGATACGCCGACCACGGCAATCGTTTTGGTACGTCCCAGTATTTTCCGCAAATATGCGTCAGAGTAAGTCATGCGCGCATATTAACGCCGCAGCGCAGAAAGTGAAATGCGCAGATCAACAGCTTTTTATAATGCTCCTTCGCTCCGCGCGGCATACCTCATGCTACTATGGACTTGAGCTTCTGGCAAAATCGTGAGAAAGAATCCTTTTTCAGCCTGCAACTTGACGCGCATACTCCTCTGCGTCAAACCACCCGAGTGACGACGTGATTTTCATATCATCGTCGAGTTCCCACTCTTCCCAACCTTCAACCTTCAAAGGGTTACCTGATTCAGCGTGGTGGACGGTGAACGTCCAAAGATAGATACAATGCGAACCAGCACCGCGAATACCGTCACAACGCAATTCCAAATCAGGCACATCCGTATGGAAGCCAACTGCCACCTCTGTGATGCCTGAATGACCCTGCGAGGGCGCGCCATTGTTGATAATAATACTGCTGCTGGCCACATGCATATCCGCAACTCGCCCCGGCACCTTCGAATTCCACGCGTCAGTATAGCGCTTTGCCAATGCGTCAAGTTCTGTTTGAGAATATATCATATTGACCTCCATAAATAAGCGGAAAGCTATTGCGCCGATCAATACTTGGCAAGAAATTTTGGAGATGCGCAACGGGTGCAATTTTCGTAAGTGACTACACAACTTAACACTCTGTTAGTATAATAAAAAAGCGCCCGAGAGGGGCTCGGGCGCAGTTTCAGGAACGAGGGGACAGTCATACGAAGCGCAAGTGTTCCAAGGTTGCGCCTCTGTCTTTGTTATGTAGGCAGTCCGAAACCGCTCAACAGGTCCGATCAGACAATTGTGATCTCAGCGGAGCAATCGCGTGATCGGTTCAGTCAAATACCTCATCCACCACGTCTTCCAGCACTTCCCAAAGCTCTGAAAACATGCGCTGCCCAAAGCCCTTTGTTTTGCGGCGCTTCATGGGGCGTGAGACTTGGCGATCAGTATATTTGTCGATCTTCTTGCGCTTTTTTGATGGTGCAGGTGCAGCATACGAACGCGCGGCGGGCAGCATCTTGAGCACGCGCAAAGGCGCGCCGCAGTTCGCGCAAGACAGCTCATGCTTATTCCTGCCGCGCAGGACCAGCGCCGCCTTGGTGCCGCAATAAAAGCATGTCGCAATTTTTGTGGCCGCCATTCTGCCAAGTCCCCTTCGGTGCTAGCCCTTAGCTGCATATAGGGCGACGGCGGCCGCATTTGAGACATTGAGCGATCCAAACCCGGCGGCTGCGTCGATCTTGACCAACTCATCGCAGGTTTCGCGGGTCTTTTCACGCAATCCAGGCCCTTCGGCACCCATCACAAGGGCGACAGGACGATCCCGCTTGCCCTCAACCGCGGCTTCAATTGTCTGCTGCGCCTCACCATCGAGACCCAGCACCAAATATCCCATGTCTTTCAGCGCCACCATTGCATCCGCCAGATTGCGGACCCGTAGATACGGCTGCCGCTCCAACGCACCGCTGGCGGTTTTTGCCAATGCACCCGTTTCTGGGGCGGAATGGCGCTGGACGGCGACGACCGCACGCGCGCCAAACACTTCGGCTGACCGCAGGATTGCTCCGACATTATGGGGGTCGGTCACGCGGTCGAGCAAAACGATACGCGGCGGCGTCGGGCCCTCAGCCAAAGCCACATCCTCAAGACTGCCCCAATCAAGTGCCTTCACCTCAAGGGCGGCACCTTGGTGAACCGATTGCGGATCAAGCGGGGCCGCAAACTTGCGCGGATCAGATATTTCAGGATCAATGCCGCCAGCCGAAACGGCATCGCCCAAACGCTCAAGCGCGTTGCGGGTCACCACCAGCCGCAGCTTCTGACGCGCGGGATTTTCCAACGCATCACGCACCGCGTGCAGGCCAAAAAGCCAGACGGTTTCTTGCGCCGCCACGCGCTTGGCTTGTTCTTTGGCAACGACCCACTTTGGCTTTTTCATAGCTTGGCACCCTTCTCATATGGCTCAGGCGATACCCGACATTGAGCGGACTGTGAAGTGGTGGCAATTGCGGGCTATTTTGGTGTTGACGGGCTAGAGGCGCGCAGGTACTCAGCGCGTGGTTGGGCGACAGGCCGCAAGGTGTGGCAGGGGACTGTAACTCCCTCGAGGCGACTCACGCCTGGTTCGATTCCAGGGTCGCCCACCATTTCTCTCAAACTTCTGTTTTATATGGCTTCGCTGTGATACACATGCAGCGAATGGGCCATTTTCGATACAAACAGATTAGTTTTCGATACAATGCGTGATGATGACAAAGTCCCCTACCTGAAAATTGACCATGGTCGATACTTCTATCAGCGGCGCGTTCCTCAGCACCTTCAGGCTCATTTGGGCATCCGTCGGTGGCAATTTCCGTGTGGCGATGTCAGTTACTCAAAAGCTGTCCAGATGGTGGTCACATGGGCGGAGGAACATGACGAACTCATCGCCAACCTTCGCGATCCTGATCGCCTCCGTGTTGCTGGCGTGGCAAAGGTCCTAAAAGATAAAGCGAAACGTTCTGCCGAACCCGATCCGCTCTTCGCTAAATTCTACGAAATGAGTGAACGCCTAGATGGGGAGAAACAGTTCTACACACGTGAAAGGCTTCCTCGTCCATGGCAGGCTGCGGCCAAGATGATGAGAGATGCTGACGCGATACCTGGACCTGTCACGGTTTGATGCCGCTCCTTTGATAGCATTTACTGCAACAAAGGA
>NZ_JBELFI010000112.1:0-7961 GCF_042093035.1 Yoonia sp. | reverse complement strand
TCAGGCCAACCACACCGCCACGCACCTTCTCAATGAGGCGTTGCGCGAGGCACTTGGCGATCACATTGCGCAGCGCGGTTCTTTGAATGCACCGGATCGGTTGCGGTTTGATTTCAGCCATAACAAAGCACTCAGCTCGGATGAGTTGGCCCGGGTTGAGCGCGACGTGAATGCAATGATCCGTCAAAATGGCACGGTTGAAACGCGGATCATGACGCCCGACGACGCACGCGCGATGGGCGCGCAGGCGCTCTTTGGGGAAAAATACGGTGATGAAGTGCGGGTTGTGTCGATGGGCCGTCAGGATGGCTCAGGCAAGGGAACGGAAGGGAACACCTATTCGTTGGAACTCTGCGGCGGCACCCATGTCAAACGCTTGGGTGAGATCGGCGCGTTCGTGACCCTTGGTGACAGCGCGTCAAGCGCAGGTGTCCGCCGGATTGAGGCGCTGACAGGGCAGGCCGCGATTGATTATCTGCGCGCGCAGGATGACCGATTGGCGCAGACGGCGCTTGTCTTGAAAGCGCCAGTGACAGAGGTGGCGGATCGCGTCAGGTTGCTCTTGGATGAACGCAAGGCGCTGTCCAACGAACTGGCACAGTTGCGCCGTGAATTGGCGATGGGGGGTGGCGCGAAACAGGCTGCACCTTCCGAGGTTATCAACGGCGTCGCATTTCAGGCGCAGGTTCTGTCCGGCGTGACTGGCAAGGATTTGCCGTCCCTGATTGATGAGATGAAATCCGCCATTGGCAGTGGTGCGGTTCTGCTGATCGCCGATACGGGCGGTAGGGCCGCGGTCGCTGTGGGTGTGACAGAGGACATGACGGGCCGCGTCTCGGCGGTGGATATTCTGCGTGCTGTAACGCCTGAATTGGGCGGCAAGGGCGGCGGTGGTCGTCCGGATATGGCGCAGGGTGGTGGTGCTTCCGCAACAAATGCGCAGGCCGGGATTGATGCGGCGAAAGCCGTGTTGGAAGGCCTGAAATGACCGCGCTTTGGATCAGTCATGTGAAGGTCACGGAGCCCGAACAATACGCCGAATATGCGAAACGCGCGACCGTCGCGATTGCCGAACACGGAGGTATATTTCTGGCGCGTGGTGGGGCCTACATCCAGAAGGAAGGACCGGAGAGGCCGCGCAATGTCGTCGCCCGCTTCCCTAGCCTCGCAGCCGCGGAGGCGTGTTACGTATCTGATGCATACCAAGCGGCGTTGGAATTTGCCAAAGGCGCGTCAGAGCGTGAATTGAGCATCGTCGAAGAGCTCACTTGAAAGGCCAACGCGGTGAGATGATGGCACACCATGCGCCGATAATTGAAGTACAAGCGGCACAGGTGACAGAAGCGAGGACTATCGGGGATCGCGGCCGATCAGGAAAACGTGCGGTCACGCTGATACAGGCTGAACACTTGCCAGTGATTGCAGCATTTGATTGCAGCATTTGCCCGCAGGGATCAGGTGCTTACGGCAGAGCTGCGGCGCAATCTTGTCATCGCCGGGCTAAATCCTCTGGCGCTGCGCAAAGGGCAATGGCGTGTAGGCGCGGTCGTGCTGGATATCCACGGGCCTTGTCCGCCGTGTTCACGGATGGAAAAATTGCTGGGTTCGGAGGGGATACAATGCAATGCGCGGGCACGGCGGATGGTACGCCAGCGTCGTGACCAGAGGGCAAATTCAAGTGGGCGATGAGGTCGCTCCGGACATTGCCTGAAGGCCCGGCGCTATTTCTATCGGCGAAAAGAACGGATTAGCCCGCGCGTGATTGGCGCTTACGTTCATGTGGGTCCAGATAGCGCTTGCGCAGACGGATGGCGTTTGGCGTGACCTCGACTAGTTCATCGTCATCAATATAGGCAATAGCCTGCTCCAGCGACATGATGACAGGTGTCGTCAGACGCACCGCTTCATCCGTCCCTGAGGCCCGCACGTTGGTCAGTTTCTTGCCCTTCAAAGGGTTCACTTCAAGGTCGTTTTCACGACTGTGTTCGCCGATAATCATGCCGGTATAGACGTTTTCCTGCGCGCCGATGAACATCTTGCCGCGCTCTTCCAGGTTCCACAGCGCAAATGCGACGGACGTGCCGTTTTCCATGGAAATCAGAACACCCTGCCGGCGGCCTTCGATCTTGCCTTTGTAGGGTGTTTGCCCGTGGAACAGACGGTTCAAGACGCCAGAACCGCGAGTGTCGGTCAGGAATTCGCCGTGATAACCGATCAGGCCCCTGGACGGGACATGCGCGATAATCCGGGTTTTACCAGCGCCCGCGGGCTTCATTTCCACCAACTCGCCTTTGCGCGGGCCGGTCAGCTTTTCGACGACAACGCCTGTGTATTCGTCATCGACGTCGATGGTGACTTCCTCGACGGGTTCCATGCGTTGACCACCTTCTTCGGTAAAGATGACCTGCGGGCGCGAGATTGAAAGCTCAAAACCCTCGCGGCGCATATTCTCGATCAAAACGCCCATTTGGAGTTCGCCGCGGCCCGACACCTCGAACGCGTCACCACTGGGGGTGTCGGCAACTTTGATCGCGACGTTGACTTCGCTTTCCTTCATCAGACGTTCACGAATGACGCGCGACTGGACTTTCTTGCCATCACGCCCGGCAAGCGGGCTGTCGTTGATACCAAAGGTCACGGTGATAGTCGGCGGGTCAATTGGTTGGGCCGGGATCGCTGCATCGATGCTGACATCGCAAAGCGTGTCGGCAACCGTGGCCTTGGTCATGCCTGCGATTGTGACGATGTCACCGGCCTCGGCCACATCAATCGGCTGCTGGGACAAGCCACGAAATGCCAGAATTTTGGACACGCGGAACTGTTCGATCTTATCGCCTTCACGCGAAAGCGCCTTGATGGTTTCGCCTGCCTTCAAGGTGCCCGCTTCCACACGGCCAGTCAGAATACGGCCAATGAACGGGTCCGCAGACAATGTTGTCGCCAACATCTGAAACGGCTCAGCCTTGCGGGAGATCTGCGCAGGCGTCGGCACATGTTCAACAATCAAATCAAACAACGCATCAAGGTTCTCGCGTGGACCGTCGAGTTCGGCGTCACACCACCCGGCACGGCCGGAGGCAAACATGGACGGGAAATCAAGCTGATCGTCAGTGGCTTCCAAGGCTGCAAAGAGGTCAAACACCTCATCCACAGCGCGGTCAGGCTCACCATCGGGCTTGTCGACCTTGTTCACAACAACAATCGGGCGCAGGCCAAGCGCCAAGGCCTTGGACGTGACAAACTTTGTCTGCGGCATTGGCCCTTCGGCGGCATCAACCAACAAGACAACACCGTCCACCATCGACAGGATCCGCTCAACCTCGCCACCGAAATCGGCGTGGCCGGGGGTGTCGACGATGTTGATGCGGGTGCCTTTCCATTCAACAGATGTACATTTCGCAAGGATCGTGATGCCACGCTCGCGTTCGATGTCATTGCTGTCCATCGCGCGTTCTTGTGTCGCCTCGTTTTCACGGTAGACACCGGACTGCTTGAGGAGTTCGTCAACAAGTGTCGTCTTGCCGTGGTCAACGTGCGCGATAATCGCGATATTGCGGATATCCATGGGATCAGCCTTTTGGGTAAGTTGCCGCGCGGATAGCGTGCCCGCGCCGCAATTGCTAGCCCCTTATTGCTACATCGCCTTGTTGAGGTTTTCGTCGATCTTTTCAAGGAAGCCCATCGTCGTCAGCCACCCCTGATCAGGCCCGACCAACAGCGCCAGATCTTTCGTCATAAAGCCGCTTTCCACGGTCTCGACGATCACCCGTTCCAGTGTCTCGGCGAAGTTCATCAGCGGGGTGTTGTCATCCAGCTTGGCACGGTGTTTCAGCCCGCCAGTCCACGCGAAAATTGACGCGATGGAGTTGGTTGACGTGGCTTGCCCATCCTGATGCTGGCGATAGTGCCGGGTAACAGTGCCATGTGCGGCCTCTGCTTCGACGATCTTTCCATCTGGCGTCATCAATTGCGATGTCATCAGCCCCAGTGATCCAAAGCCCTGCGCGACAGTATCCGACTGCACGTCACCGTCGTAGTTTTTGCAGGCCCAGACGAATTTGCCCGACCATTTCATTGCGGAGGCCACCATATCGTCGATCAAACGGTGCTGGTATTCGATTCCTGCCTCGTCGAACTGTACTTTGAATTCTTCCTCAAAGACTTGCTGGAAGATGTCCTTGAACCGTCCGTCATAGGCTTTCAGGATTGTGTTCTTGGTGGAAAGATACACTGGCCAGCCAAGGTTCAGCCCGTAGTTCAAAGACGCCCGCGCAAAATCAAAGATTGACGCATCAAGGTTATACATGCCCATCGCAACACCTGCGGACGGGCTGTCGAACACCTCTTTTTCGATCACACTGCCATCTTCGCCGACGAATTTCATGGTCAGTTTGCCGGGGCCGGGCATCAGGAAGTCCGTGGCTTTATACTGATCGCCAAAGGCGTGTCGCCCGATGACAATTGGGTCGGTCCAGCCGGGTACAAGGCGCGGGACATTCTTACAGATAATGGGCGCGCGAAAGACCACACCGCCTAAGATATTGCGAATGGTGCCATTGGGTGAGCGCCACATTTTTTTCAGGCCGAATTCCTCAACCCTTTGTTCATCCGGCGTGATCGTGGCGCATTTGACGCCGACGCCGACGTCCTTGATCTTCTCAGCCGCATCAATGGTAATTTGGTCGTTCGTCTCGTCGCGAACTTCCATCGCCAGATCATAGTAAAGCAGGTCGATGTCCAGATATGGCAGGATCAACTTTTCCTTTATGAAGTGCCACATGATCCGTGTCATTTCATCACCGTCGAGTTCAACGACGGGGTTTTCTACCTTGATTTTGGACATGGGCGGGGCTCCGGCTGGTTGTGGCTGGGGCTCTTATAACCAATTTCTCATTTGGGGCAAATCATTGTATGCATTTGTATACGAAAATGGCAAAGTGGTAGGCCCGGCAGGACTTGAACCCGCAACCAAAGCGTTATGAGCGCTCTGCTCTAACCAATTGAGCTACAGGCCCACTTGTGACTTTTGGAGTACCAGACAGGGCAGGGCGGTCAAGTCGAGATGCGTCAAAATTGCACTTTGAGCTGTTCCAATTAGACGCGCGATGCGCTAACGACGCGGAAACTGACGGGAGTGCCTGCGATGCGCGCGAAAAATGGTCTGACATACGCCGATGCCGGTGTTGATATTGATGCGGGCAACACGCTGGTTGAGCGGATCAAACCCGCGGCCAAACGCACCGCGCGCCCCGGCGTGATGGCCGGATTGGGTGGCTTTGGCGCGCTATTTGACCTCAAAGCTGCAGGCTACACCGATCCGGTTCTCGTTGCTGCAACCGACGGTGTCGGCACCAAGCTGCGCATTGCGATTGATACCGGAAATGTTGATACAATCGGCATTGATCTGGTGGCCATGTGCGTCAATGACTTGGTGTGTCAGGGGGCCGAGCCATTGTTCTTCCTTGATTATTTCGCAACCGGCAAGTTGGAGCTTGACGCAGCGACCCGCATTATCGAAGGCATCGCCGCTGGCTGCGAGGCGTCGGGCTGCGCGCTGATTGGTGGCGAAACCGCTGAGATGCCGGGCATGTATGACGCAGGCGATTTCGACTTGGCGGGTTTTGCAGTGGGCGCGATGGAGCGTGGCGAAGAACTGCCCGCTGATGTTGCCGAAGGCGATGTCTTGCTCGGTCTGGCTTCTGACGGTGTACATTCCAATGGCTATTCGCTGGTGCGCCGGATTGTTGAGGTGTCAGGCTTGTCGTGGGATGATGCCGCACCTTTCGCGGATGAAGCACTGGGAACGGCATTGCTTGCCCCGACGCGACTTTATGTCAAGCAAGCACTCGCGGCTGTGCGCGCTGGCGGCGTGCATGCATTGGCGCATATTACGGGTGGCGGTTTGACAGAAAACCTGCCGCGTGTTCTGCCTGAAGGCTGCGGTGCTGAGATTGATCTGAACGCTTGGGATCTGCTCCCGGTCTTTCAATGGCTGGCGCAAACCGGCGGCATGACACAGGCGGAGCTTTTAAAGACATTTAACGCAGGCGTTGGGATGGTCTTGGCCGTCGATGCATCGCAGGCCGACGCGCTGAAGGTGCTGCTGACCGACGCAGGTGAGACGGTCTACACTCTTGGCGCGGTTACATCTGGTGAAGGTGTCAGCTACAAAGGCGCGCTTTTGTGAGCAAAAGGGTTGCTATCCTTATTTCGGGTTGTGGCTCGAATATGGTGGCGCTGGCGCAATCAATGCAAGGTGACCACCCTGCGCGACCCGTCCTCGTTTTGTCGAACGATCCAGAAGCAGGCGGTCTGGCCAAGGCGCGCGATATGGGCATCGCAACCGCTGCTTTCGATCACAAGCCTTTCGGCAAAGACCGTGCAGGGTTTGAGGAAGAGCTGAACGCTGCGCTGCAACAAGTGCAACCCGATATCATATGCCTTGCAGGTTTCATGCGCATTCTGACGGCAGATTTCACGGCCAAATGGGACGGGCGGATACTGAATATCCATCCATCGCTCTTGCCGAAATACAAAGGTCTGCACACCCATGCCCGCGCGCTGGCGGCAGGTGATGCCGAACATGGCTGCACTGTGCATGAGGTCACGTCCGCATTGGATGACGGCCCGATCCTTGGTCAGGCGCGCATCACCATCGCGCCAGGTGACACGCCAGACACGCTTGCTGCAAAGCTTTTGCCCCTAGAGCATCAGCTTTACCCGGCGGTTCTGGCGCGCTTTGCAGAGGGTGATCGCACGCCGATCTACCTGCCGGCTTAACCACGTCTTTTCTTTGGCCGGGCAATCGCTTATCAAAACCAGACGACCGCGCTATTCAAGAACGACGGAATAAGAATGAAAACGATCACCACGACCGACGCACTTGCCGCATTTTGCACCCAAGCCGCCAAGCGCCCCTATGTCACCGTCGATACCGAATTCTTGCGTGAACGTACCTATTATTCCAAACTTTGTCTTGTGCAATTGGCCTACCGCGACGAGGCGGGCGAAGATGCGGTGCTGGTCGATCCGCTCGCACCATTGCTGTCTTTAGACCCGCTTTATGCCTTGTTTGAAGATGCCGGCTGCGTGAAGGTGTTTCACGCCGCCCGTCAGGATCTTGAGATTTTTTATGTCGATGCAGGCATCATCCCTGCACCGCTTTTCGACACGCAAGTCGCGGCCATGGTCTGCGGCTTCGGCGAGCAGGCGGGTTATGAAACGCTGGTGCGCAAGATCGCAAAAGCGGATTTGGACAAGTCATCGCGTTTTACGGATTGGTCGCGGCGCCCTTTGACCGATGCGCAGGCCAAATATGCGATCGGTGATGTGACCCATTTGCGCGATATCTACGAATATCTCTCGGCGCGGTTGGCGCAGTCCAGACGCGTCAAATGGGTTGCCGAAGAGATGGCCGTGCTCAATGATCCCGCTACATATCAAGCCGATCCTGACAATGCATGGAAACGGGTGAAAACGCGCACGCAGTCGGGCAAGTTTCTAGCAATTGTGCGCGAACTTGCCCGCTTTCGTGAAACCTATGCCCAAGACCGCAACGTGCCGCGTAACCGCGTTTTCAAGGACGATGCGCTGGTCGAGATCGCCTCGACAAAGCCGCAGTCCGAACAAGATCTTGGGCGGTCACGTCTGTTGATGCGCGAGGCGCGCAAGGGGGATATCGCTGCGGGCATTCTGGCCAGTGTCAAGGCAGGGCTTGCGGTAAAATCCGAAGACATGCCCAAGGTCGATAACGCGCGTGCAAAGCTGCAGGTGAACCCTGCTTTGGCCGATATGTTGCGCGTTCTGCTTAAGGCCAAAACGGACACTGCCGATGTGGCCCCCAAGCTGATTGCGACGGCGGCAGATCTTGATGCGCTTGCGGCGGGTGAACGTGATGTGCAGGCCCTGAAGGGGTGGCGCAGAGAGGTGTTCGGCAATGAGGCGATCAAACTTTGTGATGG
>NZ_JBELFI010000111.1:0-8062 GCF_042093035.1 Yoonia sp. | reverse complement strand
AATCCTCCTAACTCAATTCAACAAATCTGTCCCAAAGGCGATGACGTTAGACACAGGAAAAAGTGGGAGGCCAGGCATTACCCAATAGCCCACCACCTGACCTGAACGGGATCGTCCATCCGGACGAGGTGTGTGGATGAAGCCGAAAATGTCTGCTGCGCAACTTGAAGCGCGCCGGAAAGCGGGGCTCTCCACTACCAATCCGACACATGCATGCAGCGGCGCCCTTCGAACGCCAATCCAGACTGCGAAGAGAAGCGTGACCCGGAAAAACGATCCTTCTGACGAATGAAAGAAAACGAGCTTGACCAAGATGCCCAATTAGAGAAGCGGTCATTGACTCAAGGGGCAGCCAATGACCGCTTTCAGCATTTACATCAGTCCGCTTGTTCTGCACCTCCAGCGTCTTTTTCGATCGTAGCGGTGACAGGGGCAGAGCCATCAAGTTGGAGGGATACGGAGACGTGTTTGCCAGCTTGGCTGAGCCATCTTCGATGCTATCACGAAGCGGCAACGTATTTTCTTCACGCGAATTGGCAGATGTAACTGAGGCGGGTGGTGTCGGCGATACCAGTCTTCGTTTCTTTGACAGTGACGGTAAAACGGTAAAGACACCGTTGGATGATCGGGTTATCGGCATGACACTTGACGAACTTGCAAAGGTAGATCGCGTGATGGCCTTAGCTGGTGAGGAAAGCAAGACTGACGCCATTCGCGGGGCTCTGCGTACCGGCGTCATCGACCTGCTAATCACCGACAGGTTCACTGCCGAGCGTCTTATTGGGGAAGAGTACCAGGTAAACGCAGTCGAATAGTCTGAGCTATTGTCTGAGCATGCTTACGCAACGACATCGGCGGAATGCGGTCTTCGCTGTGCTTTGAAGCAATTCCACAATACTCTAAAAGAAATCAAATGCTCTCGCCCAAGACGTACAAATTTTCTACATCTAAAATATCGACTTAAACTCCCCCAGAGCGGTGCTTTCATGTGTAAACGGTGCCGTTTCAAAGGATCACGCGAGCACTTGGCAATCCTACTGCGGTGAACGGAGCGGCATATACCGCGCCATCCACGTCATTTGGTTCCGCCAGCCCTTCGCGTGCCGTCGTGACAAATAGTGTGTCAAACTCTACCCCACCAAATGTAGGACAAGAAGTGTGGCTGGCTGGAAAAGAAACAGACCGCAGAAACGTTCCATTGGGACTATAGCAGGCTACACGAGATGCGCCCCATTGCGCAGACCAGAGGTTTCCATCACGATCGGTAACTGCACCGTCGGGGTTGAGGCCGTGTTCACGAAGGTCAACAAACACATCTGGAGTGCCAACAGGCCATCCCTCTGTGTCTAATGACACGCTCATAATCTGGCCAGATATCGTATCAGCAAAGTAGGCGGTTTTACCTTTTGGGCAAAAACAAATAGAGTTCGTTATTGTGAGATCCGTGTAAAGGCGCTTCAGTTCACCTCTATAAAAACGCCATATAGATCCTGCACCTTTTTCAGCATTCTTGCCCATAGTTCCTATCCAAAAACCGCCAAAAGGGTCAGCGCGTCCATCGTTTGATCTTGTGACATCATCATCAGCTTCAAGATTTGTAACGAACGAAAGATTGCCGGTCTCAAGATCCAAAATGGACAAGGCAATCTCTGATGCGACCAGTAAACTATTGTCGTCGACAATGGCCGCAGCACTAGTCAAATGATCAAACTCAAAAACCGAAACGTGACCATCGAGAGTTCTTTCAAACAGCTTCCGGTTCATTATGTCGAACCAAAATAGGCTTTGCCGGCCATCGTGCCACAAGGCGCCCTCACCAAGTTCACAAGGTGTCGGATCGAACATCATTGGACAGCATCCCACGCATCCACAATTTCACGTGCCTTACGGGCAATTACAGTAGTGCTATCCCCCGGCTTATAGATTGAAGACCCAATGCCGAAACCTGCAGCGCCAGAACGGATCCAGTCGCCCATATTTTGGGCCGATACGCCGCCAACAGCGAACAATGGCACCTCCTGCGGAATTACCGCTCTCATTGCTTTTAGACCAACTGGCCCAATCACTTCACCCGGGAACAATTTCAGACCATCAGCCCCAGACGCCAGAGCAGAAAACACTTCTGTCGGTGTCATGATCCCCGGGAAACTCAGCATATTTGCAGCCTTTGTTGCCCTAATGACTGATGGATCGTTATTTGGCGACACTATTAGTCGCGCACCGGTTGCAGCAACCTGCGCAACTTGCGACACCGAAATCACTGTACCGGCTCCGATTAGTGCCTCTTCACCAAACTGTTTCTGCATTCTGGCAATACTGGAAATCGGATCTGGTGAGTTGAGCGGAACTTCAATCTTGGTCACACCCGCATCTATTAATACTGCCGCGACTTCCAAAGCCTCATCTGGAGTTATTCCGCGCAGAATGGCAATAATATTTCTTGTCATAAAGTATCCTTAAGGTTCGACCAAGCCGCACATAATCCTGCGAGCGTGGCGTCTTCCCCTGACATTACGGAAGATGCCGCACCGATGCCCTGCAACGCTTCGTGATACAACGCGAACAAACGTGGAGCACCAATCACCATGACTTCATGTTCATCCCAATACCGCTTCGCACTTGCAAGTTCCCAACCGATCAAGAGCCCTGACAACCGATCACCAGCTTTCTCGCGCGTCAAATCTCCAACAAGTCCACCCGCACGCAGTTGGAAAAGCCTGCCGAAACTGGCTGTTGGATCGGCCAGCGCCTCCTTGACGGCCCTCATGAACTCGGCGGGATCATTTCCATCCCCAACAGAGTGCCGCAACACAGACTGATTACTCAAAAGAGAATACAACTCACCCGTCATAAAACTCTGAAAACTGATTATCTCACCATCTTCAACTCGCACCCATTTTGTATGTGTACCAGGCAAACAAACCGTCCCGGAAAAGGTGGGCAATCTCTTTAAAAGGCCTGCGATCTGGGTCTCTTCACCCCGCATAACATCGGGTGGGTCCATCTGCTTAACACCGCTGACAATCCAGACATCCTGACCAGGCACGGCAACCAGATGAGGCGAAACTAAAGTAGGCGTGGCCGTGTAAGGTGCTTCACGCCAACCCTGACGCGAACCGACCATTCCGCAAGCAATAACCGGCGCCTTGCCCCATCCATCAATAACTCGCGCAAGAACCGCGGGATACTGATCCGGCTTGAGAACTCCCATCCCATCAGTAGATGACCGACTTTCGAGAATCCTGTCGCCATCCATCGCCCAGATCCTGAGATTGGTGGTACCCCAGTCTGCGGCTATCCATTCGGGGCGGATCATACCCGCTCTCCTTCAACAACCCAAATGGACTGGGGGAAACATTTTGGCAAGGACAAGCCCTGTTGCATTAGGAACCGGCCGGACAGGACTACAGGTGCGGTCGACAGTGTCACACCTTTGCGCGAGGCCGGATTGTTACCAACCGAGTCCAGCAGAGCGACTTTATACATCGCATCGACTTCCAACCCAGACAGACGTAAGGGACGCGGCAGAACCTGCGCCGAGGTACCCGTTTGTCCGACAAACACAATAAACCGGCTACCATCAGCCGCTCGCTGTAGTTCCGCCGTGACCTCGGGATCGACCGAATCGAGACGCAAGATGTCTGCGGCAATGGTCCAGTTGCGGTTGGTCTTCCACCACGCAGTAACGTCTTTCAGAACGACCGCTTCGTCATCGGTTAATTCGCGGGGGTCCATTTCGAAACCCATATGTCGCTGCGCAGCAACCCAGGCCCGCACATGAATATCGATCACCCGGCCTGAAGTATGGCAATGGCGCGGCCCCACGTGGCTACCGGTAACGGCCATCGGAAGGAAAAGCGCAGCTTCGTGCTGAATGCGAAGCCGCTCGATCGCGTCATTACTATCCGACAACCAGACCCGCTGGGTACTGCCAAGAATCCCAAAATCAATTCGTCCACCGCCCGAAGAACAGCTTTCGATCTCTACTTCAGGAAAATCACGCCCAAGACGTTCCAACAACGCCCTAGTGCCCTCAGCCTGTGCGGCGTCGGGGTAGGGAAGAACGCGGTTGTGGTCCCATTTGATATAATCAACGTCGTAAACCGACAGCACTGCGGCGATCTTTGTATATAGATATTCAACCACCGCAGGAATAGACATATCCAGAACAAGTTGCTGCCTCCCCGTAATCTGGTCAGCATCACCCAGCGCCCAGTCGGGGTGCGCCCGATAAAGATCACTGTCAGGATTGACCATCTCGGGTTCGAACCAGATTCCGAAAGTCATGCCCAGCGATTTGACATGACTGACAAGCGGATCAAGACCATCGGGATATTTGCGCGCATCAATGTCCCAGTCGCCCAGCGAACTGGTGTCATCATCGCGTCGCCCGAACCAGCCATCGTCCAGCACGAACCGTTCCGCGCCAAGTGCGGCGGCCCGCTCTGCAATCTCTTTCAGTTCGTCGAGCTTGTGATCGAAATAAACCGCTTCCCAACAGTTATAATGCACAGGACGCGGACGGTCGGGATGCGGCCAACGCACAACATGATCCCGCAAGTGACGCTGGAATGCGATGGCACAGCCGTTCATGCCATCCTCGGACCGCGCCGCAAACAGCGTGGCCGAAGCGAAAGACGTGCCCTTCGCAAGGTGTGTTCCGGCGGCATGGCCGAATTGGATCTGCCTGCGTCCATCTGGCAGCTCCTCGGCCACCATGCGGTGCCCTCCGGACCACCCGTAATGGAAGGTCACCACCTCGCCAGCCGTGTTCCGCGCATCACCAACCGGCAGGATAATCGCGGGGAAATATTCATGTCCGGTGCGACCGGTGCGGTTGTCCCGCATGCGCGCGCCCGGTGTCCAGGGAGTATCGACCCGCTGGAACTCGCCACACCAGCGGCCGGAAAAATCGATCATCTTGTCGGCCAGTTGCGGTGCAGGGAAAACAGGTGCGGCCAGCCAATCCAGCCAAATCGGAGAGAGAGAGCCAATCTCTGACCGCGCCTCGATAACGCCGGTCGACTGGACCAATGTGAAGACCGCCCGATAGGTCAACCCCAGCGCGGCATCCCTTGCCGTCACCGTCAGGGTGTCATCGGTATTGTCGACAGACTCCAGAACGAAACGCGGGCGCAGCGGCGTTCCGCCTTCGGAGCGGATCGTTAGACCGGGTTGACCGGAAAAGCTTTGCGAGACCTCGGGACAGATCGACAGGTCCGGCAACCGGTCCAGCATACCGCCGGTCACATCAAGGCGTGTGGCTTGCGCTAGCACCGCCAGATCCTCGCCTTGGGGAAGTTTACCGCCCCAGTAGACGACCGAAGGCATTCGTCCGTCTACGGACGCCAGAACCAGCGTCTGGCGTCGATCTTCGAGTTTCCAGACCTGCGTCATTTCACGGCTCCAAGGGTCAGGCCCGCAATAAAGTGGCGCTGCATCAGGAAAAACATCAGAACCGGCGGCAGCGCGGCAAGGATCGACCCCGCCGACACAAGGTGCCACGCGGCAATCCATTGTCCGTTCAGACTGTTCAGACCTGCCGTGATCGGTTGGGTAGCAGCACCGGTGGTCAGAACCATCGCCCAGAAAAAGTCGTTCCAGATGAAGGTGAAGACCAGCACCGAAAGCGCCGCGATTGCCGGCCGCATCAGCGGCATCACGACATGGCGGAAAATCTGCCATTCGCTGACACCCTCGACGCGGGCCGCCTCGACCAGTTCGAACGGCAGCGCCTTGATAAAGTTGCGCATGAACAACGTACAGAAACCGGTCTGGAACGCGATGTGGAACAGTGCAAGTCCCATGGTAGTGTTGTACATGCCCATGCTGACGGTCAGGTCACGGACCGGCACCATCAGGATCTGGCCCGGAACAAAGTTCCCCGCCACGAAGATGAAGAATAGGATCAGGTTCGATTTGAACTTGTAGATGGCCAAGGCAAAACCGGTCAGACAAGACAGGCCGACCGCTCCGATCACGGTCGGGATCGTCACCTTGAAGCTATTGAGCAGATAGCGCTCCAGATCGGTGTTGCGGAACACCGTCAGGTAGTTGTCGAACGCCAGCCGCGACGGGATGCCAAAGTAGTTCCCCGCAGCAAGGTCGCCAGACGGGCGGATCGACGTCATGGCAACGCCAAGTAACGGCAAAAGCCACAGGACCAACATCACCGGAAGCGCGATCTTATAAGCCACCTGCGACGCAGGCGACATGCTCTGGATGGGACGCGGAAACATCAGCGCACTCCTATTTCGTCGCGCCACATCTTCCAGATGAAGCCCGAAATGAAGATAATCATGATGGCGAACAGGACAACAGCAATGGCCGCACCATAGCCCATACGGTAGCCGTATTCGGACAGGGCCTGTTCATACATGAAATAGGACAGGACGCGGCTCGACCCGAAGGGACCGCCGGACGTCATGATAGAAACAAGGTCAAAGCTGCGCAACGCGCCGATCACCGTCACCACAATCGCGATAAAGGTCGCGGGGCGCAGTTGCGGGATCACAACGTACCAGAGCATCTTCCATCCCTTGGCACCGTCCAGACGCGCGGCCTCGATCTGGTCGGGCGCAACGGCGTTCAGGCCGGTCAGATACAGGATCATACAATAGGCGATCTGCGGCCAGAGGCCCGCCGCGATAATGCCATAGGTGACAAGGTTCTCGTCCGCCAGAATAGCGACGCCCTGCCCGGTCACCAGTTCGATCAGTTTGTACAAAAGGCCGAAGCCCGGAGCATAGAACCACGAAAAGATCAGGCCGACGACAACTTGCGAAATCACGAACGGGAAGAAGAACAGCGATTTGTAGATGCGGATACCGCGGACGGTCTGGTTAAGGAACAGAGCAATCATCAGTCCAGCTGGAACCGACAGCATGTATAGTACAAGCCAAATGATGTTGTTTTTCAGGCTAGTGTAGAACGCATCATCGTCCAGCAGTTCCAGGTAGTTCGCGACACCGATCCATTTGGCGTCACTCAGCCCATCCCAATCATAGAAGGACACCCAGAGCGACTGGAAAATCGGGATAATCACATAAACGAGGAACATCGCTATACCGGGGGCCAAAAAAAGCCACGGCGCAAACGCACGGGGCAGCCGGCGGGAATTTAGGGAATCGGTTGAAGCGGGCATTCTTGGACTTTCTCCCAGTCGTCTTGAAGGCCGGAGGGCAGCCAAAACCACCCTCCGTTATTGCTTTTATTGATAGACGCGGGCTCGTACTTTTTCGAGGCGCTCAAGGATATCATATAGACGTTCCGGCTTGACCATGAATTCCTGGAAGCCTTCCATACCCGCTTTTGCCATTTCAGCCGGAGCATCGCGATCAAAGAACTGGGCGATGCCGCCGTCTGCGGTCGAGAGCATCTCGAAGCCAGCAGCAAGGTAGGGATCGTCACCCGCGCTTGAACCGCTGTTAATAGGCAACTGACCGAGGGTACCGTTCATCTTGGTCTGCACTTCCGACGAAGCAAGGAAGGCAAGGAACAGTTTGGCGTCCTCGACGTTCTTGGCACCGGCCGGAATGTGGATGGTGTCGGTCGGAGCTTCTTCGGCGCGTGCCAGACCCGGGGTGATTTCCGGGAACTGCATAAAGCCGAGGTTGTCGTTGGTCAGACCACCGTCTTTGAACGCGGCCACAGCAAAGTTGCCCATGACGTAGTTCGCAGCCGATCCCTGAACGATGTTCGACACAGCATTCTGCCAGTCAATCGCGGCGTGGTTTGAAGTGGTATACGGCAGAACCTTGGCCCATTCGGCAAAGACGGCCTTCACGCGGTCATCGGTCCACGCGATGTCGCCGCTGGTCAGCTGCATGTGGAAGTCGTAACCGTTGGTGCGTAGATCGAGGTAGTCAAAGATACCGGCGATCGGCCAAAGGGCCTTGGAACCGGTGGTCAGACAGTCGATGCCAGCCGCCTGGAACTGTTCACAAGCCGAGATGAAATCATCCCAGGTCTTGATCGAGTCAGCGTCTACGCCTGCTTTCGCGTAAGCGTCTTTGTTATAGTAGATGCCCCACTGGTAGTAGGTATAGGGCACACCCCACTG
>NZ_JBELFI010000110.1:0-8367 GCF_042093035.1 Yoonia sp. | reverse complement strand
AACCTATGTCTATCCCTACCACTACCGTGGGCGTGACGGCGGCACACAATACCCCGCAGAATTTGCGGAAATGGTCGATGGCGACGTCGCGGTCAAATTCGGAAACTGGTATGGCTGAAATCCAAGCCCGTAAGGTGGGTCTTTATCCACCTTACTCCGCGGAGGTGGCTGCACTTTCAGCTTCCAGCGCGGCGGCTTTCTTTTCGACCTGTTCGACAATGTGATCGACCATGTCGTCGTTGGATTGTTTGTGACTTTGTTTGCCCGCCAGATAGACCATCCCTGACCCGGCCCCGCCACCCGTAAAGCCGACATCTGTCATTAATGCCTCGCCCGGCCCATTGACTACGCAGCCGATAATCGAAAGCGACATGGGGGTCTTGATATGCTCCAGCCGCTTTTCCAGTTCTTCGACCGTTTTAATCACGTCAAACCCCTGCCGCGCGCAGGAAGGGCAGGATATGATGTTTACACCACGGTGGCGCAGCCCAAGTGATTTGAGAATCTCGAAACCGACTTTGACTTCCTCGACCGGGTCAGCAGAAAGGCTCACCCGGACGGTGTCGCCAATACCCATCCAGAGCAGATTGCCAAGGCCAATCGCGGATTTGATCGTACCGGAAATCAAGCCTCCGGCTTCTGTAATGCCAAGATGGATCGGCGCATCTGTCGCATCAGCCAATTGCTGATAGGCTGCCGCTGCCATGAACACGTCGGAGGCCTTGCACGAGATTTTGAATTCGTGGAAGTCGTTATCTTGCAGGATTTTGATGTGATTCAGCCCGCTTTCAACCATCGCATCGGGGCACGGCTCCCCGTATTTGTCCAGCAAATGCTTTTCCAGCGATCCGGCATTCACCCCGATCCGAATTGAGCAATTGTGATCACGCGCCGCATTGATGACCTCTTTGACGCGTTTCTCATCACCGATATTGCCAGGGTTGATGCGCAAACAGGCCGCGCCTGCCTCTGCCGCTTCAATACCACGTTTATAGTGAAAATGGATATCGGCAACGATAGGCACGCTCACTTCAGGCACGATATGCTTGAGGGCGGCACTCGATGCCTCATCAGGCACTGAAATCCGGACAATATCGGCACCAGCATCTGCCGCTGCCTGCACTTGCGCAATGGTGCCCTTGATATCGGTGGTCAGCGTGTTTGTCATCGTCTGCACGGTGATCGGTGCATCACCGCCCACTGGCACATTCCCCACCATGATCTGACGGGACTTTCGACGGTAAATATTGCGCCAAGGACGGATGTGGTTCAACGACATGAATGAGTGTGCTTTCGCGTGCAGTTCAGATGAATTGCAACTTAGGGCGCAAATCGTATCTCAGCAAGTCTGCCTAGGCGCGGCTTATTGGTCTGCCGAGACCTCGGCCACGTTGACGATTTCGGCCAAATCAGTGTCCAACGACAAATCTGCTACGCTATAGACGTCCCGGAGGCTCTGCGCGCTCAATTCAACGTTGGAAGTCACGACGCCGGTTGGCCCAACAGGCCCGTAATGCACGCCATTCACAGCAAAATACATCGCGCCACTTTCGCCGACACGCAGGCGAGCCGGGTCTTCTGTCGCAGGCACAACGAAGTTCTCGCCCGGCGCCATCACACCTTCAAAGATGATCGTGCCATCGGCAGATTGCACACGCACCCAGGCCGGACGCACAGCGACCAGTTGCAACTCTGGCACATCGGGTTCGACAACCTGAATCGCCGGCGGCAGCGGGGTATCAAGATCAGCGGCAGCCAGTACCGGTGCTTGCGAGATGGCAACGTCAGGCACCATCGTACCGATGCTACCCGGGGTCAGGGTTGAAATCGGCGCATCCCGCGCGACCAAAACCGGCACGTCCAACGCTTGTGGACGATAAAGCCGGTTGAGTGCGTCCACAGAAGGTGCTTCGAAATTGCCCGCCCCCTGATCGGATGACAAAGACTTGCTTGCGCCATTGAGCGGGTCCAGATCCGATAACACAACAGGCGCCTGCTCAACCGGGGCAAATTGGACCTTTTGCACTTCCTGCAAAACAGTCCAGCCCCCGTAGCCCAAGCCGCTGATAAGCGCGATCATTACAGCGATTGAGCCGATAGCGCGCGGCTCAAAACCCGAAAGCACCGCATCGTTGGCGGGAATAAACGGCGTCGCGGAGGATGCGAATATGTCCTTGCCAAGCGGTGCTGCGGCCGGATCATAGGATTTGCCCTGCTTTGACGATGCCTGCGAAGACATACCATGCGCAGTCGCGAACCCGCTTTCACGGCAAAATATTCCAAAGGCCTCATCAGGGTCCATACCAAGGTAGCGCGCATAGGAGCGGACGTAACCTGCGATAAAACCGGGGGTGTCAAAGGCAGAGGGATCAGCGTTTTCAATCGCAGCAATATAAGCGGCCTTGATTTTCAACTCACGCTGCACATCCAGCAGGCTCTTGCCCATTGTCGCACGTTCACCGCGCATCAAATCGCCCAGCCGCAAATCAAAGTCGTCAAAGCCTTTTGCTTCAACGTCCTCCGATGCGTCTTCGCGCTTGAAGGTCTTCCCGATCATCGACTGTCCCGTCGCTTGTGCCCCAACTCATTCAGGGACCTTCGAATCGAAAACCACCAAATGCTTCATAAAACCTTAACACGGGCGGCAAACTTATGCACAGGGCGAAAAGAACTATCCTGCCAACTCAGCGCGATTCAGCGCACAATGCGACCACAAATCGTCCAAAGCGCCCACCAATGCATCCATTTCACGCGGCCCATGCACAGGAGACGGCGTGAAGCGCAAACGCTCTGTGCCACGCGGCACGGTCGGAAAATTGATCGGCTGCACATAGATGCCGAACTCTGCCAATAGCAAATCTGACAGTTTTTTGGTGTGGATCGGATCACCAACAATCAAAGGCACGATGTGGCTGCCGTGGTCAATGATAGGCAACCCCAGCCCTTTGAGGCGCAATTTGAGTATCTTTGCCTGGGTCTGATGACGCACCCGCAGACTTTCATCTTCCTTGAGATGGGCGACGGACGCCGCAGCACCTGCGGCAACCGCTGGCGGCAACGAGGTCGTAAAAATGAATCCCGGCGCGTAAGAGCGGATGGCGTCGCACATTTTTGCACTGGCCGCGATATAGCCGCCCATCACACCGTAGGCTTTTGCCAAGGTGCCGTTGATGATATCAATGCGTTCCATCAGGCCATCACGCTCTGCCACACCGGCACCGCGGGGGCCATACATGCCAACCGCATGGACTTCGTCGATATAGGTCAGCGCGCCAAATTCATCCGCCAGATCGCAAATCGCCGCGATTGGCGCGAAATCACCATCCATCGAATAGATGGATTCGAAAGCAATCACCTTGGGCGCAGCGGGATCATCCGCAGCAAGCAATTCGCGCAAATGCGCCAGATCATTGTGGCGGAAAATCCGCTTCGCACCACCGTTGCGTCGGACGCCTTCGATCATGGAGGCATGGTTCAGCGCGTCAGAATAGATAATCAGCCCCGGAAACAGCTTCGGCAACGTACTGAGCGTCGCATCATTGGCGATATAGGCCGAGGTAAACAACAGCGCCGCTTCTTTTTGATGCAGATCGGCCAATTCAGCCTCAAGCCGCTTGTGATAAACCGTCGTGCCGGAGATATTGCGCGTTCCGCCAGAGCCCGCACCGGTCGCATCAATCGCTTCATGCATCGCGTCAAGGACCGCCGGATGCTGCCCCATGCCGAGATAATCATTCCCGCACCAAACGGTCACGGGCGCCTGGGTGCCGTCGTCTTTGCGCCATGTCGCATGTGGAAACTGGCCGCGCTTGCGTTCGATATCAATAAAGGTCCTGTAGCGACCCTCTTGGTGCAAACGGTTGATCGCATTGTCCAGTTCGACGTTGTAATCCACTGTGCCATATCCTCTGTCTCGGTCACAAAAACCATCGCTTGGCGGGGCCTTTGAATCGTTCTAACCACATATAGGGCAGCACCGCGTCCGACAAGACGTAACAAAGTGTCGCCCCCCTTGCTCTTATTGATGCGGGCAAAGCGTCATCACTTCATTGATTTGTATCAAACAAGGCAATTTCAGGGAAGAAACTACTTGGTGATCGCTGGAGTGCGTGAAATGCTTGAGCGCATAGAATGGCAGTTCATTATCCACCCTTATCTGAATTGGAAAAATTGTGATTGACGTCATCCTGGCAGGCAAAGATTTGGACCGCACGGCTCTGCAGGACATGCTTTTGGAGTTTTACGAACTGCAAATCAGTCGCGCGGGGGCTGTGGTTGCTGCTGCAATAACGCCTGAGATGGCGGTGCAAGACTTCTGGGATGACTTTGATGAATATTTCGTACCGAACGGGGCAACCACGCTCGCATACGATGAAAACTGTGAGCTGATAGGCATGGGCATGATGCGCAAAATCCGTTCCGACGCCGCCGAATTCAAACGCATGTATGTGCGACCTCAGGCGCGCGGACATGGGATTGGGCGGAAAATGATCGCCTTGCGGCTGGAAGTTGCGAAAGAATTGGGCGTGAAAATGATCCTTGTCGAAACGCTCAAAGCGAGCACAGCGATGCATGCCATTTATCGCGACCTCGGCTTCAAAGAGATTCCCCGCTATCCCGAAAGTCATGCGGCCGTTCACTTTCCAGTCGTCGCCAACGAATTGATCTATTTCCAGCGCGATCTTTGACCAGATCGCCTTGACGTTCGGTGCGCCAGCGACAACCTTGCTGGGGAACAAACTGATAGGTTGCCCAATGACCCTCGATCCCGTCCTCGCCCGTATTGATGCTGACTTGCCAGATGCAGTAGAGCGCCTCAAGCACCTTCTGCGCATCCCGTCGATTTCCACCGATCCGGCCTATAAAGACCATTGTCAGGCGGCTGCCGATTGGCTGGTTGCAGATTTGCAATCGATCGGTTTTGAGGCCACAAAACGCGAAACCCCCGGCCACCCGATGGTGATGGCGCACAATGGCGGCGACGGCACGCATGTTCTTTTTTACGGACACTACGACGTGCAACCCGTTGATCCGCTTGAGCTTTGGGACAACGACCCTTTTGATCCGCAGGTCGAAGACACACCCAAAGGAAAAGTGATCCGGGGCCGGGGCACCGCTGACGACAAAGGGCAATTGATGACCTTCGTAGAAGCCTGTCGGGCCTGGAAAGCCGTGCATGGGAGGTTGCCGGCCAATATCTCGATGTTCTTTGAGGGTGAAGAGGAATCAGGCTCCCCTTCGCTGATCCCCTTCATGAAGGAAAACAGCGCGGAGCTGAAAGCGGATATCGCGCTGATCTCTGACACCTCCCTCTATGACGACAACACCCCGTCGATCCTGACGCAGCTTCGCGGATTGCTGGGGGAGGAGCTGACGATCACAGGGCCAAGCCGCGACCTGCATTCGGGCAGCTACGGCGGAATCGCAATGAACCCGGCGCGCGTTTTGGCCAAGATCATCGCGTCGTTGCATGACAATGAGGGGCGGGTCACCGTCCCCGGCTTCTACGACGGCGTGCCTGAGCTTTCCAATGAGATGGCTGCCGCGTGGGATGATCTCAAATTCGACCACAAAGCGTTCTTGGGCGAAGTGGGCCTTTCTGAGCCGGCAGGCGAAATTGGGCGGCGCCCTTTGGAAATGATCTGGTCGCGCCCGACCTGCGAAGTAAACGGTATGTCATCGGGCTATACCGGTGACGGGTTCAAGACCGTTCTGCCAGCCATCGCAACCGCCAAAATCAGCTTCCGGCTCGTGGGCACGCAAGACCCGCACACCATTCGAGAAAACTTCAGAAAAATGGTTACCGATATGATCCCTGCGGATTGCGCGGTGTCGTGGAAAGATCATGGCGCGAGCCCGGCTTCACAAATGACAACCACTCACCCTGCTTTTGAACAAGCGCGTCAGGCTTTGTCAGATGAATGGCCAAATGCGGCGGCCTTCATTGGTGCGGGCGGATCCATTCCGATTGCGGGCTACTTCAAGGAGATCCTCGACATGGATACGATGCTGATCGGCTTTGGCAAAGACGATGACGGGCTGCATTCACCCAATGAGAAATTCGACCTGTCGTCTTTCCACAAGGGAATGCGCAGCTGGGCGCGTATCCTGAACGCGATGACATCATGAATGACTAGGCCGCGTAGGGCTTTAGCCGTTCGACCTCTGGCGCATAGGGCGTGGCCCCCTTGGGCAGTGCCGGAATAATGACCGCATTCTTGTAGCGCAGCTGTTTGACCAGCACAGGCAGTAGTCGCCGGAAGGCCGCATAGATCGAGCGCTCGGGTGCTGGGACGTCATGTTTGATAAGCCCGTGCAGCTTGGGCAGGTGGTAATAGGGCACCATGGTGAACATGTGATGCTCAAGGTGATAGTTCATGTTGAGATAGATAAAGCGGCTGACGGGGTTCATCAAAACAGTGCGTGTGTTGAGCCGGTGATCGGCGACATTCTCTGCCAGACCAAGATGTTGCAACAGGCCCGTCATGACATGATGCCACGCCCCGTAAAGTCGCGGCAGACCAATCAGCATCAGCGGGACAAGTGAGGCTGTCGCGATGCTCAGCGAAATGACAGCCGCATAAATCAGCAGCCAGATCCGCGCGACACGAAAGACGCTTTTGCGCCCTCTCTCGCCCAGATACGGCATTTCGTCAGGGTGAATACGCCCTCTCGCGTGCAAGAACATGCGTCGCAGCAAATGGACCGCATCAACAAGACCAAAGAGGTTGAGAACAATACGCAACAGATCCGGCGGCCGCATCGCGACAATCTCAGGATCGCGCCCGGTGATGATCGTGTCCGTGTGATGGCGCACATGGCTGGCCCGCCAAACGGTGGGATTGCGCATCAGCATGAAGCTGGCCAATTGATAAACCACTTCGTTCATCCAAGCGGTCTTGAATGCGGTGCGATGGCCACATTCATGCCAGCGCGCGTCTGACGCGGACCCATAAAGCACGCCATAAACCAGCCAGAACGGAGCCGACCACCACGACGGCCAAAGTGCAACGGCGATGCCCGCAAAGACAAACATCCCGCCAAGCCAAAGCACCGTATCGCGCCCCGCGATCGCGTCGGATTTCTGCATAAGCGCACGGATTTCCGCCGGGTCGACCTTGGTGCGATACCAAGACGGGCTGACAAGATCAGGTACAACTTGCGCTTGGGTCGGTCTGCGGCTTCTTGCCATGTGGAACTCTCGCTTGCGGGGCGCAGCAGATCAATACAACCATCATCTCTTGATGGGATGCGCTACAATTTTGACGTGCGCGCTGTTATCAATTGCAAGATACTTTGGTGCCGGATTGCAGGCAAGTCTACGCTGTTTGCAAGCCGGATCACGGCACCTGTGGCAAAGTCAATTTCGGTTTGACGGCCCGATTGCACGTCTTGCAGCATCGATGACCGGTGCCCCGCCCCGTTTGGGAAGATGATCTTGCTGAGGATGTCATCAACATAATGCTGACCACTCTTGGCGGGCCGATAACCATAGGCTTTGTCGAAGACGGCAAGCGTCTCGTCGGCGAGGCCGACAATCAAGGCGCGCGATTGCGGATCGGAGAGCAACTCTCCGAAAGTTTGCCCCGTGATCGCACCTGTCGGGTTCATGCAGGTGTTGAAAAGTAACTTGAACGAAATCGTATCACGAATATGCGGGTCATATTCCATCGGCACGAAACCTGTTTTGGCGATATCAATCATGCGCACGAGGGATGCCGTATCATCACCGAGCAATGGACCACAAAGGATCGGACTGGACATCGCCGTCACCTCCACCTCTGTCGGATTATGGCGCACCATCCCGATCATCATTGCGGACGAAAAGATCGGCACGTCAGGCCCCAATATATCCCGCGCGATTTCTGCCGATCCCATACCGTTTTGCAGCAACAACACAGGAGGGCATGTCGTTTGCCCCGCAAATGGGGCCAGCGCATCTGCCACGTCATACGCCTTGGTCGTCAAAACCAACATCTCGCAGGACAATACATCTGCGTCAGGATTGGCCGCATCACAAATGGAGACGGCACCCGGTGCGATCTGATGGTCACCTAGCAAACCCGTCACAGTAATTGGACTATCTTGTAGATGTTCAACCACGCCTTTTCGCACCAAGAGCGTCACCTGAGCGCCGGCTTTGACAAAATTCGCAGCAAGGCAAAGCCCGACCGAGCCTCCACCGAATATGCTCACCTTCTGGTCAGTCATGCTACCGCGATGTCCCCTGTGTCCACGTCCCGGACAGTTAATAGCAGGGTCAGTCAGGACGCAATGCATGCAGAGGTGCATGATCCTACAAGGGGTTGAAAAATGGCGCACCCGAGAGGATTCGAACCTCTGGCCTCTGCCTTCGGAGGGCAGCGC
>NZ_JBELFI010000109.1:0-8405 GCF_042093035.1 Yoonia sp. | reverse complement strand
GGTAACCGGAACTTCGAAGGGCGCATTTCGCCGGATGTGCGCGCCAACTATCTGGCATCGCCGCCGCTGGTTGTGGCCTATGCGCTGGCAGGCACGATGGATATCGACCTCTCAAGCGAACCTCTGGGTCAGGATCAGGACGGCAATGATGTATACCTGAAAGACATCTGGCCCACGTCGGCAGAAATCAACGCACTGGTTGAAAAAACTGTCACCCGCGAAGCCTTCATCAGCAAATACGCTGATGTTTTCAAAGGCGACGAAAAGTGGCAAGCGGTTGAAACGACCGACAGCGAAACCTACGACTGGCCCGCCACATCCACCTACGTGCAGAACCCGCCTTACTTCCGGGACATGTCAAAGGATGCTGGCACGATCAAGAACGTGGTTGATGCCAAAGTCCTCGCCGTATTGGGTGACATGGTCACAACCGACCACATCTCACCGGCGGGGTCATTCAAGGACACGACGCCTGCGGGTCAGTATCTGCTTGATCGTCAGGTGCCTGTGCGTGAATTCAACTCCTACGGCTCGCGTCGCGGCAACCATGAAATCATGATGCGCGGCACATTCGCCAACATCCGCATCAAGAACGAGATGCTGGACGGAGTCGAAGGCGGCTACACCAAAGGCCCCGATGGTGCGCAAACGTCGATCTTTGACGCGGCAATGGCGCATCAGGGAGCAGGCACACCGTTGGTCGTCTTTGCGGGCGAACAGTATGGCGCGGGCTCTTCGCGTGACTGGGCGGCCAAGGGTACCGCGCTCTTGGGTGTAAAGGCCGTGATTGCCGAAAGCTTTGAGCGTATTCACCGCTCCAACCTTGTTGGCATGGGCGTTGTGCCATTTGAATTCACAGGTGGAGACAGCCGCACATCGCTCGGCCTGACCGGTGAGGAGACTGTGACAATCGAAGGTCTGGACGCCGTGAAGCCGTTGCAGGAGATGACAGCGCAGATCACAATGGCGGACGGATCAGTCAAGGAGATCACTGTGAAGTGCCGCATCGATACCGCCGTGGAGATCGAGTACATCGAAAACGGTGGCGTGCTGCATTACGTGCTGCGCAACCTTGCAAAGGCCGCATAAGCGCCAGCTTTCGACATGAAAGAAGCCCGGTCATCGCGACCGGGCTTTTTTGTTGTGACCGCTGGAGCCTCCGGCGGGAGTTTTCTGGCCAAGATGAAGAGCGTGTTTACTCTGTGGCTTTCGCCAACTCCGGGACGAAGCGCTGCTCATAATCCGAGCCGACCAGCGGACCGACAAAACGATAGAGAACCGTTCCGTCGCCATCCACGATGATCGTCTCCGGCGGCCCGGCCACGCCCCAGTCATTTGCGACGCCGCCACGCAGATCAAACCCAGTTGCAAAAAACGGGTCATCATATTGTGCCAGATAGGACGCTGCGTCATCTTGCCGGTCGCGGAAATTGATGCCCGCGACGCGGTAACCCTCAGCTTCAAGCGCCAAGAGATTTGGGTGTTCGGCCCGGCATGGCGGACACCAGCTTGCCCAGAAATTCACAATTGTGACGTCACCTGATCGCAAGTCTGCGTCGGTCAACTGCGCCGTTCCGCGCACCGCCTCAACCGGTACCGCAGGCGCCTGATTGCCGACGAACGTCGCGCGTTGCTTAACAGGGGCGTCGCGCAGCGCCACCGCGAGGGTGAAGCCTGCGACTGCCGCGAGAATGACCGGCGGCACAATCAACAGTGGCGTTAGTCTAGCCACGTTTTTCAGCTTCTTGCAATGCAGTGCGCACGCGGACATAGCGCCGCCAGCTCAGTGCAACGATGGCCGCCAAAAGCAGGATGCTCACTGCATAGGCGGACAGCACTTCAACGGCGTAGCTTCCCAATTCAGGCACGGCGCGCCCTCGCGTCCAGCGCACGGATACGGCGTGCACGGATTTCGGTACGCGTCCGCAACAGTACAAGTGCGACAAACAATACCACAAACCCCGCAATGGAAACCAAAAGCGGGAACCAGAACACATCCGAGATGTTTTCTTCCTTGTCCAGCGACAGCGACGCGCCCTGATGCAAACCCTGATTCCAGAACAGCACCGCATAGCGCGACAGGATCGCAAAGACCGAGCCGACCATGCACAGGACGGCCGTCAGATCGGCAGCGGTATCGGGATCCTCAATCGCTTCCCATAAGGCGATGTAGCCCAGATAGAACAGGAACAGGATCAAGAATGAGGTCAGGCGCGGATCCCACGCCCAATATGTCCCCCACATCGGTTGCCCCCAGATACCGCCGGTGAACAGTGCGATCAATGTAAACACAATACCCACAGGTGCAGCCGCACGGGCCGCCAAGGCCGAGACATGATGCCTGCGCACCACCCATATCAGGGACGCCACGAGCATCATGATCCACGCATTAATCGCCATCAGTGCCGCCGGCACGTGCAAATAGATGATCTTGACCGTCGACCCCTGCCGGAAATCATCCGGCGTAAAGAAAAAACCCCAGGTCAACCCGACCACAAGTAACGCCCCTGCAAGCGCAAAGGCCCAGGGCAAGACCGGTCTGGTCCAGCCCATAAAGCGTTTCGGATTTGCGTATTCCCACATCGACATGACGCTTATCTATCCTGCTCCATAGCTGCCCTCAATCCCCGATCACCGCAGATTGATGCGCAATGTCGCCGCAGTGGCGAAGGGCAAGAATGCAAAGCTGCCCGCTGTGATCGCCCCGATCAGCATCAACGCACCCGTCGGGTCCAGACCTTCTGCCCCGCGCCGAATTGCCTCTGCCCCGAAAATCAGGGTCGGGACATACAGCGGCAGCACCAAAAGCGATAACAAAAGCCCTCCGCGGCGCAAGCCAACGGTCAGCGCCGCGCCAAATGTGCCGATCATCGACAAGGCGGGCGTGCCGAGCAAAAGCGAGAGCAGTAAATAGGGGTAGGCCTCCGGCGCAAGACTAAGCAGGAAACCTAGAGCCGGTGCCGCCAGTGTCAGTGGCAGGCCCGTGGTGATCCAATGCGCAAAGGCCTTCATCATCGCCACCCCTTCCAGCGGCAAAGGTGAGGTCGCCAGAAGCGCAAGCGACCCGTCCTCATAGTCCAGCGCGAATATCCGGTCGAGCGACAGAAGTGCCGCCAGAAGTGAGGCCACCCATAGGATGCCCGGCGCGATGCGCGACAACAGCTCCGTCTGCGGACCGACGCCGAGTGGCACCAGCAAGACCACAATCAGGAAAAACGCAAGTCCAAGGCCAAATCCGCCCCCTGCGCGGATCGCGAGCCGCAAATCGCGCAGCAGCAGGGCAATCACAAGAAGGCCTCGTCTGATCCGCCGCTGGCGTCAAGGGCCGCTTTGAATGGGGTAAGTTCCAGTTCAGGCGCATCAATGCCGAGGTCAATATGGGTCGCGATCACCGCAACGCCGCCGCTGGCCAAATGTTGGTGGCGTAGCCAATCCGCGAAAAGCTTGACTGAAAACCCGTCAAGCGACACCGTCGGCTCATCGAGAAACAGCACCTTGCGACCGATCACGCCCAGTCGCGCCAGACCGAGGCGGCGTTTCTGCCCGGCCGATAGCGTGCCGCCCAGCCGATCGCGCAGGTCGGAAAGGTCGAAGGTTTCAAAAATTTCATCAGGAAGATCGGCGCCATGCACGTCAGCCCAGAATTTCAGGTTCTCCGTCACGCTCAGCGCAGTCTTGATTCCATCCGCATGGCTGGCATAGGCGCCTTCGTCTTCTGGAAAAACCGCCACGCCTTCGATTGCGGGCTGCAACCCCGCCAAGCTGCGCAACAATGTGGTTTTGCCAATGCCGTTCGGCCCCCGCAGGATCAACGCGGTCCCCGCCGCCACCTCAAAGTTGACACCTGTCAACACCGGAACACCGCCACGGGCGCAAGCGAAGTTTTCGACACTGAGCATTCAGACAGGCAACAGGGCCGCAGCCACCCGCCGCCCCTCTGACAGCAGCACGTTGTAGGTGCGGCACGCTGCGGGCGAGGCCATGGTTTCCACGCCGATCCCAGCGTCTTCCATCACCTTGCGGAAATCCGTAGGCAGATGCGCTATTTCAGCGCCCGTGCCAACAAACAAAACATCGATCTGATCGGCGATTTTCAGCAGCGACGCCCTATCCTCAAACGCGCCCCATGCTGAAACGCCTGTTGGCAGAACCAAAACTGCGCCGTCGTGGCGCTGGCCGCCCACACGAAAAAACCCCGGCCCATAGCCATCAATTGGCATCGCGTCGTTGTAGCTGATCTCGTTCAGGCGCATCTGTCCCTCTTCAGGTATCAATATGACCGTATCTTGTGCCCGTGCTGGGGTCTTTCTTGGACCAATCCCGCTTGACGCCAAGCACCAGCAGGAACGCGGAGGCCACAAAAATCGAAGAATACGTCCCGATCAAGACACCCCACATCATCGCGAAGACGAAGCCACGGATCACATCACCACCAAGGATGAACAATGCCAGAAGTGCCAGCATCGTCGTCACGGAGGTCATCAATGTCCGGCTGAGTGTTTCGTTGATCGAGATATTCAAAACCTCTTTGAGGTCCTTTTTCTTATACTTGCGCAGGTTTTCGCGCACCCGGTCAAAAACAATCACCGTGTCGTTGATCGAATAGCCCACAATCGTCAGCAGTGCGGCGATAATTGCCAGATCAAACTTGATCTGCAATTCCGAAAAGATCCCGACCGTCAGGAGCACATCGTGCGACAAAGCCAGTACAGCACCGACTGCAAACTGCCATTCAAACCGCAGCCAGATATAAAGCAAAATCGCCACAACAGCCAAGGCAACAGCAATAATCGCGGTCTGGATCAGCTCTCCGGAAACTTTGGGGCCGACTGACTCCACAGATGGAAACGTCATGCCCGGATCAATTGTGCGCAATGCCGTCTGGATCGCCGTGATCGTTTCGGAGGCGATACGTTCATCACCTTCTTGTGCCTGCACACGAACCATGGTGACGAATTGGTCTTCGTCAAACAGCGGGTCTTCGACCTGCGCGATAGACACATCGCCAAGTTCCAATGTCGCCAAAACATCGCGATATTCTGCGACATCGATGGGTATCGCGCTATCGGTTCGAATGCTGGTGCCACCTTGAAAATCAATGCCGTAGTTCAGGCCCTGGATCAGGAATGACGCGAATGCGATCACCATGGCAATCATGGAAAGCCCCAGCCAGAGGCGGGCGCGGCTGAAGAAATCGATGGATGTGTGTTCGCGGACCAGTCTTAGACGCATATCAAACCTCGATTGTCTTGGGGCGGGTGCGCGCGAACCAGACCACGATAAGCGATCTGGTTACGAAAATCGCAGTAAAGACGGACGTGATGATGCCAAAGCCCAAGGTTACGGCAAAACCGCTGACCGGGCCGGAGCCCATGGTGAACAGGATCACGGCAGTGATAAATGTCGTGATATTGGCGTCAATGATGGACGACAGAGCTTTTTCATAGCCCAATTCAATCGCGCGTGCCGGCCCCTTGGCGGTTTTCAGCTCTTCGCGAATACGTTCAAACACAATTACATTGGCGTCCACCGCCATACCAATGGTCAACACGATCCCCGCGATACCGGGCAAGGTCAGTGTTGCGCCCACAATGCTCAGCAGGCCGAAGATCAGTCCGATATTGATAATCAAGGCGGTATTGGCAAAAACACCAAAGAGACCATAGCTCAACACCATGTAAACGAGGATTGTGATGCCCGCCACGACAGAGGCAATCTTGCCAGCGGCGATACTATCGGCACCCAGCTCCGGCCCGATGGTGCGTTCTTCAAGGAAGGTCAACTCAGCTGGCAACGCGCCTGCACGCAGCAGGACGGCCAGATTCGTGGCTTCCTCAACGGTGAAATTGCCTGTGATGATGCCCGACCCGCCGGGGATGTGGGCCTGGATCGTTGGCGCGGAGATTACTTCATTGTCGAGAACGATCGCAAAAGGGCTGCCGATGTTTTCCAGCGTATAATCGCCAAATTCACGTGCAGCAGATGTGTTGAACCGGAAGGCCACCGCCGGGCGACCGTTTTGGTCGAAATCCAGCTGTGCATTCTCAAGATCTTCGCCCGTCACGACAGGCCGACGTTCCAGAATATAAAACAGGTCGGGCTCATCAAGCGAGGGCACGAGGACATTGCCAGTGCCGGCGGAAGTACCGGGATCCGTTGTCCGGCCTTGCACCGGGTTGAATGTCAACTGCGCGGTGGTACCCAGCAACTCAATGATTTCATTGGCCGATCCCACACCGGGGACCTGCACCAGAATCCGATCTGCGCCCTGACGCTGGATCGTGGGTTCACGTGTGCCGACTTCATCAATCCGGCGGCGGATAATTTCCAGCGTCTGCAATATTGTGCGCTCATTCATCGCTACGATCTCCGCCTCGCTGAGCGTAATCGTAAGCAATGTCCCATCAAGACTGACGTTGATATTCGTTGCAGCAGCACCTGTGAAAGAAGCCACGGGCGACGCAAGCCCACGCGCGATTTGGAAGGCCTCGGTCGCGCCCTCCGGTTCGGAAATCCGCACGCGCAGTTCTGTCGCGGGGCTATCCTCTCGGGTGACGAAGCCGACGGAATTGCGCTGTGCGGCAAGCGCGTCACGCACGGTTGGCCAGAGCCCTTCCAGGAAGGAAGCATGGACATCCTCAACCTGCACCTCGACCAACAAATGCGCCCCACCGCGCAGATCAAGGCCCAGATTCACGAGGCTGGAGGGCAGCAAACGCGGCCAGATTGCCGCCTGGGCTTCCAGTTCCGCGCTTGTCTGCCCCGCTTCGATCAACGCAACCGCATCGTTGCTGGTCTCAACGCGCGTGTAGAAGGCGTTTGGCATCGCAAAGGTCAACCCGACGATGACTGTCAGCCAGATCATCACAAGCTTGGGGAACGAAATATTGAGCATAAAGCGCGCCTTTTCCGGCAGTCTTCTAGGTTTTTGCTGGCTCGGTCTTGTTCATGACAGTCGCGATCGTGGACTTCACCACACGGACTTTCACGTCCTTGGCGATTTCAACTTCGACCTCATTGCTGTCGTCTTCTTTTACCTTGACGATTTTGCCAACAATACCGCCTTGCGTGATGATCTGGTCACCGCGACGCAATGCCGTCAGCATCGCAGTGTGTTCTTTCAGCTTCTTCTGTTGCGGGCGGATCAGTAGGAAATACATGATCCCGAAAATCAACAGGAGCATAATCAGGTCGGCAGGTCTCATAATCCATCCCTTATATTCTTGCGGCTTTTTGCCTTTGAAAGTCGCGGCACATTATGTCCGCATCCCCCGAATGGCAACCGCGATTGACGGGCTTTTGACCCGCATTTGTGGAGATATGGGGCCAGCCCGCGCCGAAAGCAAATCAAGAGCGGTGATTGAGACGGCAAGGCGGTGAAATTCGCCGCCCAAAGGCGGACTTGCAACAAAAAAGCCCGCGCACGAGGCGCAGGCCATTCGGTTGGCAATTGCCGATTTTTTCTAGGTCACCCCGAAGAAACTGAACAACATCCCGTATCCGTAGTTGGGTTGCTCTACCGCAGGCGATTGCGAAAGATCGTCGCGGATCGCCCGATACATTTTTTCGTCCAGGCGTTTGCTCATACCGAATTGGTAGTCCAGCGTCACACCAAGGGACTGGACTTCGTCGTCATTGCCCAATTGAAAGAGCTTGTATGTTGCCTGTGCCGACAGCGCATCATTGAACTGATAGTTGGCGGCAATCGATGCTGAACTGAAATCTCCAATGAATAAATCATCGCTACTGTCGTCGTATCCGGCAATGACGGCAACGCCTGATCCAAACGTGTATTCGCCGCGCAACCCGAAGTAGCCGCCGTCCAGATACGACGCGCTGGTGTAAAATCCGCGCGCGGCCCAAGGACCGGACACGAAATCTGCCGACAGGTGATAAATCTGCTCGTCCGAATCCGTGTAAGCTTCTACCACAGCGCCCGCTGTGAAGTTGTCGCCAATCCGTACCTCACCAAAATAGGAGGTTACATCAAATTCAAAAGATTCATTTTTCACGTTTCGGCGGGCGACAGCAACGCCGAAATTCTCATTCTGATACTGCGCGAATCCGCTTACAACATCATTCTGAATGGTGAAGTCTCCGAAGCCATTATCAATTTTGGTCTCCACATCGTCAAAGCCCAGACCAACAAGGATTTCCGGCGTTATCTGATAGGCAGCAAACCCGCCAATGCGGCGCAGGTCCTGAGAAAGACCGATGCTTGCTTCAATACTCTGACCGGCAAGCGCACCTCCGAGGACGAATTGATTGATCTGATACTCAAAGGCACCGTCAAAAGCCATGATGTCATAGTCAATACCCTGATCCTTATCCTCAAGCGCTTCGATCTCAAACGTCGCCGTGCCGTAGGTCAGCTCCTGCGCATAGACAGGAAGTGCAATTAATCC
>NZ_JBELFI010000108.1:0-8771 GCF_042093035.1 Yoonia sp. | reverse complement strand
GATTTGTAATCAGTAGGTCCGCGGTTCGAGTCCGTGTGGGGGCACCATTTAAATCCTAAATATAACATAGATATCAATTCTTTGCGGTATATTGAGCTACTCCCCATTTGTAGGACAGGTTGTGTCTGTCCCTTTTCGCAAAAGTCAGCCGCAGGGGCTATCCTTGCACGGTCGCCCCCATATCGCGCCCCCTCAGACTGCGGCGAGGGTATCGCGGTAGACCGCCCTTACCTGCAGTTCGATCTTTTCCAGCGGTGCGCCATGCTGCAAATGCTTGACCAGCGCCAAGGCCGCGAGCCGCCCCATTTCCCGGTGAGGAACGTGAACCGTCGTCAGGGGCGGGTGTACGACCTGCGCCAACTCGATATCATCAAAGCCAATAATTGAGACATCACGCGGCACGTCGATACCCATCTCTCTCGCTTTTCGTATGGCCCCGACAGCAAGAACATCGTTGCCGCAGAAAACCGCCGTAGGTTTAGGTGACGCGGCCATCAACTGCGCGAATGCGCGCGCACCTTCTTCGATGCCGTATTTGGTCTCGACATAGTGCAGGTCCGAGACGGGAAGCCCCTTGTCCTGCATCGCCGCGATCACACCATTTTGGCGGTCAAGGGCGCGATCATTCGATGCCGTTTGCGCAGAAATCATGGCGAGCTGTCTATGGCCCATCTCGATTACTTTGCTGGCCATCGCGCGCATCGCGCCCTTGTTGTCAAATCCGATAGAAGGGCGATCTGACATCGGATCAAAAGCCCATGTTACAAGAACCGGCACGTTCTGAGCCTCAAGAAAGCGGTAGATTTCGGGATTTCGGCTATGTCCGATCAGGAGCAATGCATCTGCGCCTCGCGCGACAAGAGATCTGATTTGCTCTTCTTCGGTCTCTGCGTGATATCCGGTGCTCGCCACGAGCATCGTATAACCGTGCTGCCGCAGCTCGTCCTGAAAGGCTTGCAGGCCACGCGCAAAGATCGCGTTCTCCATTGTGGGGATGATTGCGCCAATGGTTTTCGTCTGTCGTGCAGCCATCACGCGCGCACCAAAATTCGGTGAATACCCCAGTTTGGATACGGCTTCATTCACCTTTTCACGGGTTTTCAAAGCGACCTTGTCTGGAAAATTGATCGCGCGCGAAACCGTTGCCGTGGACACGCCGGCAAGGTTTGCCACATCTTCAAGCGTCGGTATGGGGTTCTGCGCTGTCATACACTTTCCATTTTCAACGTTTCGGCATTCTTAGCGGTAACGAGGCAGTTGAGATAGTGATAATTTCGGCAAAATGAAAAGCTTGCGTGAAATGTATGTAAGCGCTTACACTGAGAGCGAATCGGAGCAACGACAAGGGAGGAGTCGCGACATGCCGCTTTTCGGAGCAATCATTCTGTTCGTCCTTTTCGCAATAAACGTAGGCTTAGGCTCATTTGCGGACGCATCTTTCCTCAACGATGTAGGTGAAATGCTGCTGTTGCTGGCTGTGGCCATCTTGTTCGTTGTTGCGATTCTACAAAAGGAAGCCGCATCCAAGAAGTGATGCGATCAATTTGTCCAGGGAGGACACTTAAATTGGATAAAAAATCAGATAGCCTGAAATCGGCCGCACGCCGGAATTTCCTCAAGCTGGCCGGAACGGGCGGCTTCACAGCAGCCGTCGTTGCGGGTGCTGCCGGGACGTTGTGGTCAACAGAGGCCGTCGCGCAGACTGCAAATGAAGAGCGTGAGCGCGAAGCGGCTGCAGAGCACATCATGACAGTTGCCACAGCCTATGTGCTGGGCGCGTCACGTGGCTACCCAATCATGCAGCTTGATCTCAAAGAGAACATCCAGAACGCGACCAACGGCAAAGTCTATGTCAAGCTCGCGCCGGGTGGTCAGTTGGGTGCTGGTGGTTCGCTGGTCCAAAAAGTACAGGGCGGCACAATCCAGGCGGCGCAGCATTCGTTGTCCAACTTTGCGCCATTCGCATCCGTCGTTGACCTGATTAACATGCCCTACCTGTGTGGTTCCAACCAGCGGTTCACGAACCTCGTGCACTCTGACATCTGGGCGCAGGAAGTGAACCCGAAGGTTGAAGCTGCCGGCTTCAAGCCACTGTTCTACGTCAACATCGATCCGCGTGTTGTGGCCGTTCGCGCCGGTGGTTCCGGTCCGGTACTGACACCGAGTGACCTTGATGGCGTGAAGTTCCGCGTCCCTGGATCAGCCATGTTGCAGCAGTACTACCGCATGGTCGGTGCGAACCCGACACCGGTTGCATGGGGCGAAACACCTTCCGCGATCAAGCAAGGTGTTGCAGACGCGCTTGACCCATCTGTTGGCGCCCTAGAGGTCTTTGGCTTCAAAGACATCCTGAGCCATGTCACGTTCACGCAAGCCGTTCCAGACAGCCAAGTCTATTCCTGTAACCTTGAGTGGTTCAACTCTATGCCTGCCGACGTGCAGGACGGCATCATGGAAGCGTCTGTTATCACGCGTCACCAGAACCTTGCAAAAGTACCATCCGCACGGAACTACGCGATGGCGGAACTGCGCAAAGCAGGCGTTCAATTCCACTCACTGACGGACGATCAGCTGGCCGAATGGCAAGCGGTCGGCGGCTATCAGAACGCAGAGTGGGACAGCTTCAAGGTTGAGCTGGCTGGCTCGATGGAGACATTCGCGAAACTGGTTGAAGCAGCAGGCACAATGGGCCGCTACTACGTCAACGACGCATAATCCGTTTCAAACAGGCGCCCCGAACACGGGCGCCTGTTTGCCATTTCCAACGACCGAAATCTGAGACAGCGCGTATTCGCTTTTGTGCCGCTGCGGGAGAGGTGCATCATGAACATACTGCGCATACTTGATAAAAACGCTGAGCGGTGGCTGCTGTTGATCTTTTACGTCATGCTTGTCGTGACAATGTCGGTCGAGGTCCTGCGGCGCGAGGTCTTTTCCTACTCGTCGATCTGGGGAGAAGAGATCGTGCGATATTCTTTTATCTATTTGGCATGGATTGGTGCTGCAGTCGCGGTCAAGGATCGCATCCACATCCGTATCGACGTGATTATGCATTACCTGGGGCCACGGCCAAAGGCGCTGCTGTATATCTTCGGTGATTTGGTCATGTTTGTTGTGGCTATCATCGCGCTCTACTGGTCATGGGAGGCTGTATACATCTCGGCCAAGTTCGGGTCGGTGACAGATGGCCTGCGCGTGTCAAAGGTTTGGGCGCTGATGGCGGTGCCAGCTGGCTTTAGTTTGATGATGCTGCGACTGATCCAGTCTTTCATTCGTGATCTGCGCGCTCTTCGTGACGGCAAGCCCGTCCACGAAGGCGAAACACTGTTTGATTAAGGAATTATCCAATGCTTTTTAACACCTTTAGTCAAACGGTTGAGCTCGGGTGGGATTTCTACACGCCAGTGATCCTGTTCGTTGTCCTGATCGCATTGGCTGTCCCGGTTTGGGCGTCAATTGGTGCTGCGGCTATTGTCATGCTGGTAATGTCTGGCGACCTGCCGCTAAGCGCTGTTGGTGAAAGCTTGTTCACCGGAATTGATGCCTTTGCGCTGACGGCTGTTCCTCTTTTCATCCTGACGGGCGACGTGCTTGTCAGAACCGGACTAAGTCGCAAATTCTTGGATGTGGCCGAAGCGCTGACACAATTCGCCAAGGGCGGATTCGGCTCGGCGACCGTGCTTGTTTGCGGTATGTTTGCCGCGATTTCCGGCTCAGATGCCGCGGGCGCTGCGGCTGTCGGTCGGATGACAATCGCGCGTCTGGTTGAAAGCGGCTATCCGCGACCCTACGCTTGTGCGCTTGTTGCGGCGGGTGCTTGTACCGGCATCCTGATCCCGCCATCCATCGCTTATATCATCATTGGTCTGGTGTTGGGTATATCAGCTTCGACCTTGTTCTTGGCCGCCGTGATCCCCGGTCTGGCAATCCTGACCTCGATCCTCGTCACCAACATTATTGTAAACCGGATTTACGGCTATGAGGGTGGCGGCAATGTCACCATGGCCGAGTATTTCAGCAACCTCTTTGCCGCGCTGAAATCCGGCTGGTACGCTTTCATCGTGCCAGGCATCATCTTTTACGGCATCTTTTCGGGCCGTATGACACCCACCGAAGCGGGTGCAACCGCGGTGATTGTGACGATCATCATGGGCTTCATTTTGGGAACGCTGAAATTGTCGGACTTCCCCGCAATGTTACTGAGCTCTGCGAAGGTGAACGGCATCATCCTGCCAATCATCGCCTTTTCCGCGCCGCTGGCGGAGGCTTTGGCTATCATGGGGGTCCCGCAAGGCTTTGTTGCGTCGATGACCTCACTGACTGATGAGCCGTGGATCCTGATCCTGATTATGATCGGCATCTTGATTGCGGCTGGTTGCGTCATGGAAACGACCCCGAACATCGTGATCCTTGCACCGATTTTGCTGCCATTGGCGCAAAATATCGGCATGAACGAGATCCAGTTCTGCATCATGATGATTACGGCACTCGGTGTTGGTTTCATCACGCCACCTCTGGGGCTCAATCTCTTTGTGGTGGCCGGCATCACCGGAGAATCCATCTTAAAAATTGCAGCACGGGCGGTTCCGTTCGTGCTGTGTATGCTCGTTGTCGTTCTGATGATCGCTTATATCCCTGCGATTTCGACCACGATGCTTCCTGATATCTATAAATAAGGCAGACAGTTATGGCACTTGATTATCTAAAGAAGGCGACATTGACGGCGCAGTCCGGCGCATCTGATGTACATGAGTTGGTCAAGGGAATTCTTGATGACATCGAGGTTGGCGGCGACGCGAAGGCGATGGCGTATGCAGCGAAGTTCGATAAATACGAAGGCAATGTCATGCTGACGGCTGCAGAGATTGCGGCGGCGACGGCGAAGGTGCCTGAGAAGTTGAAGGAAGACATTCAGTTTGCGCATGACAACGTGCGTCGCTTTGCCGAGGCGCAAAAGGCAACGGTGAGCGATATTGAGTATGAGATCGTGCCGGGGCTTGTTGCCGGTCAGAAGGCGATCCCGGTTGATGCGGCGGGCTGTTATGTCCCCGGCGGCCGCTACAGCCACATTGCATCTGCGATCATGACGGTGACGACAGCGAAGGTTGCGGGTTGCAACCATATCGCTGTGGCGTCTCCGCCGCGTCCCGATGTGGGTGTTGCTCCGGCGATTATCTATGCGGCCCATATTTGCGGTGCCGATAAGATCATGGCGATGGGTGGTGTGCAGGGTGTCGCTGCGATGACCTTTGGTTTGTTTGGCTTGCCCAAGGCGAACATCCTGGTGGGTCCGGGCAACCAGTTTGTGGCTGAGGCCAAGCGGATCCTGTTTGGCCGGGTTGGCATCGACATGATCGCGGGTCCGACCGATAGCTTGATCCTTGCTGATAAAACGGCCGATCCGCATATCGTGGCGACTGACTTGGTCAGCCAGGCTGAGCACGGTTATAACTCTCCTGTTTGGTTGGTGACGGATGACCGTGCGCTGGCTGAGGACGTGATGAACCGCGTGCCTGCTCTGATTGCGGACCTGCCAGAAGTGAACCGTGACAACGCTGCGGCGGCTTGGCGTGACTATGCTGAAGTCATTGTTTGTGCGGACCGTGAAGAAATGGCGGCCTGCTCTGATGATTATGCCCCTGAGCACCTGACCGTGCAGGCTGCGGATTTGCCGTGGTGGCTGGATCGTCTGAGCTGCTATGGCTCGCTGTTCCTGGGTGAAGAGACCACAGTTTCTTACGGCGACAAAGCCTCTGGCACGAACCACGTTCTGCCGACATCGGGTGCGGCGTCCTATACCGGTGGTTTGTCGGTCCACAAATACATGAAGATCGTTACATGGCAGCAAGCCACCCGTGATGGCTCCAAGCGGGTGGCGGAAGCGACCGCGCGGATTTCCCGCCTTGAAGGTATGGAGGGCCACGCCCGTGCGGCAGATGTGCGGCTTGCCAAATACTTCCCCGGCGAGAACTTCGATCTGACCCCTGATGAGTGATCCGCGCGATCTCTTTGATCTGACCGGTCGTGTTGCTTGCGTCACTGGCGCAAGTGCAGGGCTGGGCCAGCGTGCGGCGGTTGCATTGGCGGCGGCTGGCGCAAAGGTCGTGGGCGTTGCCCGACGAGCGGAGGCTTTGGACAAATGGGCCGCTGACATTGGTGCGCAGGCGGCTGTTGTTGCGGCAGACCTGTCGCAGCGCGACAGGATCAAGGAGATTGCTGCGGCGATCAGGGCCCCCTTCGGGGCGCCTGACATTGTGGTGCATGCCGCGGGCATCAACACCCGCGAGGCGGCTGATGATGTCACTGATGCGGGCTGGGATGTGACGATGAACCTGAACCTCGCGGCACCTTTCTTTCTGAGTCAGGCGTTTGCGCCTGCGATGAAGGCAAAGGGCTGGGGGCGGATTGTGAACTTCGCGTCCTTGCAGACCACACGGGCCTTTCCGGGCGGTCTGAGCTATGGTGCGTCCAAGGCTGGTGTGGGGCAATTGACCCGTGCGATGGCTGAGGCGTGGTCAAAAGACGGGATTACCGCCAATGCAATCGGTCCGGGGTTCTTTCCGACCGAACTGACGGGGCCGGTCTTTGCCGATTCTGCCCGTGCGGCGCGCAATGCGGCCAATACATGCGTGGGCCGCAACGGTGATCTGTCGGATATCGACGGGCCGCTTTTGTTTTTATGCTCTGATGCTTCGTCCTATGTCACAGGACAGGTCTTGATGGTGGACGGGGGGTTCACAGCCAAATGAAAGCACTTGTTTATGAAGGTGTGGAAACACTTGTTTACCGCTACATGCCGGACCCGGTACCGGGCCTGGGCCAGAGCCTTGTCAAGATCGCGGCTTCGGGGATCTGCGGCTCTGACATGCACGCGTATCTGGGCCATGATGAGCGGCGTCCAGCCCCCTTGATCCTTGGCCATGAGGCCGCGGGCGTCGTGCAGGGGGGCGAATTTGACGGCAAGCGCGTCACGATCAATCCGCTGACGACATGCGGCCTGTGTGCGGCATGCAAGGCAGGTCGTGACAATTTATGTGCGGACCGGATGATTATCTCCATGCCCCCGCGCGAGGGCGCTTTTGGGGATATGGTGATTATGGCCAACCGTAATCTGGTAGACGTGCCCGCTGATGTGCCGTTTGCCAAGGCGGCCTTGGCAGAGCCTTTGGCTTGCGGTTGGCACGCTGTGCGTTTGGGGTCAGAGGCATTGGATACGCCGCTTGCCGATGCGCGGTGTGTTGTGATCGGTGGTGGTGCAATTGGTGTGGGTGCAGCACTTTGCCTTGCGGCCTTTGGGGCGACGGATATCAAGGTGGTTGAGCCGAATGCTGTGCGCCGGGCGACGCTGGACACGATTGACGGGTTCACGGCCGTTGCCCCGGGGGCGGTGATGCAGGCGGATCTGGTGATTGACGGTGTTGGCTATGCGGCGACCCGTGCGGATGCCACAGCGATCACCCGTCCGGGCGGTGTCATTATGCATATCGGTTTGGGTGAGGGGACAGGTGGTCTGGATATCCGCCGGATGACCCTGCAAGAGATCACCTTTATCGGGACTTACACCTACACCGCCCAGGACTTCCGCGACACGGCGGCGGCGATCTTTGACGGGCGGCTTGGAGCACTCGACTGGACCGAAGAGCGGCCTTTGTCCGAAGGTGCGAAAGCCTTTGCCGATATTCGCGCAGGCGTGGTGGCGGCTCCCAAGATCATTTTACGGCCCTAACGAAAGACGAAACCCCAAGGAGGTTTGACATGTACAAGCATATTCTGGTTCCCATGGCGCTCGATCACGGGATCGCCGAGACAACGATGCAGATTGCGCGCGCGCTGCTGGCCGATGGTGGTAAGATCACTGCGTTGCACGTGCATGAAGCCCCGAACAATTCTGTCAGCGCCTATGTGGATAAAAGCGTCATCGAAGAGGCCTTCGCCCGTTCGCAGACTGAGATGAAAGAGCGCGTCTCGGCGATGGAGGGTGTTGAGGCGTTGACGGTGAAAGGTCACAGCGGTCGTACCATCCTTGATGCTGCCGCATCGCTTGGGACCGACTGCATTGTGATTGGCTCTCATAAGCCCGGGCTTATCGACTATCTACTTGGATCGACCGCGGCCCGCGTTGTCCAGCACGCCCCTTGTGCTGTGCATGTGGCCCGCTACCCCGCTTAACCCCGCAACCCCGTTTTAACCCGCAACGCGCCGGTCAATGTGCTGGCGCAATCTAGGAGACATAAGACTTTGGATATCAGCAGACAGATCGTGGATGACTTTGTCGCCAACGATGTATCCTTTATCACCACAGTGCCATGCAAGCAGCTGGCCGGCGTTATCGACGAGGTCGAGGCGCGCCCTGAAATCTTCCATATCCCCTCCAACAAAGAGGACGAGGGGATGGGCCTTTGTGCGGGTGCATTCATGGGCGGCAAGCGCCCCGCGATCATCATGCAGAACACGGCGATCGGTGTGACGATCAACACGTTGGCGACACTGACCCAGTATTACCGGATGCCGTTGCCGATGCTCATCAGCTACCGCGGAGAGCTGCGCGAGCCTGTGGCGTGTCAGGTGGAGATGGCGGTGCACACCAAGGCGCTGCTGAACCAGTTGCATATTCCGACCTATCACTTCCACAAGGAATCGGATGCGGATGAGCTGGATGCGATCCTGAAATACACCTTCATGTGCAACAAACCTGTGGCGATCCTGACGGATGCGTCCTTCTGGGGAGGCTACGGCGACCAATGATCCGTTCTGAAATCCTGCGCGAAATC
>NZ_JBELFI010000107.1:0-8953 GCF_042093035.1 Yoonia sp. | reverse complement strand
GAATGGATCGAAACGCGCCTGCTGACATCCGGGCCGCGCACCAACCCTTGGTTTCAGGAATGCGGTGGCCGGATTGTTCAAAACAACGAGATCGTGGCCTTTGACACCGATCTTATCAGCTCCTACGGGATCTGCATCGACATCAGCCGTACATGGTGGATCGGCGACCGGAAACCGCGCCCCGACATGATCGAGGCCATGCAGATTGGTGTCGAACATATTGAACAAAATATGGCGATGCTCAAACCCGGCGTGAACATCGAAGACCTCAGCCGCAATACCCATGTCTTGCCCGAAAAATATCAGAAACAAAAATACGGCTGCCTGATGCATGGCGTGGGGCTTTGTGACGAATGGCCTCTTGTCGCCTACCCCGACCGCATGGTGCCCGGCGCTTTTGACTATGAATTGCAACCGGGCATGACGCTTTGCGTTGAGGCACTCATCAGCCCCGAAGGTGGTGACTTCTCGATCAAACTCGAAGATCAGGTCCTAATCACCGAAGACGGCTATGAGAACCTGACCACCTACCCCCATGATCCGACGCTGATGGGGCGGTAACATCTCTCACCTTGGCGCGATGATTGGGAAATGGAGTTGCTTCAGACAGGCCGCAGGCGCATGTCTGGTCCACTTATGACCTGACCAGAAAAGGGCGCGACAATGCCGACCGAGAAACTCACCTTCAAAGGCCACGCCGGGGACATGTTGGCAGCACGTCTGGATTTGCCAAATGGCCCACTTCTGGCAACGGCCATGTTTGCCCACTGCTTCACCTGCTCCAAGGACATCACAGCGGCCCGCAGGATCGCCGCGCGGCTGTCTTCGATGGGAATTGCCGTCTTGCGCTTTGATTTCACGGGGTTGGGGCATTCGGAGGGCGAATTTGAAAACACCAGCTTCACATCCAATGTCGATGATCTGATCGCGGCGTGCGAAGCGCTTGATGCACGCGACATGCCTCCATCGCTTTTCATCGGGCATTCCTTGGGGGGTGCAGCCGTTCTCAAGGCGGCCCCGTTGATGAAAAGCATCAAAGCGGTCGTCACAATCGGCGCGCCCTTTGATCCCGCCCATGTGACCCACAACTTCGCCGATGCGATCCCCGAAATCCGCGATCAGGGCGTGGCTACGGTATCGCTGGGCGGGCGGCCCTTCTGCATCGGCAAAGGCTTCGTTGACGACATCAGCCAGGTCGCCCTGACCGCCTCAATCGCCAAGCTGGGTGCGGCCTTGCTGGTCCTGCACGCCCCGCGCGACGCTGTTGTGGGGGTCGAAAATGCCTCCAGCATCTTCATGGCCGCCAAGCATCCAAAAAGCTTTGTCACGCTGGATGACGCCGACCATCTTATTACCAACGCCAGTGACGCCGAATACACGGCCGATGTCATTGCTGCATGGTCAAAACGCTACCTCGATCTGCCAGAGCCCGCAGAGCAAGCCAAAGCACCAGAAGGCATCTTGCGGGTCACAGAGGCGGACGCAAACGGCTTTCTGCAAGACATCCAGTCCGGGCCGCATCACTTGCTGGCTGATGAGCCGGCAAAATTCGGCGGCACAAATCGGGGGCTGACACCCTACGGCTTTGTCTCCGCCGGACTGGGGGCCTGCACCTCCATGACCATCCGCATGTATGCGCGGCGCAAAGGCTGGCCACTGGAAGGTGTCAGCGTAGATATCAGTCATGCAAAGGAATACGGCAGCGACGCCACGGACCCCTCCAACGCCAAGGTCGATCAATTTGAGAGGGTCATTCACCTCAGCGGGGCGTTGAGCGATCAACAGCGCGAAAAACTGCTTGAGATCGCAGACAAATGCCCCGTGCATCGCACGCTGGAACGGTCCGCGATCGTCACCACCCAATTGGCATGAAAAAAGGCGCTGCGAATGACAGCGCCCCTTTTGCTTTTCGGTTCGGCAGTCTTACTTGCGCGCGTCGCCAACCAGTTTCCAGACCGCAGGCACCAGAAGCGCGGCCAGCGTCAGTTTCAGCGCGTCACCGATCAAAAACGGCGTTAAACCCCACTGCAGGATCGGCTGGTCCCAGCCGTAAAGCACACCCAACCACGCCAGACCCGGCAGATAGATCAACGCATTGCCGATCAACATGGCAAGCGCCATCATCAGCACGGAGCGGTCCCAACCAGCGCGGGCCGCAAAACCAAGCGCCAGCGTCGCCAGAACGTATCCGACGAGGTAACCGCCGGTGCCACCCATCATATACGTCAGCCCAAAGGCCTCGGCAGAGGAGCCAGCAAAGACGTCAAAACCCAGCGCGCCAATAATCAGATATCCAAGGATCGTCGTCAGGCCCAGCCGGGGGCCGTATGCCGCACCAATCGTCAGAACCGCAAATGTGCCCATGGTGATGGGAACCGGCCACATCGGGATCTTGATTTTGGCGAAAAGGGCCAAGGCCACGATACCGGCGACGACCATAAACGCCTGCTTGAGCCGCAGAGCGGTGCCTTGGGACGGGCCAAAGGCCTCTGTCAAAACTGTGTCGTTGCTTGTGAGGGCCATCTGCCGCTCTCCCCTTATTGCAATTTCGTTGGTGATTTATTGCCGATGCCGCGGCGCGGCGCAAGCGCGTTGACGTCAGCGCAGCGCAATAGGCGCGTAGTCCGACCTGGAAACATAGTCCTTGCGCGGCCCATTGACTGTCCAGACGGCCTCCCAAATCGGCCAGGTGGTGAAATGGTACTGCACCGTATAAAAATCATCCCCACAGGGGTGATCGGTCCCGTCAACGTCACCTGCGGGCATAAACTGATGGAACGGGCGACCATCCTCAAAAGTGACAACAACCTGTTGGCCAACAAAGTCCCAAAGATAACGCCGCGTCGCCACCATTTCTGTCCCATGTGCCAGAACCAGCGTGCCGCTCTCGTCATAGATCAGCCGCCTATCGCCATCTGGCGTCAAGACGGCCTCACCCTGCAAGTGCCCCTCCTGACCGGAAAGATGATCGACTATCTTGCGCCGCAAACGCCACGTGCCAACAAAATCTTCCCGGCGCAACATTGGAACTCTCCCTTGAGGGTTTCGGCTCTGCCCCTTATGACGCGCGTAGAATTCCCTGCCCACCCCTCAAAAAAGGTGCTTCTCCATGATTCCTCGCTATTCCCGCCCAGAAATGACCGCCATTTGGGAGCCCGCGACCAAATTCCGCATCTGGTATGAGATCGAGGCCCACGCCTGTGACGCCCAAGCTGCCATCGGCGTGATCCCCAAGGAAAACGCCGAAGCCGTCTGGAAAGCCAAAGACGTGGAATTTGACGTCGCACGGATTGATGAGATCGAGGCCGTGACAAAACACGACGTCATCGCCTTCCTGACCCATCTGGCAGAGCATATCGGCGCGGACGACGCGCGTTTTGTACATCAGGGCATGACCTCTTCGGATGTATTGGACACCACCTTGAACGTGCAACTGGTCCGCGCGGCTGATCTGCTGATTGCCGATATGGATCGCCTCTTGGCCGCGTTGAAGGCGCGCGCCCATGAACACAAAGAAACGGTGCGCATCGGCCGCAGCCACGGCATCCACGCCGAGCCAACCACCATGGGTCTGACTTTTGCGCGTTTTTATGCGGAAATGGATCGTGGCCGCGCGCGGCTGGTTAACGCCCGCGAAGAAATTGCCACCGGGGCGATTTCCGGCGCTGTCGGCACCTTCGCAAATATCGACCCCTCGGTCGAAGAACATGTCTGCGCGCAACTGGGCCTCAAGCCAGAACCGATCAGCACGCAAGTCATCCCGCGCGACCGCCATGCGATGTTCTTCGCCACGCTTGGTGTGATCGCATCCAGCATCGAAAACATCGCCACAGAGATCCGCCACATGCAGCGCACAGAGGTCCTGGAGGCCGAGGAATTCTTCTCCAAAGGTCAAAAAGGCTCTTCCGCGATGCCGCATAAACGCAACCCGGTGCTGACCGAAAACCTGACAGGTCTGGCGCGTCTGGTACGCATGTCCGTTGTCCCCGCAATGGAAAACGTGGCCCTTTGGCATGAGCGTGATATCAGCCACTCCTCCGTGGAGCGCGCGATCGGACCGGATACGACGGTGACACTGGATTTCGCCTTGAACCGCTTGGCCGGCGTTGTCGAAAAGCTGGTCATATACCCGGATAACATGCTGGCAAACATGAATAAATTTCGCGGCTTGGTGATGTCGCAACGGGTTCTACTGGCGTTGACGCAAGCCGGAGTCAGCCGTGAGGACGCCTATAAACTGGTGCAGCGCAACGCCATGCGTGTTTGGGAACAGGGCGCTGATTTCAAGACAGAACTCCTCGCTGACGCAGATGTACTGGCTGCACTCTCCGCTGCGGAAATCGAAGAGAAATTCGACCTCGGCTATCACATGAAGCACGTCGATACGATCTTCGCGCGCGTCTTTGGCGCCGGCTAGGTCACCAAGACCCGCGCATTTCAAAGCGCGCGGGTCAACTGCGCTCACAACACGGCAGAGGCCGCAGCCGCAGGTTGAAAGGCCACATGCGCCGCGATCACTGGCATCGCTGCCTGTGGCTGCACGACAGACATGCTCATCGCAACATACCGCCGCCCGTCGTCGCTGTTGACATAGGGTGTGCCGATCATGCGCGGCTGATACCCGATCTTGCGCAAAGCCCGGAGCAGCGATGGCCTGCTGAGCGCCATCATCTCTGTGGCATGATGCGCACGGGCCTGCGCGGCCAACCCGGCGACAATCAGCGCCAGACACCGGGCACTTTGCGCCGGGTCCTTGATGTCAGAAGACACCACCACACGCGTGCATTCCCACACATTTGCCGTGACCTCAACCGCGTTCACAATGCTGTCGGGAATGCCGATGATCCGCCCTTCAACCGCGTCGCGCAGCATATAGGTGTGCGATCCCCATTGCGCCGTCGTCGCCATGGCACGACCACCCCCGATGACTTTGCCGTCTTGCACCACCAATGAGTAGAACGCCTTGGGATTATCGTATTGATCCATCTCCACCTCAGCATCATGCGGAATGTCCCAGCCCAACTGGTCAACAAAGAACGCCTTGCGCAGCGCAAGGAATTCAAAGAACGCAGCGCCATGCTTGTGCAGCTCTGTCAGATTAAACGTAATATTTTCCATCACACATCCTGAGGTTGTATAAATAAGCACAGTGATCCCCACATCACCTAAAGAAGTCTTATATCATTTCATTCGGATGTGCCGCCTGTTTTTATCAACATGCTGCGGAAAACGGCATTCTGCCAACTATATAAGTCCAAATTGATTGGCCAACGCGGCCGCTTGCGTGCTCGTTTTTGCGCCCAGCTTGTCCTTGCCGCTGCGTAGTCTCTGCTTCACAGCGCCCTCTGAGATATTCAACTTAAAGGCGATTTCTTTCAACCGTTTACCGTCCTTCACCATCGCGAGTGCCTCAAGCTCAGCCGCTGTCAAATTGGTAGGTTTCGCCATCTCCTTGTGGCGCCGCGCGACATAGGCCTGCAGCACCTTCACCTCCAGATCAGAAAATTCGCGATCCGAGCGCGCAAAAGAGGCAAAAGAGCGTTCAAAGCCCTCATTTTGGTCAATCACAGCAATCGTGATACCGAATCGCAACCCAAAATTTGCGGCCTGCTGGATGATATTCCTGGGGTCTTGCTTGGCCAGTTCGCTCCAATGGATCACACCGGTATTCGCATAAGCCCAGCGCACAATCGGATCAAACAGCATGTACCGTTGGGCGGTGTAATGCGACACCCACGCCTGCGGAAAGGCATTCACTTCTTCCATCGGAAAAGCAAAACCGATGCGCAGCGCAATGTAATAGCCAGCCGGGGCTATTAGTGCAATTTCCTCTGGCCCGACGCGATCCGACATTTATGCTCCCCGAGCAGTCTTCCAGTCAGGAAGACTCTCTTGTTGCTTATGCGGGAACTACTCTTAAGTTAGCGTAAAGACGTTCCGGACTTGACTTACCTCTTAAGCTGAATGAATGGCAACGGGAAAGCGGGTATCGGTATGGATTCGGCAAAATTTAACCTCACTTCAGCGCTGTCGGAGTTCAAGGATCGTTCGATTTCAGGCTATGCGATGGGCTTGCAAATCAGTTTCACGACACCGACCTATTTCTTCCAAAGCTACCCCCGCCCCTGGCTGGAACACTACTCAAAAAACGGCCTTCTGGTGCAGGATCCAACCGTATCTTGGTGTTTTGAGAACATCGGCGTCCGCCGTTGGTCTGACATCGACGATCCTGCTGGCGTTCTGGCTCAGGCGGCCGACTACGGTATGCGCTACGGGTTCGTCTACGCCACAACGACCGCCGGCAGCCACTCCATGAGCGGTTTCGCGCGTCCCGACCGCGAATTCTCCGATAAAGAGATCGAAGAATTGGTCGCACGGTTTGAGGCGATGCATGTCGCCACCGCCGATCAGGCGGCCCTTGACCCAGAGATCGTCGTCCAACTCCAGAAAATGTCGATTATCGTCGCGCATCCTGCATCCTAGCGGAAAGAAACTAACTGTTTTTTCACAGTCTTGCGGCTAGGTGGGGACATGGATTTTCATGCCGCCCAAACCGACACAACCGCACTGACCCGGCGCCGCAAGGCGGCCATGGTCGTGCAGATGCTGCTTGAAGACGCAAACTTGCTGTCGCTGGACCAATTGCCACCGCCATTGCAACTGACACTGACCCGCGAATTGGCAAGCCTGCGCCGGGTCGATCGCGATACGGTCGACGCGGTTGCGGATGAATTCGCCAATGAACTTTCCGCCGTGGGGCTGACGCCACCGGGCAACCATGATGGCGCCGTCAGTGCCTTGGCAGATCACCTCAGCCCGTCATTGGCCGCACAGCTGCGCAGTCAAATGGACAGTGTCCGCAACGGGGATCATTGGCCCGTTGTTGCGGCGCTGGATACAGCACGCATCATTGACATAATGCGCGCCGAAAGCATCGCCGTCTGTGCTGTTGCTTTGTCAAAACTGCCCGTCACCAAAGCGGCAGAAGTGCTTTCAAAAACTCCCGGCGACCGCGCCAGACAAATCGCCTATGCAATGTCGCAAACGGCCAGGGTGTCCCCTGATACGGTGCACCGGATCGGCGCAGCGCTGGCACAAGACTACGGGCACCCTTCCGCGCTTGCCTTTGAACGCGCGCCGGTGCAGCGACTTGGTGCCATTCTCAACGCCACCCCGACCGACCAGCGCGAAGATGTTCTTGACAGATTGGGCGCGACGGACCCTGACTTTGCCAGCGACGTGCGCAAGGCGATTTTCACCTTCAAAGACATCGGACCGCGCGTCAAACCCACCGATATACCGAGCTGCATCCGCGCCATTGATCCCGAAGCGCTGGCAGTGGCGATTGCCGCAGCCTTGGCGATGGATGAACCCTATGTAGCATCCGCTGAATTTATCCTCGGCAGCTTGTCACAACGGATGGCCAACCAGATTCGCGAAGACGCCGCAGAACGCGGTCGGATCAAGAAGGACGACGGCGAAGCAGCGATGGGAGAGATTACCAAGGCCATCCGCGAAATGGCTGATGGCGGTGTCATCACACTGCGCGACCCCGACGAGGAAGATGAGGAGGAGGAGGAGGAGGAGGAGGCGATCTGACACGCGACGCCCACCAAGGTCATGTGCATTTAGTCTTTAACCCTGTCCGCGATCTGGATTACCCTGCGCCCATGACAGAGAAAGACAAAACCGAAACCGGGCGCCGCTGGCATGACATGGGCGGCTTGGATGCAGGACCGGTCCCTTCCGCGCAGCATGACTTTTCCCTTTGGGAAAAACGTGTGGATGCGCTGATGATTCTTGCGTCCGGCAAGGGGCATTTTACCGTTGACGGCCTGCGCCGCGTATTGGAAGACATGGGCGCAGAGGCGTTTGAGACGATGACCTATTACGAACGCTGGATTGCCTCCGTGAATCAAAACTTGGTAGAGGCTGGCGTCTACACCACCGCCGAACTCGCCCAACGCATGACCGAAGTTGCATCGCGCGGCGCCACTTATGGCGAGGCCGCAAGTGACTGACCGGACCTACATGCGGGTCCGCCCCGACATGCCGCCCGGCCATGTGCGCACGCCCGCCTATTTGCGCGGCAAGATTGGCTGGGTTGAACGTACTCTCGGCCCATTTCCAAACCCCGAAGATCTGGCCTATCGCCATCAGGCCAAACCCGTGCCCCTGATGCGTATCCGTTTTCGGATGGCCGATGTCTGGGACAATGCGGCCCACCCGGATGACACGATCGATGCGGAAATCTACGCACATTGGCTGACACCAGCAAAGGCACCCCATGCCCCATGACCACCACGACCACCTGTCGCCGTCCGGCCATCCCTACCGCCCGGATGACGATCACCCGTTGACCTATTGGCAACAGATGGAAATCGCCGTGCGCGAATTGCTGATCGAAAAGGGTGTAACAACCGCTGCCGAAATAAACGCGCAGATTGAGGCCATGGACGCAAGATCCCCAACCAACGGCGCGGTGGTGGTGGCGCGGGCATGGACAGACCCTGCATTTCGCAAAGAACTTCTTGCAGACGCCAGCAAAGCCACGCGTGAAATGGGTTTTGATATCGGCCCGATGCGCCTTATCGCGCTGGAAAACACGGCCGACGTGCATAACGTCGTCGTCTGCACATTGTGTTCTTGTTACCCGCGCAACCTGCTGGGGCTGCCGCCTGATTGGTACAAATCCCGCGCCTACAGGTCGCGCACGGTAAAGGAACCGCGTAAAGTGCTTGCTGAATTCGGCCTGAACCTGCCTGACAGCACGACTGTGCGCGTCAATGACAGCACCGCGGATATGCGCTACATCGTGATCCCGCACCGGCCCGTTGGCACCGAAGGGTGGCAGGCCAAGGCGCTCGCCGATCTCGTCACCCGCGACAGCATGGTTGGCACCGGACAAGCCAAATCACCACAAAGCACATGACAAAGATCAAGACCCGTCCCG
>NZ_JBELFI010000106.1:0-8927 GCF_042093035.1 Yoonia sp. | reverse complement strand
ACGTCGCCAGCCGTATGTAACCGGCGCGTCTGGACCGCTCACAAAGGCCCACGGGACGTCTTCCCGCGGGCCTTTTGCTTGTCGGCAGGGCGCCGTTAGCGAGGAACCGCTGCGCAAGATCATTTGCGCAGCAGTCCGCCTGTCAGACCCTCATGGCCGGGCTAGAGCGCCGCCGCCAACATCTTTTGAAGGGCGGGGACATCTTCGGCGATCTGCACAAAGGACAGGATGTCATTTCCGGCAAAACCGCTGTCAACGACGTGCTGCAAAAGATCGCAAAGTGGATCCCAAAATCCGTCTATATTGAGCAAAATCAGCGGTTTGTCGTGCAGTTTAAGCTGACGCCAGGTGAGCGCCTCAAAGAGCTCATCCAAGGAGCCTGCGCCACCGGGCAACACAACGACCGCGTCGGCATTCATAAACATCACCTTCTTGCGCTCATGCATGGTTTCGGTAATCACAAATGTATCAAGATCGCGCCTGCCGACCTCCCAATCCAGCAGATGGGTCGGGATCACGCCAAAGGTGCGCCCTCCGGCCGTTTGCACGGCGGTGGCAAGAAGCCCCATCAAGCCCACATCACCAGCACCATAAACCAGACGCCACCCTTGTCCGGCCAGCATCTCACCCGTTGCGATGGCGCTGGCGGCGAATGCGGGGCTATTGCCGTTGCGAGAGCCACAATAGACACACACGGATTTCATGGTTTCTGACATCTCTTTGCCCTTTCGCTCAGCTTGGCTTTGACCGGTCATACCCGCGTTGCTAAGGTGGCTCAACCAAATGACGCGGGGCTGCAAAAAAACACCCGCGGACGAGAGGGCAGACCGTGACAGACGCGCAGAAATCAAATGTGAAACCAATTGTTTGGGGCGGTCTTGTTGCCGTGTTGATCGGCATTGGTATTTTCTTGGCAATGCCCACGCCTCAGATTGCCGACAGCGCTGCACCTGTCGCGGAAACCGCCACTGAAGTCGCACCCGTTTCAGAGCCCGCGCCGGTCGTTGAAGCGGTAGAAGAAACAGCGCCGGAACCCAACCCGGAAGTGGCTACCATTGCCCCAGAGACACCAACGCCTCCCGCAGGCCCGCAGTTTGACACGTTCCGCGTCGATCCTGACGGCAGCATGGTCATTGCTGGCCGCGCGGAGCCGGAGCAGGTGGTTGATATCATCTTGGGCGGTGAAGCGATTGAGCGTGTGAGGTCCGATGGCACTGGCAGCTTCGTCGCCCTCGCGCGCGCGCGTCCGTCACCATCCCCGCGCCGCCTGTCGCTGCTGGCCGATCCCGAAGGCGCCGCAATCCCATCCGATACCAGCTATATCGTGGCACCTATTGCGGCACCTGCTGTTGTGGCGGACCCGGCCGCAGCAGCCGCAGAAACCACAGAGCTTTCGCAGGCCACGGCACCTGCCGTCATACCACAGGCACCCGCTATCGCAACGCGCGCACCCGCGCCACCCACGGTCCTGGAATCCGATGCTGATGGCATACGTATCGTCCAAGGCGGGCCCGACGTGCCAAGCGACAACGTCGTGCTTGATGCCATCACCTATGATCCCGCGGGTGAAGTGCAACTCGCCGGTCGCGCGATTGGTGATGGGGCGGTGCAAGTCTATATCGACAACGAACCTGTCACGGCGTCACCCGTTACCAGGGGTGGGGACTGGCAAATTGCATTGCCCCAGATTGATACGGGCGTCTACACGCTGCGCATCGACGAGGTGGATAGCGAGGGCGACGTGATTTCGCGGTTGGAAACCCCGTTCAAACGTGAAGAACCTGCCGATGTGGCCGCCGTGCTCGCTGAAGAAACCGAAGCGGAAGGCTTCGAGGTCGCCGTGAAAACAGTGCAACCGGGCGCCACGCTTTGGGCCATCGCAGAAGAGAACCTGGGCCGCGGTATTTACTACATCGAAATCTTTGCCGCAAATGCCGATTTGATCCGCGATCCCGATCTCATTTATCCTGGGCAGATCTTCCGGATACCCGAAATAATTGAATAATCTGGCCAGCTCTGGTCATCGCAGGCGCGGCCTCATAAGTAAGGTGGCCGCAGCTCGGAGTTTTCATGCGAAGTCTTTCAAAAACCAACGCCAATCTGTCAGATGCGCAAATCCAGGGATGGAGCGTCATCAAGCGGGTCGCCCCCTATATCTGGTCCGACGATTCGCCGTGGATCAAGCGGCGCGTCGTGCTGGCGTTGACAGTGCTGCTTTTATCCAAGGTCATCGCGGCCTTCACGCCGATCCTTTACAAATACGCGGTCGATGCGCTGGCCCCAGAGAACGCGTCGCCCGCTGTGTTTCTGGGTATTGGTGCGGTTGGCTTGACCATCGCCTACGGTGTCGCGCGCTTGATGACGGTGGGCTTCCAGCAATTGCGCGATGTCGTCTTTACCCCCGTGGGCCAGCGCGCCCTGCGACAACTCGCACTTGAGACGTTCACCCATATCCACCGCCTGTCGATGCGCTATCACATCACCCGCAAAACCGGTGGCTTGTCGCGGATCATTGAACGCGGCGTGAAGGGTGTCGACTTTCTGTTGCGGTTCCTCTTGCTGTCGATGGGGCCACTGATCCTTGAGCTATTGATGATCTCGGTCGTGCTGTTTTTCCTGTTTGATGTCTGGTACTTGGCGGTCGTTGTTGTGACGATAGCGCTTTATGTTGTCTTTACCTTCAAGATCACCGAATGGCGCGTGCAGATCCGCAAGGAAATGAACGATCAGGACATGGACGCCAACCAGAAGGCTATCGACAGCCTCTTGAATTTCGAAACGGTGAAGTATTTCGGCGCCGAAAGCTGGGAGGCTGACCGCTATGACAGTGCCATGGCCAGCTATGAGAACGCGGCGATCAGGACCAATTACTCGCTCGCTTTTCTCAACTTCGGCCAGTCATTTCTGATTACGGGCGGCCTCGTTGTGGTCATGGTCATGGCGGCAATGGGGGTGCAGCGCGGCGACCTGACGGTCGGTGATTTCGTGATGGTAAACGCCTATATGATCCAGATCACATTGCCGCTCAATTTTCTTGGTACTGTCTACCGTGAAATACGGCAGGCATTGATCGACATGGGCGATATGTTTGATCTGCTGGGCCAGCCTGAGGAAGTGCAAGACAAGCCGGGCGCCAAGCCTTTGGAAGTCACAGGTGGTCGTGTCGCCCTGCGTGATCTCAGCTTCGGCTATGATGCCGCGCGCCCCATTCTCAAAGGGATCGATCTTGAGGTTGAACCGGGCCAGACGGTTGCCATTGTCGGCTCTTCGGGGTCGGGGAAGTCCACCATCGGGCGGTTGTTGTTCCGTTTTTATGATGTGGGTGGGGGTGCTTTACTGATTGACGGTCAGGATGTGCGTGATGTGACCCAGGATAGCCTGCATGCGCAAATCGGCGTGGTCCCGCAGGACACGGTCCTGTTCAACGACACCGTGCATTACAACATCGCCTATGGCCGCCCTGACGCCAGCGAGGAAGACATCATCGCCGCCGCCAAAGCCGCGAAGATCCATGCCTTTATCGTGGGGCTGCCGGATGGGTATGACACGACCGTCGGTGAACGGGGGCTGAAGCTATCGGGTGGTGAAAAGCAGCGTGTGGGCATTGCGCGGACCTTGCTAAAGAACCCGCCAATCCTGTTGCTGGATGAGGCCACATCCGCGCTCGACACTGAAACCGAGATGGAAATCCAGGCGGAGCTGAAAGCGATGGGCGAAGGCCGCACTGTCATCACCATCGCGCACCGGCTGTCCACGATTGCGGACGCCGATCGGATCGTTGTGCTTGAGGACGGGCTGATCGTCGAAGAAGGGCGGCATGACGATTTGCTGGCCCAAGACGGCCGTTATGCGCATCTGTGGAACCGGCAGGTTGAGGAAGAAGAAATTCCGGCGTAGAGGCCGCTGTTTATTCTGCCGCCTGCACCGACGGTTGTAGCTCAACCGGTGCTGCCGGATCGGGGTAGGTGTCCTCGTGCCAGATCACTTCTGGCGTTTTGATCCGCTGCGCTTGCTTGCGCAATGCCCAGTCGCGCGCCGCACGGCTGCTGCGGCCCATTGATAGCTTGGCCAGTAGCTGCGCTGTCCATTCCAGGTACGTGATGAACCAGACCCGTACAGCCAGCATTGAAGGTGTAAAGACCAACGTCAGCATGGTCGCGATCCCGAGGCCGAAGACAACGGCCGTCGCCAACTGCTTCCACCAAAGTGCTGTCGGGCTGTCTATGGAATAGCCGCCATTCATGAAATCAAGGCTCAGGCCGAACATCATCGGCGCCAGACCTGCCATTGTCGTGATCGTGGTCAGCAGAACAGGGCGGATGCGGGCCTCTGCGGTGCGTGTGATCGCCTCGGCCTTGGGCATGTATTTGCTGTATTCCTGATAGGTATCGATCAGGATGATGTTGTTGTTCACCACGATACCGGCCAAGGCCACAATGCCTGTTCCCGTCATGATGATGGAGAACGGCTGATCCATCACCAACATGCCCACAAGCGATCCGGCCGTAGACATGACAACGGCCATCAACACCAGAAGCGAGTTATAAATGCTGTTGAACTGGGCCAGCAGGATAATGAACATCAGCCCCAAAGCACCTGCAAAAGCGACCTGCAGGAAGGCGCCGGATTCGGCCTGATCTTCCTGATCGCCGGTCCATTCCCAATCAATCGTGGATGCGAACGGCGAAGTGTCGAGCCAGGCTGTCAGCACCGCGATCCGTTCGTTCGCGTTCAATGGGGTTTCCAATGTCCCGCCAGCCTCGACCAAGGCCGTCAAGCTGGCTGATGTCGTTTCACCAATCAGGGTTTCGACGCGGTAGCGGTCCATGCCAATGGCGTCTTCGCTGACGATGCTGACAACTGCGACAGGGTCACCATCGACAACCAGCGTTGTCAGGCCGGTCTCAACACCGGCTTTGACATCAAAGTAGCGTTGCTGGTCGATCCGGTCGATCTGGGCAAGCTTGGCCACCGGCGTGCGGGTGATAAAGTTCGACAGCGGGATCAGCCCCTGATTGGTACGGACTTTCAGGCTGTCCAAGGTGGACAACACGCGATCTTCGTCGGGCAGGCGGACTCGGATTTCAATCTCCTCATCGGATGTATCCACCCGCATTGTATCAAGAAGTATGCCACGCGTGACCATCTGCACCATCGCGCCCACGGTCGCCACATCGGCGCCATAGCGGCCCGCCTTTTCGACATCCACGTCGATCTGCCAGTCGATGCCGGGCAGGGGCAGCGAATCCTCGATCTGGTTGAGGCCGGGCGTCAGTTCAAACTGCGCGCGTGCGATGCCGGTTGCCGCAATCAGATCATCCCAATTGTCGCTTTTCAGGCGCAGATGCACAGGTTTGCCGGACGCCGGACCGCGCGACTGGGCGAGGATTTCCGTGCGGATGCCGGGGATCTTGTTCAGCTCGGCCTGAATTTCATCCAACACAACATCACCGTCCAATTCGGCAATACCCGCACGGTCAACCCAAGGGATCGTTTCAAGCTGGACCTGACCAATTGTGTCAACAGGGGTGCTTGCCCCGCTTGAATCCGTGTTCAACCCGCCATCGCCCGCGAAGGAAAACGCAGTAATGACACCGGGATGGGCCAGTACGACGGCCTCAGCCTGTCGCACCAGATCGTCCTTTTCCATCAAGGACAGGTTGCCGCGTGCGCGCACATAGACGATGGCTTGCTCCGGCTCAGATTCGACGAAGAATTCGACGCCGTTGTTGTTGGCCCCATAATAGCCAAAGATCGACACGACCGTGAATATCACCGCGCCGACTGAAACCAGCGGCATCACAGGGTTGCCCGCGATGAAATGCATAAAATGACCGAATGGCGTGCGGCGGTATCCGGCCTTGATGTTCTTTTGGGCGCGTTCGATGCGGGCAGCGCCGATGGTGATCGACAACAAAAACGCGCCGCCAAGAAACAGGATCATACCAGGCAGGCTATCGACAAAACCACCTGTCTGCACCGCTTCACCTGACAAATAGCCGGGGTTCAGTGTCAACATTGCGCCGGTGAATACGATCATGACAGCAGGGATGATCAATGCCGCACGGACAACCCATGGCAGGCGCGCGCGCATCGCATCGGACGTATTGCCGAAAAGCCGGCTCATCCGGCCCGTGACACCGCCCATGACCGGCAGGTAAACGAGCGCCACAACCAATGAGGCACAAAGTACGAAAATCAAAGTGACCGGCAACATGCCCATGAATTGCCCCGGCACCCCGGGCCAGAACAGCATCGGCAGGAAGGCGCAAAGCGTTGTCGCAGTGGAGGAGATGATCGGCCAGAACATGCGCTTTGCAGCCTCCACGTAAGCCTCCATCGGGCCAGAGCCGTCGCGGATGCGCTTGTCGGCGTATTCCACCACCACGATCGCGCCATCAACCAACATGCCAACCGCCAGGATCAGGCCGAACATGACAATGTTCGAGATCGTGATCTCCATCACGGCCAGCAATGCGAACGTCAGCAGAAATGACGTGGGGATCGCGAAACCAACCAACAGCGCGGGTCGCGTACCAAGTGTGGCGAGCACCACGATCATCACAAGCGCGATCGCGGTCAGCACAGAGCCTTCAAGCTGGCTGACCATCGACGCCACATTGCGCGATTGATCGTTTGAAGTGCCGACCTGAATGGCGGCCTGCAACTCAGGCGACCAGCTTGCGCGTTCGTCTTCGACGACTTCCCTGACCAATGCGGTCGTGTCGATCAGGTTGAAACCCTTGCGTTTGACGACCTGCAAGGCCACCGTGTTGACGCCGTTAAAGCGTGCAGTGCCGACGCGGTCCTCGAATGTCAGGCGGATGGTGGCCAGATCGCCCAACGTGATGACGCGGTCGCCGTTGGTTTTCACGGGCAGATTGTAGACGTCTTGGGGCTCATCAAAGGATGACGGGATTTTCACCGCGAATGTGCCCTGCGCGGTTTCCACTTCACCGGCAGCGATCAGCAGGTTATTGCTGGTGACAACGCCGATCAACTCGCCCGCGGTGACGTTATACGCTTCAAGCCGGAGCGGGTCGATCACGACTTCCAGCATCTCGTCGCGTTCCCCGGCAAGTCCGGCCTCAAGCACCGCATCCAGTTCTTCGATGCGGTCTTGCAGGTTTTTGGCCACCTGAAGCAAAGTTCGTTCCGGCACGTCGCCGGTCAGGTTGACGATAACAATCGGGAACTCTGAGAAGTTGATCTCGCTGATGATGTATTGATCGGCCCCACTGGGAAACTGGGCCTGTGCGTTGTTCATTGCAGACCGAATATCGGCCATGATCTTGGTCTTGTCCCAACCGAATTCAAACTCCAGGGCGATGCCCGCAAAGCCCTCAGCGCCGCTTGCCGACATTGTCTTGAGCCCGTCCAGATCGGAAAGCTCCGATTCCATTGGTTTGACCAGCAACGTCTCACTGTCCTCGGCAGATATCCCGGGGAAAGGCACCGACACGAAGATCGCGGGGATTTCAATATCCGGCTCGCCTTCTTTGGGAAGCCCCACATAAGCCATGCCCCCCGCCAGAAGCGAGAGGGCGATAAAGGCCAGAACCATGCGGGCGCGCGAGGCAGCCCAATCTACCAATCCAGTCATCCCTTGGCTTCCGTAAATGTGGGGGCGACGCGGACGCCGTCGACAACAAATTCCTGACCGATGGTGATGATGTCCACCGTTTCCGGCAAGTCGGTGACCCAAACGCCCTCTATAGTGTCACGCAGCAGGGTGATCGGCATGAATTGAACGATATTGCCGTCTGCGACCGTGCGCACGCCCAGGACGCCGTCATCATCAAGCGTCAGTGTGGACTGCGCGATCAGATGTGCGGTGCGCCCGTCAGAGGCCACAAGAATCTCCGCTGTCTGCCCATCGCTGATGGCGAGGTCTGCATTATCTATGGTGACCTCAACGCGGAATGTGCGGGTCAGCTCATCGGCGCTGCGGGACAGGAAAGTGACCATCCCGCGCACTTGCTGTCCGCTGGTCAGCCGCGCGCCGGCAATTGCGCCGACCTTGACCTTCGCGACATCGGCTTCGGGCACAAAGCCCACAAGCTTGATCTCGTTGAGTTGGATGATCGTCGCGCAGGGCGTGCCTGTTTGCATCAACGCACCAAGCTCTGCGGTGTCGGTTTCCAACAGGCCAGAAAAGGGTGCGGTGATCGTGAGTTTGTCAATCTCGCGCTCTGCGGATGCGACTGAGGCCTGCGCGGATTGGATGCCAGCAAGGGCGGAAGAGACACCTGAACGGGCGCGCTGAACGCCGGCAGTTGCGGCCTGCATGGCGGCCTCGGCGCTGACCAGGCGGGTCTCAGAGGCAAAGCCATCTTCCGACAGGCGCTGGGCCGCGTTCAGATTGATTTCTGCCTCGCGAACGCGCGCGTTCGCTTCGATCACGCTGGCCTCGGCTTCGGGAACCCGGCCTTCAGCTTCGGCAAGGCGGGCGCGGGCTTCATCCAGCATCGCTGCACGTGTGCCCGGATCAAGGCGGCACATGACGTCGCCTTCCATGACAGATGCACCCTTACGGATCGGTTCGGAAATCACTAGTCCGTTGGTCTCAGCGGCGATGGTGACTTGGCGCGCGGCCTCTGTCCGGCCTCGCAACACAACGGCGCTGTCAATGGTTTGCGCCACTGAACGCATCGCCACGACGCCAACCGCAGAATCGTCCGCGTCCTCGGTTGCAGGGGCCTGCGCGACCTGCGACGTTTCTGTTGCCTGCGCCGCGGCAGGCTGCGCCAGGTCAAAGAGCCGATCACGCTCAAAAACAAACAGATAAAGGCCAGCGGACACCAGTAAAGCGGTGATGACCGGGATGATTTTCATAGCGTTTTCCCTTTAGCCCGCCTGCCGGAGCCGCGCGCCTTGTGTTGTTCTTGGCTGTGTTACGCATGGAAATGCGGATTGGATGTAAAATA
>NZ_JBELFI010000105.1:0-9123 GCF_042093035.1 Yoonia sp. | reverse complement strand
CATGCGCGAAGTAATCTTCATGCGCTTTTTTCGTTGATTAGGGACGTTGCTTTATACCGCAAACGGGCATTTCCCAACCATCTCTCCGGGCTTGCCACCGTAGAGATGTTCCACCCGGACATTACTATGGGCGGCATGGACATGCTTGCGCGCCCGGAAAAGCTGTCCGAGCGGACGCATGCAGTCGTATGTATTCCAGGAGTTAAACTGCAAGCGCCCCGCCAGTTCCGCGGAATTAATCGCTTGATCGGCGCCCAGCGAAAGGGTGCCGACGTCAATAAATGGCGATTTCGTTTCATCCCAAATAATGTCGCAATACTCCGCTGCCATAACACCTTTCGGAGGGTCCTCGGCTTCCGGCTCCGGGATGCAATCGGGGGTCGCCAGTTGAACTGAGAGAGTAAATTCGGCGGTCCTGCCCTCATTCAGCCATTGATCCATATTGTCTTTATATTTCTGCGTCACGTCCGACTTGAGCGGATCAAAGTCAGCTACATCATGGCTTTGCTTTGGTGTGATCCGAAACTTCATCGCCCCGTCACCCAGCTTAAATGGCCCAAGTCCGTAATAGGCCTTACCAGCCCAGCCTTTCGCACTTTCCGGGGTGGTGCGCGCAATAGCAGAAAGCCGGCCCACCCGCTTCTTAACCCGCAAGAGCAATGCCAGATTCCGCCAATTTGAAAGCATCTTCAGCGTTTTTATCGATGGCGGCTTCAACGCACCTGCGATCGCCATCTGCCTGCCATCGCGCACAAAGAACGTATGGTTGTCGGAGTTTTGCTGAGAAACACCGGCCACCATCAGTAGATCTAGCTCTGGTGCTTCACCGGATGCGGCGTAGGCATTTGGGATGTTCTTTGGCATGTCCAGCTTTACGGCAAGCCGGTTAATCGCAAAACCAAGGTCATAATCTCTGGCAAGCCCACTGCGCGCCACGACCGGATAGGCGGCCTCCTGCGCAAACAGACCGACACGAAACGCCTCTGGCAGGTTGTCGATCTGATTGATCTGCAAGTTACCGCGCAAGACGCCATTGGTGTGACCCCAATGCGGTTCATGAAACGTCAGGTCGTCATTTCCGATATCTTTCTTCTTACCGAGCGTCTGCGCCGTGAAGGCATCAACGACCGTTTTGGTGAGCTCCTCCTCTTCATCGTCAATAACTTCCTTGGGCAGAAGATACCCGTTCACAACCTCATCGCTGGGCAAATCGCCCGCAAAGACGCGTTTATTGGGGTTGGTCGTAAGCAAGCCGTAAGCGAAATACGCGGCCCCGAAAAACAAAATGATCCAAACGAGCATCATAATAATAATCCCCTCAACAAACTGGCTAATTTGAGTATCTTAGTCTGGCCCGATCGGCTGTGACAACTTATTCAGTGCAGGACTGGTTGTCGGCCCAGAAAGCCCGGGCACCGCAGCCCACTCAATGCCTTGAAAACAGGCGTTTAGCAGATGGCGCCATGCATCAAGCGCATATCCGGTAGCGCTAACTGTGTGTTGTTCTGCACTGCAGCATGGCTAGATGATGGGATGAGACAAACAAACGCGATGACTTGGAAAGGAGCACGCAAATGACCGTATTGAACACTGTCCGCACTGCAATGAAAAAGCGCGCGGCCTACAGCCGCCTCAAGTTTGAGCTGGCAAACATGCCTCTGGAAACAGCCATTGACCTTGGCATGTTCCGCGAGGATGCCGACAAGATCGCCAGTAAGGCAATCTACGGGTAAGCCTCAAGGCACGCCAGCAGGTCGTCAGTCCACGGCCTGCGCTAGAAACGCATCAATGCGATCCCGGTAACCTGGCTGACCCGCCAGGTCGTTGTGGGTCGCATTTTTGATTGCGTGATAGCCCACATCCAGCCCGGCATCACGCATCAGATCAGCCAACGCCTTGCCCTGGGCCAGCGGGATAAGTTGATCCTCCACACCATGCTGGATCAAAACCGGCGCAGAGAGCGCGTCAACATCCCGCGTGGTGTCCCATTTCTGCACCCCGGGCATATAGCACGCCGGCACCCACGCGGCCTGCGCCATCAGACTGCAAAGTCGCGCGTAGGGCGCATCAAGAAGCACAGCCGCCACGGGACGGCGCGCAGCCACATGCACCGCAAGCCCGGTTCCAAGCGAAAACCCATGCACCGCAATTGGTCCGTCATGTTTTGCAGCAAGCCAGTCATAGGCCGCCAATGCATCCGCTTTCAATCCCGCCTCTGATGGGTTTCCCGCCACGCCCCCGCCTCCGCGATAGGCCAAGGCCACTACCGTGCGGCCCGCTTCTTGATGCGCATCCAATGTGTCGGAAAAGAACCCTAGCGCACCACCATTTCCCATGAAAAAAAGCACCGCCAGCGAATCCGTCCCTTCAGAGACCGCAATCGTGACGTCGCGACTGCCAATAATTTCTTGGTTGTAGGCGGGGTCGTCGAAAGGATCAGGTGCGAAAGGGTAGATCGCACCCGGATGAAACACGATCATCGCAATTGCATAGGCGAGATATGTGCCTAAAATCATCCAGATCCAAGTCAATCACGGAACCGGGCGACCAACGCATCGCGGACATCGGGTGCTACGAATTTGGACACGTCACCGCCAAGCCGCGCAATTTCCTTGACCAGCTTGGAGGCGATCGCCTGATGTTGCGCCTCGGCCATCAAAAAGACAGTCTCGATACTGTCGTCAAGCGCGCGGTTCATGCCAACCATCTGATACTCGTATTCAAAATCGGCAACAGCCCGCAGGCCACGAATGATAACGGACGCGCCAACGTCACGCGCGCAGTCGATCAACAGATTTTCAAACGGATGGGCCACGATTTCACAGCCCGAAGCATCGGCGAAAGGGGCGCATTGTACCTCTATCATCGCCACACGTTCTTCAAGACTGAACAAGGGGCCTTTGTCGCGATTGATGGCAATGCCGATCACCAAGCGATCGACCAGCGAACAGGCGCGACGGATGATATCCATATGCCCATGCGTGACCGGATCAAACGTGCCGGGGTAAAGTCCTATGCGCATGGCGGGCCTCGTCTTGTCTGCGTTGGCGCCAAGCAACATGAAACTGGCGGAAAAATCAAGTTGGGGCTAGTGCCCCATAATCATCCCCTCCAGAGATTCTTTCTCCATGGCCAACTGCGCGAGACGGCCTTTGACAGCATCGCCAATGGAAATAAGGCCGACCAGATTTTCACCGTCCATTACAGGCAGGTGGCGAAAGCGCCCGTCGGTCATCATCTCAAGGACATCCAGCGCGGAATGCGTGAGGGTGCAGGTGACAAGTTTTGCAGTCATCAGCGCACTCACCGGATCTCTGAGGCACCCGGCACCACGCTTTCCAAGCTCGCGAACGATGTCTCGCTCCGACAGGATCCCGTCAAGCGATGTCCCATCAGCCGAAACCACAACTGTACCAATCCGGTGTTTCGACAACAGCTTGGCGGCATCCGCGACCATTGCGTCCGGCTTCACGGAAATTACGCCGACATCCGGCTTCGACTTCAACATTTGGGCCACGATCATGTGCAAGCTCCTTGCATTGGTAATACCTTAGCGTTTCAAATCTGAGGCCAAGCTGTCAAGCTTGCCTTCTGCTCCAATCGCGCAACTTCCTGCTGCATCCCTACGCAAAGTGCGGCTGCGAAGCGCTTCAGCCGGTCAGAATGCCGATCGGATGCATGGCGCACCAAATAGAACGCACGGGTCAGGGCGACCTCATCCACAAGAATCCGTCGCAACTCAGGTGCGAACGGCAAAGCAAAATCATGGACGATCCCGACACCACCCTGCCGGATCATCTGCAACTGCACGGCAACCGAATTCGAGGCCATCTGCACCCCCGTCACACCGACTTCACCGAGATAGTCCAACTCTTTGTCGAAGATCATATCAGCGATATATCCCACGATCCGCTTGCCCTTGAGGTCTGCAGCACTGCGCAACGGATCGACATCCGCACGCATCGCCAAATGCAACCGATAGTCGGTGATCTTGCGTGCCGTCAGCCGTCCTGTCGTCGGCGGGCTGACCGCAATCGCCATGTCCGCCTCGCGGCGTGAGAGGTTTACAATTCGGGGCAGCGCCAGAATCTGGACCTCAAGGTCCGGGTTCTTCGCCTGAATGGCCGCGCAGACTTGCGGCAACAGAAAATTCGCGGCCCCGTCCGGTGCCCCAATGCGGATTTGTCCGGTCAGCGCCTCTGATCCGCCCTGCCCTTCATCTTGCGCCTGCCGCAAATGCCGCTCAGCCGCGATTGCTTTTTCGCGCATCCGCTCGCCCAGATCGGTCAGCGCATAGCCAAGCGGCGACTTCACAAAAAGCGCAGCCCCCATGCCCTGCTCTAGCCGCGCCACCCGTCGCCCGACAGTCGAGGGGTCCAGCTTCAACTGCCGCGCGGCCCCGGTAAGACCGTCCGCGCGCGCGACAGCCAAGAAGATCCGCATATCATCCCAGTTTTCCATCACATCCTTGCACTTTTGCAAAATGATTTTGGCTTATTGGCGCTTTTACAGCGAAAATTGCAAGGCTATAGTCGGTATAACTGGCAATTGGAGGATCCCATGCAAGAACTCACACATTACATCAACGGCGCCCATGTCAAAGGCACATCAGGCCGCTTTGCCAATGTCTACAACCCCGCCACCGGTGAGGTTCAGGCCAAGGTTCCTCTCGCCAATCAGGACGAAATGGCGCAAGCAGTCGCGGTCGCGGAAAAAGCGCAACCTGCTTGGGCCGCCGTGAACCCACAGCGGCGCGCCCGCGTCATGATGGCATTTGTGGGCCTGCTGAACCGGGACATGGACAAACTGGCCGAAGCGCTCAGCCGCGAGAATGGCAAGACCCTGCCGGATGCAAAAGGCGATGTGATCCGTGGCTTGGAAGTGGTTGAATACTGCATCGGCGCGCCGCAGATGCTGAAAGGAGAATTCACCGATAGCGCAGGCCCCGGGATCGACATGTATTCGATGAAGCAGGCGCTGGGCGTGACGGCTGGCATCACACCTTTCAACTTTCCGGCAATGATCCCGATGTGGATGTTCGCTCCTGCGATTGCCTGCGGAAACGCGTTCATCCTGAAACCCTCCGAACGCGACCCTTCCGTGCCGCTGATGCTGGCGGAATTGATGGAAGAGGCGGGCTTGCCCAAAGGCATCTTGCAGGTCGTGAACGGTGACAAGGAAGCGGTCGATGCGATCCTTTACAACGACACGATCCAGTCGGTTGGCTTTGTGGGCTCGACCCCGATTGCGGAATACATCTACGGGACAGGCTGCGCGCAAGGCAAGCGCGTGCAGTGCTTTGGCGGCGCAAAGAACCACATGATAATCATGCCGGACGCCGACATGGAACAAGCCGCAGACGCGCTCGTGGGCGCAGGCTACGGTGCGGCGGGTGAACGGTGCATGGCGATCTCGGTTGCGGTGGCTGTTGGCGATGACACGGCGGACCGCCTGTTGGAGAAGCTGGTCCCGAAAGTGGAGGCCCTGAAAGTCGGACCCTATACATCCGGCAATGACGTAGACTACGGACCAGTTGTGACGGCAGCGGCCAAGGCAAACATCGAGCGCTTGGTGCAAAGCGGGATCGATCAAGGGGCCAAACTTGTCGTAGACGGGCGGAACTTCAATTTACAAGGCTATGAGGATGGCTTCTTTGTTGGCGCACATCTTTTCGACAATGTGACCAAAGACATGGATATCTACAAAACCGAAATTTTCGGACCCGTCCTGTCCACCATTCGCGCACAATCCTACGAAGACGCCATCGGGCTGGCGATGGACCACGAATACGGCAACGGCACCGCGATCTTCACCCGCGACGGCGACACCGCACGCGATTTCGCGTCACGTATCAACATCGGCATGGTCGGCGTGAATGTGCCAATCCCTGTGCCACTGGCCTATCACACCTTCGGCGGCTGGAAAAAATCCATGTTCGGCGATCTCAACCAGCACGGTCCTGATGCATTCAAATTCTACACCCGCACAAAGACCATCACATCACGTTGGCCTTCAGGTATCAAAGAAGGCGGAGAGTTCTCGATCCCGTTGATGGAATAAACGCAGGAGACGGCCGGATGCATATCGGATTTATCGGACTGGGAAACATGGGCGCGCCGATGGCCGCGAACCTTGCCAATTCGCATGAGGTGGTGGGATTCGACACGAGTGCACAGCCGGACGGGATCACACTGGCGCCAACTGCGGCAGCAGCAGTGGATGGTGCGGATGTGGTAATCACGATGCTGCCCAACGGTGATATTCTGCGGGCGGTCGCGGATGAGGTCCACCCCGCGATGAAGCCGGGGGCGATCCACCTTGATTGTTCCACCGTTGACGTGCAAAGCGCGCGCGATGTGGCGGTCAAGGCGCGTGAGGCAGGGCTATCGGCCATCGACGCGCCGGTATCCGGCGGCATTGGCGGGGCCACAAACGGCAGCCTGACCTTTATGGCAGGCGGTCCGTTGGATGCGTTTAAGACCATCCTGCCACTCTTTGATATCATGGGACAAAAGGTCGTCCACTGCGGCGACGCAGGCAACGGGCAAGCGGCGAAAATCTGCAACAACATGATCCTCGGGGTGACGATGATTGCCACAAGCGAGGCCTTCGTGCTGGCCGATAAACTCGGTCTGGACCGGCAAGCGATGTTTGACGTGGTCAGCACATCATCGGGTTATTCATGGTCGATGAACGCCTACTGCCCCGCCCCCGGCATCGGCCCGCAAAGCCCGGCCGATAATGACTACCAACCGGGATTTGCAGCAGAGCTGATGCTCAAGGACCTCAACCTGTCCCAAATGGCCGCTGAAGGCGCGGATGCGGACACCCCGATGGGAGAGCTAGCAACTGCACTCTATGAAAGATTCGTCAAGACAGAGAACGGCAAAGGCAAAGATTTCTCGGCAATGCTGCCCCGATTTGAGAAACGTGGTCGGGATTAACAGCCAGCGGTGGTGTTATTGAATATCACTCATTGCCATGCGATGTATCAGTCCATGAAAACATTGCTCAAAACCGCCGCCGCCGCCCTATTGATCGCCAGCAGCCCTGCCTTGACCAGCACCGCTGTCGCGCAACAAAACTGCCCGCCCGGGCTTGCCAAAAAGAACCCGCCCTGCGTGCCTCCCGGACAAGCGCGGCAAGGGGTGACAACGCAAGAATGGTTGAACCGCAACAATATCGGCAGCCGGATTGGCGATGATGACTATATCTATCTCGAAGACTATGACGACGTATATTACGATGCGCTGCCACCTCTTGGATCGAACGAGGCCTACGTCGTCTATGACAATGGCGTCGTTGTGCTCAGCCAAACCAGCCTGACAATCCTGCGCCTGATTGACATTTTGGCAAACTAGGCGCGCCTATCATCTTGCCAAGAAAACTCCCGCCGGAGGCATCGGCAAAATCTTTGCATTTTGGCGAATTAAGCCGCCGCGACCTTACGCGCACCAAGCATCTGTTTGAGATAACGTCCGGTATGACTGTCGCCAACTTCCGCTACTTTTTCAGGTGTGCCAATCGCCACAATCCGCCCGCCGCCATCACCGCCCTCAGGGCCGATATCAATGATGTGATCGGCGGTCTTGATGACGTCCAGATTATGCTCGATCACAATGACCGAGTTCCCCTGATCGACCAATTCATGAAGCACCTCCAAGAGTTTGCGAACGTCCTCAAAATGCAGCCCAGTTGTCGGCTCATCAAGGATGTAAAGCGTGCGCCCCGTGGAACGGCGGGCCAATTCTTTCGACAGTTTTACGCGCTGGGCTTCACCCCCTGACAGGGTCGTCGCCTGCTGCCCCACCTTAATGTAGCCGAGGCCCACGCGCATCAACGCATCCATCTTTTCGCGGATGGAGGGCACCGCGGTGAAGAACGTCTGCGCGTCTTCCACGGTCATATCCAGCACATCGGCGATTGATTTGCCCTTGAACTTGATCTCAAGCGTTTCGCGGTTGTAGCGCGCACCCTTGCAAGTTTCGCACGTGACATAGACGTCCGGCAGGAAGTGCATCTCGATCTTGATGACACCATCTCCCTGACAGGCCTCACAGCGTCCGCCCTTGACGTTGAAACTGAAACGTCCGGGCTTGTAGCCCCGCGCTTTCGCCTCTGGCATACCCGCAAACCATTCGCGGATCGGGGTGAAGGCCCCGGTATAGGTCGCAGGGTTTGATCGCGGCGTGCGTCCGATGGGGCGTTGATCGATGTCGATGACCTTATCGAGGTGTTCAAAGCCCTTGATCGTTTCACATGGCCCCGGCGTTTGACGCGAGCCGTTCAGTCGCATGGAGGCATTCTTGAACAATGTCTCAACCGTCAGCGTCGACTTGCCGCCGCCCGAAACGCCCGTGACGCAGACAAACTGACCCAGCGGAAAATCGACTGTGACATTCTGCAAATTGTTCCCCGTGGCTTTCACCACAGTCAGCTTTTTGCCCTTGCCTTTGCGCCGCTTGGCCGGGACCGCGATCTCACGTGCGCCCGTCAAATATTGGCCGGTTATGGACTCTGCGGTATCCATAATTTCTTGTGGTGTGCCTTTGGCGACGACCTGACCGCCATGCACACCGGCACCGGGACCGATATCAAAGACATAATCCGCCTCCCGAATGGCTTCCTCATCATGTTCCACAACGATGACCGTATTGCCTTGGTCGCGCAGGTTTTTGAGCGTCGTCAGCAAACGGTCATTGTCGCGCTGGTGCAACCCGATGGAAGGCTCATCAAGCACATAAAGCACCCCCTGCAAGCCCGATCCGATCTGACTGGCCAGGCGGATACGTTGGCTTTCCCCCCCCGACAGTGTGCCCGAATTCCGGGACAGCGTGAGGTATTCGAGGCCCACATTGTTCAAAAACCCCAACCGCTCGCGGATTTCTTTCAGGATGGCAGAGGCGATTTCATTCTTCTGCTTGCTCAATGCCTCTGGCACCTCTTGGCACCAATCAAAGGCCTCCTTGATGGACATCTGCACCACCTGCCCCACATGCAGCCCGCCGATTTTCACCGCCAGGGCTTCTTCGCGCAAACGGTAGCCACCACAGGTGCCGCAATTGCGATTGTTCTGACAGTTTTCAAACTCTTCGCGAATCCAGTTGCTGTCTGTTTCGCGGT
>NZ_JBELFI010000104.1:0-9257 GCF_042093035.1 Yoonia sp. | reverse complement strand
CTCGAAGCTCTGGAAGCAAACGCTCGATATGCGACAAGTTATTCATAACCCTGTATAGCGAGATTGGGCCTGATGGAAAAGTTTTCATCCACCCCGTCGAAGTGATCTGCCTGGCCCCAAAAGAAGGTCGCCCAGGCTTGGCCCTGTTCCAGCTGAGAAATCCCAAATTTCAGAATCTGTTGCTTTGCCACAGAGGTGAGATATCTTTGTCTAAGGTATCGTAAAAGGTGCTGCTGGGCCTCCGATAAACAAGGGGAGGTTCAGTTTCGCAACCTGAAAGCACCAATACGCTGGTTGTCGCAAGTGCCCGTGCGCGTGACCTTGTTTCCAAAAAATCGCTTTTCAAAAACTTTCCAAAAGAATGATCGGCCTGCAATGCCGGCGACCTGAAAAAGGGACATCATGCAATCGCGGCTCACCTGACGATATCAACTTGCGGGATATCTTGGATCACCGATGGACTTTTGGTCCGCCCAACTGAATGACCCGGCCGGATTATTCTCCGCGTTCCCGAAGCCTGTCAAAGAGGTTTTCGTTAAATGCAATGTTTTCGAAGAATCTCTCGGCCAGGCCCAGCTCCGCTGCCGAATGGCCGCGCGAACCTGAGCGGCTCGTCAGGGTGAATTCGACAACGGCGTCCCTGCGCAGGGGATGACGGCAGGTATAGCCAGTTCTGCTCTCATATACGTCGCTTGCTGTCTCGATGCGGGCCGTTGTGTTGAGGGAACTGCCCTCAAACCGTATGCACTGCGCGCCCTTGAAGGCAACTTCCCGGGTGCTGATCATGGCGTCTTGAAAGCGTGACGGTCTGTTTTCGGGGGCTTTCGCGCGCTTTGCCTGTGCCAGAAAAGCGCTATCGCTCAGACTTGCGTCAATGCGCACAATGGCGACGCTGAGTATATTTGTTTCCCCCAGCAGGTCGCCAGCTTTGCCGAACGCCACAATGCGAGAGATTGACTTCAAAGTGACCCAATCGGAGCCCTCCGGTGCAACAACCGTTGCTCCGATGAGCTGAAACCCGCCGCGAGACGCAGTTTCGGACGGGGCAGCAGCGCAGCTCATCAGGCCCACGGTCATAAGAACGAAGAGTATTGCCTTTTTCATGAGATATCCACCCTGATTAATTGATCGCGACGCCGCATGAGCGAAGATCGGACCCGATGGGCACAGACGTTACAATCGTTTTCGCGAAGGCCCTACCGTTTATTGCGCCGGGGATCGTGACCTGCCCTTCGCTCCGGCGCACCGCATTATGCGCGCCGAGCGTCGCGTCGACAAGCATTGGGCGAAGATATAGTGCGCAGTCGATCCGATCGGATCCGGGCTGATTTAGGCATCATGTGACCCCGAATGCCTGCCTTTGCGGATTGTCATCTCGGCCGATCTTCGGCCAGTTCCCTGGACGCGGACATTTGCTGTGAAACAAAAGCTCTACGTCATGGGCTAATTCTGTTGAAAAACTCGTCCTTGATCCGGAGACAATTCGCTGGTTCGCTTTCTGTTTTCAGCGCGAGGATTGGCGATGTCGGGGCCAAAGCAGGACGCGCAAGCTGTGCTGTTTTATGAGGTCACGCTTGAAGATCATGTCCCGCGATGTCGCAAAGACCAAACAGTATGTGATCGCGTTGCTGCATCAAAAGAAATTGGAGATGCTATGGCCCATCCCAAACGCATCTTCGGGCTGGGAAGGCTCCGATTGCAACGACCATGCGGTGCAAACGATGAATTCCTCCTCGCCGCCACCGCCCGAAACCTCCGCCAATTTGCCAAGATCTTTCCAGTACCGCAGCAAACGCGCAAAGCCTGCTTCGAAAGGCGCTTGCCCGACGGTCAGATCGCTACCTTTTGCATAAGCGAACAGGTGTTTTTCCACAGAATTAGCGGAAAGTGGAGTTTCGCTGCGGATCAGAAGTCTTTCGGAGGTTGCGTCAATCAGCGACGTCTGAATAGTATTCCATCGGAGGGCAGGTGCAGATCAGGTTTCTATCGCCCCAGACGTTATCGACCCTGTTTACCGGTGCCCAGTATTTATCCACTCGGAATGCGCCCGGCGGAAAGCATCCGGTTTCGCGCGAGTATGGTCTGTCCCAGTCCTTTACGAGGTCCTCCATCGTGTGAGGTGCATTCTTCAACGGATTATTCTCAGGATCGACATTGCCGTTTTCTATGTCTGCAATCTCGGCCCGGATGGCAAGCATGGCATCGCAAAACCGGTCAAGTTCGGCCTTGGCCTCAGATTCTGTCGGTTCAATCATCAAGGTGCCTGCCACGGGCCAGCTCATCGTGGGGGCGTGGAAGCCGCAATCGATCAGCCGTTTGGCGATGTCATCCACGGTGACATGGGCGCTATTGGCGAAGGGCCGCGTGTCGATGATACATTCATGCGCGACCCTGCCTGTGGGGCCCTTGTAAAGGACGTCAAACGCCCCTTCGAGCCGCTTGGCAATGTAGTTGGCGTTCAAAATTGCAACGCGCGTCGCCTGCGTCAATCCATCACCGCCCATCATCAGGCAATAGGCCCAAGAAATCGGTAGCAATGATGGTGACCCAAAAGCCGCCGCAGACACAGCCCCTTCGCCGGCTGTCGGATCGCCTGGCAGATGCGGAATGAGGTGGGATTTGACGCCAATTGGCCCCATGCCTGGACCGCCGCCACCGTGGGGGATGCAAAACGTCTTATGCAGGTTCAAGTGGCTCACGTCGCCGCCTAAATCACTGGGCCGTGACAGTCCGACCATCGCATTCATATTGGCCCCGTCGATATAGACCTGACCGCCGTGGTCATGCACGATCTTGCAAACGTCGATGACGGTTTCCTCGAACACGCCGTGGGTGGATGGATAGGTTATCATGCAGCCTGCAAGGTTGTCCTCGTGCTGCTTTGCCTTGGCGCGGAAGTCATCCAGATCGATATCGCCATTGGCGGCTGACATGATTGGTACAACCTTCCAGCCAACCATCTGGGCCGAGGCCGGATTGGTCCCATGCGCGGACATTGGGATCAGACAGATGTTGCGGTGACCTTGGCCGTTCGCGCGGTGATAGCTCGCAATTGATAACAGACCTGCGTATTCACCCTGCGCGCCGGAATTGGGCTGCATTGAGATTGCGTCATACCCTGTCACATCACAGAGTTTGGCGGACAGGTCATCGATCATTTCCATGTAACCAGCAGCCTGATCGACGGGAATGTAGGGATGCAAAAGCGAGAATTCGTCCCATGACACCGGCATCATTTCAGCGGCTGAATTGAGCTTCATCGTGCAGGATCCCAGCGGGATCATCGCACGATCAAGGGCGAGGTCGCGGTCGGCCAAGCGGCGCATATAGCGCATCATTTCGGTCTCGGCGCGGTTCATGTGGAACACTGGATGGGTGAGGTAATCCGAGGTGCGGATCAGTTTTTCCGGCACATGATAATGCGGCGTATAATCCTTGTCTTCGCGTTCGATACCAAAGGCCCGCCAGACGGCCTCGATCGTTGCAGGGCGGGTGCGCTCGTCCAGCGTAATGCCCACTTGGGTGGTGCCAACGGCCCGCAAGTTAATGCCTTCATCTACCGCAGATTTCATCACGGCAGCTTGCAGCGGGCCAACCTCGACGGTGATCGTGTCAAAAAACGTGGCGGGACGCACGTCAAAGCCAGCACCTTTGATCCCCTCGGCCAGTCGTGCGGTTTTGCGATGGATGCGTTGGGCAATCGCCTTAAGGCCCTCAGGGCCATGAAACACCGCATAGAAACCCGCCATGACGGCCAACAAAGCCTGTGCTGTGCAGACGTTCGACGTCGCCTTTTCGCGGCGGATATGTTGCTCGCGGGTTTGCAGCGACAGCCGGTAGGCGCGGTTGCCGTGACTGTCGATGGACACACCAACAAGACGGCCCGGCATCGACCGGGCATAGTTTTGTTTCGTTGCCATATAGGCGGCATGCGGACCGCCATAGCCGACCGGCACACCAAACCGTTGCGTGCTGCCGACAGCAATATCGGCGCCCATTGCACCTGGTTCCTTGAACAATGTCAGCGACAGGGGATCGGCGGCGATAATGCCGATGGCCTTGTTGCCATGCAGAGTGGCAATCTCTGGGGTAAAGTCGCGCAGGTGCCCGAAGGTCCCCGGATACTGGAAGATCGCCCCGAAAACAGTCGTGGCGTCCAGATCATCCGGCTTGCCTACCGTAATCTCAATGCCCAAGGGCGCGGCGCGTGTCTTCATCACCGCGATGTTTTGCGGATGGCAGTTTTCATCAATGAAGAATCCGTTGGCCTTCGTTTTGGCAACCCTCCGCGCCATTGTCATGGCCTCGGCACAAGCCGTCGCCTCATCGAGCAAGGAGGCGTTTGCAATCTCCAATCCGGTCAGATCAGAGACCATTGTCTGGAAATTTAAAAGTGCCTCAAGCCGGCCCTGCGAAATCTCGGGCTGGTAGGGGGTATAGGCAGTGTACCAAGCCGGGTTTTCAAAGATATTCCGCTGGATTGCAGGCGGCGTGACCGTGCCGTGATAGCCTTGTCCAATCAACGAGGTCAGAACCCTGTTCTTGGACGCCGTGACCTTCATGTGATGGAGCAACTCACGCTCTGACATCGGTTTGCCAAAATCCAGCGGTTTGGCCTGCCGTATTTTGGCGGGAACTGTGTCAGAGATGAGCGCATCCAGATCGTCGGCTCCCACAACTTTCAGCATCTCCGCCATTTCGGCGGGCGATGGTCCGATGTGACGCCGGTTGGCGAAGTCATAGGGCAGATAGTCCGTGGGGGTGAAGGTCATGGTAGGCTCCGAAATTCAAGCGATCAAGGCGTTATAGGCGGCTTCGTCCATCAAGCTGTCCATCTGTGAGGGGTCAGCAGGCTTGATTTTGAAGAACCAACCAGCACCAATCGCGTCTTCATTCGCGAGTCCGGGATTGTCGGCGAGCGCGGCGTTTACCTCGACGATTTCGCCGTCAATCGGGGCTGAGATATCGGAGGCAGCTTTGACGCTTTCGATCACAACGACCTCTTCGTCTTTGGTCACCATAGTGCCGACATCGGGCAGTTCAACGAATACGATATCACCCAATTGTGTTGTTGCATGCTCGGTAATACCCACCACGACAACGTCGTCTTCGGGGCGTAGCCATTCGTGCTCTTCAGTGAATTTCATTTGTGTTCTCCGTCAGTTTAGCGTTTGAAATTAGCGGGTGTGAAAGGAAGCGATGTTATGGTCAGCGGCAGGCGCTTGCCGCGAAGTTCCCCAAAGACCGTGCCGCCTTTAATGGCATGTTCGGTGGGCAGATAGCCCATTGCAATTGGCATCCCGACCGAGGGTCCAAAGCCGCCGGATGTGATCGTTCCAACCGGCGTTTCATCATCAGCTTGGGCAAAAAGCGGCACACCTTCACGCATCGGCGCGCGCCCCTCGGGCAGCAGGCCAACACGTTTGCTGGCAGAACCATGGCTCAATTCAGCCAAAATAACGTCTGCGCCGGGAAACCCGCCTGGGCGGTCGCCGTCACTGCGCCGCACCTTTTGGATCGCCCAGTTTAGTGAGGCCTGGGTCGGCGTGGTGTCAGTGTCGATATCGTGTCCGTAAAGACAAAGCCCGCCTTCAAGACGCAAGCTGTCGCGTGCGCCAAGACCAATGGGCGCGACATCTGCGTGGGCCAGCAATTCACGTGCCAGCGCATTGGCCTGCGCTGCAGGCACTGATATTTCATAGCCGTCTTCGCCGGTATATCCTGACCGCGATACCCAGCATACGGCCCCTGCAAGCGACAGGGTAGCCACATCCATAAACCGCATGCTCGCGGCTTTTGGTTCCAGCGCAGACAGGACCGTTTCGGCAGCCGGTCCTTGCAGCGCAAGCAGCGCGCGATCGGTGATTTCGGTGACGGTGACACCGCTTAGGCTGGCTTTCATATGGGCAATGTCATCGGCCTTGCAGCCTGCGTTCACGACCATAAAAATATGGTCACCACGATTCGCCAGCATCAGGTCATCCAAAATGCCACCTGCGTCGTTAGTGAAAAAACCGTAGCGCTGTCGGTCTTGATTAAGTCCTCGGATATCAACGGGTATCAACGCCTCCAACGCAGTTGCCACCGCCCGGTAATTCGCGCCCGTGATGGTCACCTGTCCCATGTGACTGACGTCAAAGAGCCCGGCCTTGCTGCGGGTATGCAGGTGTTCCTGCAAGACACCCATCGAATATTGGACGGGCATGGCGTAGCCCGCGAAAGGCACCATTTTGGCGCCAAGTGCAACATGGAGGTCATGCAGCGGCGTATGAAAAAGGTCAGACATCAAAGGCCTCCATCTATGACGGGCCGATCGGACAATGAAACATCCTGCGGCACCACTTGAACGCGAAAGCCTAAGCTTTCGCGGGTGATGCCCCCTCTGTCCGTGTGCCTGAGATTGCTATCCCTTCGGCGGGCACAAATTGACGTGCCTCTCTCCAGAGTATTGGTATCAGCGTCGGTCCAGTTGCCTGAGAGTTTCCGGGGCGGTTGCTCCTTCGGCACCAGTTGATCTGGTTCTCCCAACGTTGATCTGAGTGAAGGTTGTCGGGTTTGAGCCGTGCTGGCAAGAGGTTTCGTCACTTTTCCCGCTCAAACATGGTCCTTTATCCTACATATGTTCGGTTTCGGCCCAAATTTGGGGGTGGCCATTAGAATAGCCGCTTTGGACCCGTCCCGCTTTCGTGCCGCCCCAAATGCTCGTTTAAGCCACCTCGCGCTCGAGAGCGACGGTGCTTTTCCAACCCAGTGTTGAATGGCGGCGTCGCGGAAATCGCTGCAGTCCGCCTGCAACCACGTCAAAGACCCGGTAACAGGTATCTTTTGCATCTGCCGTTGTCATCAAATGCAGTACCATCGGCACAATAACAGAAATTGGATGTCTCAAATGAGACTTCTTCTCATGCCAGATGAGTGAGACCTTCAGCATCGGCACGCTATGTGACCTCGCTGTTTACCGAATGTGACGTTTTGGAATCCGGTTGATGACAGTTTGCACGCCGCATGCTCATGTAAAAAAATAGCGCCGGAGGTTTCCCTCCGACGCCAGCTACTCAAATATTTCAGCTACTTAAAACTGACCTGGTGACCAAAAATATGTCTCACCAGAACTATCGTCCACGCCATCATTGTCGGTGCTGATCCAGGCTGTGCCATCTTCGAAAATGGCCAGACCTTCGACCTTGTCCACGACATATCCGTTCAAAGACAGCAGATCGGGGATCAGGTCGCGGACTTCCTCTTTGCTGACCACGGGCAGCGCTTCGCCCAAGGGTGCAGGGACCATTTCGACAGCCGGAATACGATAGATTTTCTTGGTTACCGCGGCCCCGCCGATCTGATTGTCGCGCTCAATGACGTAGACATAGTCACCGTGTGCCACGATCTCTGACAGACCGACCCAACCGGTTGCGGGCTCCGCCTTGGGATAGTGGACTGCGCCCCATTCCTCGGTTTCAAGGTTGTAGGCCACCAGTTTGACGTAGTTGGCCGGATCATCCGCCCATTCACGTTGCACAGCCATCCACAAGACATCACCGACCTTGGTGATACCTTCAAAACCAAAGCGGCGCTCAACCGCCATCAGTTCCGGCGGCAGACCGATCTCGCCGTCGCGAAACTGGATCTCGCCGTCAGCGTTTACATGGTAAATCGCATGTGGGATGACCCGATCTGTGCGGCCTTCGGAAGCGATATAGAAACCACCTTCGCCGTCCAACGTAATGCCTTCCATGTCCAGTTGCTGGGCTGGCTCCCCGTTTTGGCGGGTGACCGGAATACTGTCGATGATAGTCGCTGGCGTAGTGGTGGTGTCGATCTTGAAGATCGTCGGTTGGAAGCCGTAAAAGCTGTCGTTCACGGCCCAGACGATGCCATCCCTATCCGCCACCATGCCAGAGATTGCGCCCCAGCCGATCAGCTCATCCGCACCGGCGGATGTCAATTGCGGATAGGCGGGTGCTGCATCCTGCAATTCATAGATCATGACATGGCTGCGCACGCCGCCATCTTCGATCAGGTCAACTTCGTTGGCGGTGACGAACAAATTACGGGATGGGATCGCCACTGCACCTTCAGGCCCGACACCGCTTGGCAGTAGCTGCTTAAGGACGGGTGCTGCTGGATCGGTCAGGTCATAAACACCAACGATTGAGGAACGCTCCGCCAGAATGAACGCCATCGGCGTGTCATCAAAGACGCCAAACTCCATCCCCTCTGGCTCAACGCCTTTTGCGTCAGAGCGGCGGTCCGGGTAGTGGCCAACTTCAACGATGGCGTGCTCAAAGCTGGTGCCGTTTTCGTACACCAATTCACCATCCTGGCTGAAGATCGACCAGCCGCGCGAGCCACCATCCATGTCGCCTTCGTTAGCGATGGCGAAATGCGTGTTGTCAATCCACTGTACCGCGTCAGGCTCGCGCACACGACCGGGCTGACTTTCGTTAAAGATCAGCGCTGCGCGTTCGTCGGTCGCGTCGATGCCTTCCAGATCAACCGCCCCGGCAGAGAAATGACTGATTACGCCGTCCTTGTTTGCCACCACAATGTGATTGTTTTCCTGCAAGGTCACGACAATCTCGCCTTCGGCGTTGATGTCGACAAACTCAGGTTCAGGATCCTCGGGCGCAACGTCAGCCAGACCGGTCACATCAATCACATTAAGCGTGTCGCAATCCAGCGTGCCGTCTGCCACATCGACGGTGACAAGAAAGCCAGCCGGCATCTGGCCCACGCGCCCCGCGCCAAGGTCTTCATCCCGTTCATTTTCAATTGCAATGGCGATGAATGACCCATCTGGTGCGGCTGCGGTAGAATCGGGCTGCCCGCCCAGATCACAGGCCGCAATCTCGGCCATGCTGTCCAGATCAAAGGCTTTGACCATGCCGGAGGGGTTCGTGAAACTCTCGGATGTGTTCACGCCCACAAAAGCTGTGTTGCCGATGATCGAGACGGCTGTCGGCTCTCCGCCCACTGCGATATTGCCCTTTGGCTTCGGGTTTGACGGATCGGTGATGTCGATCAACCCGATTACACCCAATGGGCTGTCGGAGTAGACCAACGTCATGCCATCAGCACTGGCGCTGATAATTTCTGCAGAGCTTTCTTCGCCAGCGTCGGCATTGTTCAGAAATGTCGGAAAGCTTGCGATGCGGTTGAACGCGTCGGCGTTGGCCATACCGGCCGAGATAGCAATGACAGAGGTCATGGCAACAAGTTTACAGGTCATTGGATGTGTTCCCCCAAAAAAGTAACCT
>NZ_JBELFI010000103.1:0-9277 GCF_042093035.1 Yoonia sp. | reverse complement strand
TGGGTGGCGGAGACGAAGGGATTCGAACCCTCGAGACAGTTTCCCGCCTACTCCCTTAGCAGGGGAGCGCCTTCGACCACTCGGCCACGTCTCCGAGATCGCGTCTAGCAGGAACAAACCGGGGATCACAAGTGGAATCTTCTTTTCTTGCATCCATTGATTTCACCCCACCAACACGTTGCGAAAATCAGCGCAATAAACTAGAACAAAGAGTGAACATAAAATTGGATTCGGTGTCACGTGTATGGGATCGCTACGTGTACAAAAAATGCTGGCAGGGCAGGGCGAAAGGCCTGCTCCGATGCCGCACACCCTGTCGGAGGCCTTTCCTGCCGTCCCCACGGACGCCAGCGCCATCGGGTTTGCCCTCTCACGTTTGCCGCGCACAGATGCGCCGGTGCTTTGGGTGCAGGATCGTTTGTCCCGCAAAGAAGCCGGGCGGCCGATGCTTGCAGGCCTGCGCACGACCCGTCCGATAATTATGGTCGATCTGTCGCGCGCTGCCGATGTGCTTTGGGCGATGGAGGATGGTTTGCGTTGCCGCAGTCTCGCCGCCGTGATCGGAGAGATTTGGGGCGATCCGCCCGTACTCGATTTTACCGCGACAAAGCGGCTTGCGATGCGCGCAGAGGCTGCGGATGTCTCATGCTGGTTGATCCGGCGTGCGGCCAGCCCCGACCTCAGTGCGGCCCGCGACCGGTGGCGCGTTGCCACCCTTCCGTCTGCCCCAAACCCGCACGATGCCCAAGCCCCCGGTGCGGCGCGTTGGTCACTGGATCTGTTCCGTTCGCGGCGCAGGAAGCCTGGACAATGGGTGGCCGCCTATGACGGGGCGGCGGATCGTGTCCATTACGCTGCCCCAGTTCGCGATCGAGCGTTGGACCAAGCAGATGGAGCGGCAGGGCAACGCGCCGCCGGATGATGTGCCCGTTGTGCTGGCCCGCGAAGGCCCGCACGGGCCGGTGATCCATGCCGCCAACCGCTGCGCGCGTCTGAACGGTATTCAGCCCGGATCGCGTGTGGTGGATATGCGTGCGATTTGTCCTGAATTGCAGGTCCAATATGCCGATGAAGCGGGGGACCATGCCGCCCTTGACCGTCTGGTGCTTTGGGCCCGCCGTTTTTGCCCTTGGACGTCACGGGACGGCCATGACGGGTTGATCCTTGATACGACCGGCGCCGATCATCTTTGGGGTGGTGAGGCTGCGATGTTGGTTGAGATGGAAACCCAATTATCCTTGCTTGGGCTGACCGCACGGCTTGCTGTGGCACCCACTTGGGGGGCGGCCTGGGCCTTGGCGCGCTTCGGCCCTGTGCGTGCGATCTGCGGGCCAGATGAGGCGTATTTCAAGCTCGCTCCTTTGCCTGTGACCGGGTTGCGGCTGGATGGGCCGACGGTGCTTTTGCTGCGCCGCTTGGGGTTGAAAACCATTGGTGCTGTGATGGATGTGCCGCGCCTGTCGTTGACCCGTCGCTTTGTGAAAGCGGATTTGCAGGCCAACCCGTTGCTGCGTCTGGATCAGGCGATGGGTAAACTGGCTGAACCTGTCTCAAGCGTTGCGGCAAAGCCTGTGATCCGCGCCTTTGCGCGTCTGGCCGAGCCTATTTTTGATCCGACCCCGCATTTGCCGGAGCTGTGCGAGGATCTTTGCGCGCAACTCAAACACGCGGGCCAAGGTTGTCGCCGTTTGCATCTGATGGTCTATAAAACCGACGGTGATGTCAGTCAGATCGATGTGGTGACCTCTGCCCCGACCCGTGATGCGGGGCATCTTCTGGGGCTGTTTCGCGATAAGGTGGAACGGATCAATCCGGGCTTTGGGTTTGATCTCATTACCCTGATGGCAGGTGCTGTTGAAGAGATCACGGATAGCCAGACCCAGCTTGGCGGCGGGGCGGATGATGATTTGCAGCTCACACAACTGGTGGACCGCCTAAGCGCGAAATTCGGTCCCCGTGCTGTCACCCGCCCTGTGCAGCGCCAAAGCCACCTGCCAGAGCGGGCGGAGGCGCAGATTGCAGCACTTGCCGCGGCCCCTGCGGAAGTGGCGTTGCTGACCAGGGAACGCCCCTTGCGCCTGTTCGATCATCCAGAGGAGGTGCGCGTTCTTTATGCCGTGCCCGAAGGTCCGCCTGCCCAGTTTATCTGGCGCAGGCAAACCCATCGCGTGGCGCGCTATGCAGGGCCGGAACGGATTGCGCCGGAGTGGTGGAAGGATCGCCCCGGTACCCGGTTGCGCGACTATTTCAAGGTCGAGGATCAGGCGGGGTTGCGGTTGTGGCTCTACCGCGAGGGCCTGCATGAAGACGGCCGCGGCGGGGACCCGCGCTGGTTTGTGCATGGGTGTTTTGCGTGATGGGTGTTGGCAAAGAACGAAGGGCCGCGCCTGACCTTGAGGAGGTGCAAAGCGCCTTCCCGGGGGGAAGGTCAGGCGCGGCCCGACCTATCGGTCGAACCCAATGGTCGCGAGGGCACCATGCCTGAAAACGACCACCAACATCCCCGCCGTACCCTGGAGGACGGCTTTACCCCCAACCCCCGCGCGTCTTTTGTTGAACTGGGTGTCACGACTTGCTTTTCCTTCCTGCGCGGGGCCTCTGATGCTGTTGATCTGGCCGCGGCCGCCTGGGCGCTGGGGTACGATGTTTTGGGCTGTGCCGATCTCAACACAATGGCCGGTGTTGTGCGTTTGCACACCGAGGCGACCAAAGCGCATATACGTCCTGTGATCGGCTGCCGCCTGCAGCTCATCACAGGTGACGCATTTCTGGTTTACCCCAAAAACCGCGCGGCTTATGGGCGCCTTTGTACGCTGTTGTCCAAGGGGAAAATGCATGATGCAGAAGGCGTCTGGCAGGTCAAAGGTGCCTGCGATATCACGCTGGATGATCTTGCGTACCACAGCAAAGACGTGCAACTGATCGCGATCCCGCAGGAGAATGTCGATCACTTTGCAGCGGGTCTCAAGCGGTTGGCAACTGCGTTACCTACGCTCAAACACATCGCCGCGAGCTATCTTTATCGGGGCGACGACCGGGCGCGGATTAACCAATTAGATACGCTCGCGCGCCAGCATGGACTGTCCATTCTGGCCACCAATGATGTGCATTATCACGCCGCAGAACGGCGTCCCTTGCAGGATGTGATGACCTGTATCTTGCATAAAACGACGATTCAAAAGGCAGGGTTTTTGCTGGATGCCAACGCAGAGCGGCACCTGAAGTCACCAGCACAGATGCAGCGGCTCTTTGCGGATTGGCCGCATGCGATCAGCGCCACCCGCGCAGTTGCTGATGCCTGCGATTTCAATCTTACTGAGCTGTCATATGAATACCCAAATGAGACTGTGCCGGAGGGCTATAGTGCCCAGGCCTACCTTGAAGAACTGACATGGAAGGGTGCTGCATTCCGCTATCCAGATGGCACCCCCGATCATATCAAGACGGTTCTGCGCAAAGAGTTACAGATGATCGCAAAGCTTGATATCGCGCAATATTTCCTAACCATCGAACAGATCGTTGATTTCGCGCGCCATCAGACCAAGCCGGAAATCCTCTGTCAGGGCAGGGGATCGGCAGCCAATTCAGCCGTCTGTTATGTGTTGGGTATTACTGCGGTTGATCCGGTGCACAATGATCTTTTGTTTGAACGTTTCATCAGTGAAGAACGCAAAGAGCCCCCCGATATCGATGTCGATTTCGAACATGAACGCCGCGAAGAAGTCATCCAGCATATCTACGACAAATACGGTCGTGACCGCGCCGCTCTTTGTGCGACCGTGATCCACTACCGCCCGCGCATGGCGATCCGCGAGGTGGGCAAGGTTATGGGCCTGTCCGAGGATATCACGACCGCCTTATCCAAAACGATCTGGGGGTCATGGGGCCGCGAGGTTGGCGCGCGCGAAGCGGCAGAGGCGGGGTTGGATTTGAGCGATCCGCTGATGGCGCGCACCATTAAATTGGCCGATCAACTGATCGGGATGCCGCGTCATTTGGGCCAGCATGTGGGCGGGTTTATCCTGACCGAAAGGCCTCTGACGCAGACGGTGCCGATTGGCAATGGGGCGATGCCTGATCGCAGCTTCATCGAATGGGACAAGGACGATATCGACGAATTGCGCATTCTCAAGGTGGATGTGCTTGCACTGGGGATGCTGACCTGCATTCGCAAGGCCTTTGACATGATCGATGCGCATTACGGCAAACGCTTCAGTCTTGCGACGATCCCGCAAGAAGACCCGGAGGTTTATGACATGCTTTGCCGTGGCGACAGTCTTGGTACCTTTCAGGTCGAAAGCCGGGCGCAGATGAATATGCTACCCCGGATGAAGCCGCGTACCTTTTATGATCTTGTCATTCAGGTCGCCATCGTGCGCCCCGGCCCCATTCAGGGGGATATGGTCCACCCCTATCTGCGCCGTCGCAGCGGGAAAGAGGCGACGGTCTATCCATCCCCCGGGCCGGGCCATGACCCTGATGAATTGCGCAAAGTGTTGGGTCGCACCCTTGGCGTGCCGATCTTTCAGGAACAGGCGATGAAAATCGCCATGGTCGCGGCTGAGTTTTCCACCAAAGAGGCGAACGAGTTGCGCAAGGCGATGGCGACCTTCCGGTCGCGTGGCGGAATCGAAAAGCTACAGGAAAAAATGGTCAGCCGGATGATTAACCGCGGCTACGAGCCCGATTTTGCCGCCCGTTGTTTCGACCAGATCAAAGGATTTGGCAGCTACGGCTTTCCCGAAAGCCATGCGGCAAGTTTTGCGCATCTGGTCTATGTCTCGTGCTGGATCAAATGCCACTATCCGGATGTGTTTTGCACTGCTTTGCTGAATTCCCAGCCGATGGGGTTTTATGCCCCCGCGCAGATCGTGCGCGATGCCCGCGAACATCAGGTGATCGTGCGCGCGCCGGATGTGAATTATTCTGATTGGGACAACACACTCGAACCCATCGCCCCCAGTGTCTTTGCCGTCCGCCTTGGTCTGCGCCAGATTGATGGGATGCGGCAGGATATGGGCCAGCGGGTGATGGATGCGCGGGTGACGCCTTTTGTGGATCTGCAAGATCTCAAGGAACGCGCAAAGCTGGATGCAGGCACGATGCGCAAGGTGGCCGCAGCGGATGCGATGCGGTCCATGACGTTGGATCGGCGGCAGGCGCTGTGGGATGCGCGGGCTTTGCGCGACGCGCCTGATTTACCACTCTTTGCGGAAACCCGCGACGAGGGGGCAGAGGTCCGCTTTGATCTGCCGCAGATGCCGATCTGCGAACATGTGGTGGCGGATTACCAAACCACGCGTCTGTCATTGAAGGCGCATCCGATGTCGTTCCTGCGGGCCAGTATGGATAAGCAAGGGTATACGCCGACACGGATGCTGGAGCAGATGCGCAATGGGCAGTTCATTAAACTGGCAGGCATCGTTTTAATCCGACAGCGCCCCGGCAGCGCCAAGGGTGTGTGTTTTATCACGCTTGAGGATGAAACAGGCGTTGCCAATCTGGTGGTCTGGCCCAAAGTGATGGAGGCCTATCGCAAGATCATCATGCGCGCCCGTGTGATTGATGTCCAAGGTGTCGTGCAGCGCAGCGAAGATGTCATTCATGTGGTCGCCAATCACCTGACCGACCGCACCGATGCGCTTGAACGGCTCTCACATGACCGGATGGAGGCGCCGTTGGCGCGCGCCGATGAAGTCAAGAAAACGATCCCGCATGATCCAAGGGGCAGGCACCCAAGAGATGTGCGCGTGATCCCGAAATCGCGGGATTTTCACTGATCGCGCTCACAAAGCTTGCACGCCCAGAAACTTCACCACAAGGTGACACGTACAGGTATTCAATCGGAGCGGCGCAATGCAGGCACCCGCAAACTCCAGCTATGATGTCGTGGTTGTCGGCGGCGCGATGTATGGATCGTCCGTGGCATGGTTTCTGACGGACAACCCGGATTTTGACGGCACAATCTTGGTGGTCGAACGGGACCCGACCTATGAATTTGCCTCGACCTCGCATACGAATTCCTGCATGCGCCAGCAATTCAGTGCGCCGATCAACATCAAAGTATCGCAGTTCGCAGCCGACTTCGTAAAAAATTTCCGCGACTATATGGGCGGCGACGAAAGGGTGCCGCACCCACGTCTGCAAAGCTACGGTTACATGTACTTGGCGGACAATGAAGAATTCGCCGCGACCCTGCGCGAAGGACAAGCATTGCAGCAGGCCAATGGCGCTGGCACCAAACACATGACCCCAGATGAAATCGCCGCCGCCTATCCGTTCTACAACCTCGACGACATCGTCGCAGCAAACCACAATCTTGTGGATGAAGGATATTTCGACGGCAATACGCTTTTTGATTGGTGGAAGCGTTCGGCGCGCGAGCGTGGCGCTGAGTATGTGAACAACGAAGTCATCGCGATGAACCGTAACGCGGCGAATACGCGTGTAGAAAGCGTGATCCTAAAGTCGGGTGAGGTGATTAGCTGCGGCACAGTCGTCAACGCGTCCGGCCCCCGTGCCGTGCGGACTAGCCGCATGGCTGGCATTGAAATCCCGGTTGAGCCGCGCAAGCGTTATACCTTTATCTTTGAGGCTGAAAAACCGCTTGATCGCGATCTGCCGCTGACGATTGACCCGTCCGGGGTGCATATGCGCACCGATGGCACTTATTATCTGGCCGGATGTCCGCCCGATGATGATCCGGCGGTGGACTATGATGACTTTGTACAAGACCACAGCATCTGGGAAGAAAAGGTTTGGCCCACCATCGCCCACCGCATCCCACAATTCGAAGCAATCAAATTGCGCAATTCATGGGCCGGGCACTATGCCTATAACAGCTTCGATCAGAACGCGATCTTGGGGCCGCATACGGAAATCGAGAACTTCATCTTCGTCAACGGGTTCTCAGGCCATGGCTTCCAGCAATCCCCCGCGATGGGGCGCGGGACCGCCGAATTGATTACACATGGCGCGTACCGGACGCTTGATCTGACGCCTTTTAACTATGCCCGTATCGAACGCGGTGAGAAATTCGTGGAAAAGGCGGTCATCTAGCGCCTCTACGCCAATGACAAAGGAAAACACATGAAGAAAATTGTCCTGACAGGGGCCGCAGGTCAGCTAGGATCACGCCTGCGGGCACCGCTTGGCAAAATGTGCGATGAACTGGTCTCGACGGACCTTGCCGATGATATTGGTGCATTGAAGGCGGGCGAAAGCTACGTCAAAGCGGATCTGGCCAGCCTCGATGCCATGGTAGAGCTGCTCGAAGGGGCGGACATGGTTGTGCATTTCGGTGCCATCGGGGATGAAGCCCCTTGGGATGACATCCTGCAATCCAACATCATCGGCGCCTACAATGTCTGGGAAGCGGCCTATCGCAACGGTGTGAAGCGGGTCGTCTACGCCAGCTCTGTGCATGCAGTCGGCATGCATAAAAAGACCGACACCATCGGTTTGGATGCGCCGCACCGACCTGACACCTACTACGGTTTGGCAAAATGCTTTTCCGAAGACCTCGCCAGTCTTTACTGGGACAAGCGCGGGATCGAGGCGGTCTGTATGCGCATTTTTTCTTGCGCACCCGCCAACAACGCGCGCAGCATCGGGACATGGTTGTCCTATGATGACCTGATCCATCTGGTCGAACGCGCGGTTGATAGCCCGGTCGTGGGCTTTTCAATTGTCTACGGCATCTCTGACAATGACCGTGCCGTAGTGGACAACACCAAGGCGCGGCATCTTGGCTATCGGCCCAAGGACAACGCTGAACAATTCGCCAAGGAGATATTCGCTGCCACACCGCCCTTGGACAATACCGACCTTGCCAACCTATGCATTGGCGGGCCTTTCGCCACCGTTGAACTTGGCAATTCCGGGGTGGCAGGCATCACCCGGATGAATGCCTCAAAGGACGACTAACGCATTTTCCTGCGGCCCTGTGCGATCCACATGCCGGAAAGGATCAGCGCGACACCAACAACGCGCGCCCAAAGATTGCCGGGCGCGCCGAGGGCCATATCAAGCAACACGCCAAACACCATCTGCCCTGCAATAATCAGCAACGCGGTTTGCGCAGCACCGATGCGCGCGATCAGCCAGCTTCCGGCGGCAATGAAGATGACCCCAAGCGGCCCGCCAAAATACGCCCACCACGGCGCATTTTGCGGCTCACCAGCAAAAAGCCCGCCCAAGAGAAGCGCCACGACCGTGATAAAAACCAACCCCACAGTATGATTCCAGAATGACGATTCCATCGCAGAGGTCGAAAGCGCAAGCCGCCCGTTGATCTGACGGCTCAGCCCCACCAGAGCGCCTGCAAGGAATGCAAGTCCGGCAAAGAATATCATGGTGCGCCTCCCAAGAAGATCAGTATGAAACTGCCCGCAACAATCAACGACAATGCTGTGTAGTCCCGCGGCGACGGCATTTTCTGCGGCAGTCCGAACAGGCCGCGCATATCGGCAAAAAGGCTGAAAACCATTTGCCCCGCCAGCCCCAACGCGATGGTGCCGGAAAGCGCCAGGGCACTGTTCAAACTGGCTGACGTCAGCATCACCGTGACAGCACCCGAAACACCTCCAAGATAGACCCAAAGCGGCGGCCGTGTGGCCTCTGTGCGTTTGGGGCGCAAAACGGCAAGAAACAGCGCGGCGGTCACAGTGCCGGTCAGATGCGGCACCCAGGATGCAAAGAAAAGCGAGCCATAGGCCGCCAAAGTTCCGTTGAACAGCACCATCAGCGACAACAGGCCACCGGTGGCAAAGGCCGCGATGAAATGGGTGGAAGACTGCGCCTGCGTCATGCCGCCAAGATGTCTATCGTTCCTGACGCAAACGCAAGAGGTCTCGCACGGCGCCGTAATGCTCTGGCGATTTGACAGGTTGCGATGTTTTCACCTGCCGCAGTTGCGCAAGCAAGGCGCGGTTGCTTGCGGGCAACCCAAGCGCTGCGTAGCGCGACATCCAGCCCGGCAGTGTATCGATGGCATGAGCGTGCAAAACCATCTGTTGTTCTTGTGCGGAAAGGCTTTCGAAACTGTCTGTGCAATGGGTCTTTCGAAGCAGATCAACGCAAAGCGCAATCACCTGTGCGGCTGTCTCATCCTCGGGCGAGACAGCGATAGCGGAATTGTAGACTACTGACAAATTCGCATCCAAGCCCGCGAAGCGATGCTTCACCGACAGATGTACGAAGAGCCATAACGACGCCAAACTGATGAACAGGAATAATGATAACACGAGCCGTCTAGATCCTTATCGCTGCCCCAAAC
>NZ_JBELFI010000102.1:0-9361 GCF_042093035.1 Yoonia sp. | reverse complement strand
GGCGCCAGCGAAACCATAAAGAGGCCCAAACCAAAAAAAGACGTGAAGATCAAACCGATGATCGTGTCTTCTTTCAGCCCTGATCTTTGGTTCAAAAACAGCATCACACCCGCTGCCAATCCCCCCGCTGCAAAGGCACCAAGCGCAAAAGGCAAGCCCAGCATATAGGCCCCTGCAACGCCGGGGACGATCGAATGGCTCAGTGCGTCACCTATCAGCGACCAGCCTTTCAGCATCAGATAGGACGACAAAAACCCGCAAATACCGCCCACCAAAGACGATACCCACATGGCATTGAACATGTAGCCATAGCCGAAGGGTTCCAGCAGAAGATCCATCAACTTGGCTCTTTCTCGCGGTCGGGGGTCTCTTTGGCGTCGTCGCCATAAACGACAAACGGGCGCTCATCATCGGTAATGACACGAATTTCGCGACTGTCATCGTCGTCATGCAGATCCGAACCACCCAGCACGAAATGGCGCAGCACCCCGCCAAAGGCCACTTCAAGGTTTTCACGGGTGAAGGTTTCTTCGGTCAGCCCGTAAGCCAGCACAGTGCCTTTGACCAAGACCGTGCGGTCACAAAATTCCGGCACAGAGCCAAGATTGTGGGTGGACACAAGGATCACCCGCCCCTCATCGCGCAGATCGCGCAACAAGGCGACAATGGCGTCCTCGGTTTGCACGTCAACGCCGGTGAACGGCTCATCAAGCAAGATCACCCGACCTTCCTGTGCCAGCGCCCGCGCAAGAAACACACGCTTGCGCTGCCCACCTGACAATTCACCGATCTGGCGGTAGCGATAGTCTGACATGTTCACCCGTGCCAGCGCATCGGTCACGGCCGTTTGATCTGCCGGCTTGGGACGGCGGAAAAAGCCCATATGCCCGTAGCGTCCCATCATCACCACATCTTCCACCAAAACCGGGAAGGTCCAGTCAACCTCCTCGGATTGGGGAACATAAGCCACGATATTTTTCGACAAAGCCTCTTTCACGGGCATTCCAAGGATCGAAATCTCACCCCTTGCTGCTGGAACAAAGCCCATTATCGCCTTGAACAGCGTGGACTTTCCGGCTCCGTTCACCCCCACAAGCGCGGTAATCGTACCAGTGGGGATTTCAAAGTTCGCGTTGTGCAAGGCAGTGTGACCATTGCGGTAGGTCACCGTCACGTCACGCGAGATCAGGCCGGGTACTTGGGTCATTCGGTCAGACCTTTTGCAATGGTTTCAGAGGTGACGCGCAGCAGATCAAGGTATGTCGGCACGGGGCCGTCCGCCTCTGTCAGGCTATCAACGTAGAGGACGCCCTTGTATTCCGCGTCGGTCTCGCGGGCGACTTGTTCGGCTGGCGCCTGGCTGACAGTGCTTTCGCAAAAGACGCCGGGGATATTGTTTTCGCGCACCTTGTCAATGACACGGCGCACCTGTTGCGGGGTGCCTTGGGCATCCGCGTTGATCGGCCAGAGATAAAGCTCCTGCATCCCGAAATCACGGGCGAGGTAACTGAAGGCGCCCTCGCAACTGACAAGCCAGCGCTGGTCTTGCGGTATTTTCTGGATGGCTTCACGAATAGGCGCAATCGTTGCAGATATCTCTGCCTTATATGCAGCGGCATTGGCGATATAGATGTCAGCATTTTCGGGATCATGTTCGACAAAGGCATCACGGATGTTGTCAACGTAGATCAGCCCGCTCTCAAGGCTCATCCACGCGTGAGGATTTGGCTTACCGTTATATTCACCCGACGAAATACTCATCAATTCGACACCTTCACTGACAGTTGCGCTTGGCACATCGGTGAGGTTGGAAAAGAACTGTTCGAACCATAACTCAAGATTCAGCCCGTTCCAGAGGATCAGATCTGCATCCTGCGCACGGATGATATCGCGCGGCGTGGGCTGATAGCCGTGGATCTCCGCGCCTGCCTTTGTGACGCTTTCAACGATGGCGGCCTCGCCTGCCACGTTTTGCGCGATATCCGCAATCACTGTAAAGGTCGTGACCGCCTTGAAACGGTCCTGAGCAAATGCAGAGGTGGCCAGTGCTGTCACACAGACAGCACCCAAGAAAGATCTCATTATCGTCAATCCATTGTCCTTTCGCGCGAGGAGCGTCAACACAGGTTTTGCTTATGCGACTTATTCGCAATACATACAAGACACGATAGATCGCAAGACCAAAACACATCGGACAGGCCATTTTGACATGCGCAGTTGTGGCCCGCCCAGACGCTTTGCAACTATTGCGCAGGTGTTGCCAGAGAAATCTCCTTTTCTTTGGGTTTCAACTTGCGCAGGCAAAGCCACAGCAGCGGAGGCACGGTCAACAGCGTCAGAAACGCGGACATCGACAGCCCACCCACGACGACAGCGCCAAGGCCGCGATAAAGCCCGATCCTTTGCCGGGAAAGCCGACATCGGGAAACATCCCTATCACGCTTTTCAGCGGCGACATAAAGATCGGGCGGATGCGATTGCGCGTTGCTTCCTCAATGGCGGCGACAGGTTCCATCCTTTCTTCTGGTAAATGATACAAAGCCTGTTGCACGCTTAAGGCAGAAGGGAAAGCCACAGCCAGACCGTCAGGATCGACAAGCCCGTCGCGATCAATACAGCCGAAGCCGCAACGCGCCGGGCCTTGCCGTACATGTTGGCAAAAACATAAGTGTTGATCCCCGGTGCCATTGCAGCCGTCAAAATGGCAGAGCGCAGCGCCGCATCGCTGAGATCATTGGCCCGCGCCAGACCCCAGACGATGAGTGGATGCAGGACCAAGGACACAGCAGCGACGAAGAGGATGATGCGCATATCACCCTCCGGGCGGTAACGGTAAAGCACACCGCCCAATCCAAACAAGGCGGCTGGCAAGGCCGCCTGCACCATAAGATCAATCGCGTCCGTGGCCACTTCTGGCATCGGAACGCCCCCAAGGTTCACGATGAAACCGAGGGTAATGCCCAAGATTAGCGCATTGTTGAACATCCCCTTGAGCACCTTGCGCGGCAATGCCCTCATGCTGCCGCCACGGTTGCGCGCGATCTCCATCGCAGTGATGCCGACCGCGTAGCAAAACGGCGAATGGATCGCGATAATGGCGTAGTTCGCTTGCAGCGCGGAGACGCCATAGGCACGTTCGGTAATGGGTAGGCCAAGCAGCAGAGAATTGGAGAACAGGCCACAAAAGCCGATGGCAACGCTGTCTTCCCAATCCCGTCCGAACAGGAAGCGCGCGCCCAGAAGCCCTGCCGCAAAACCCGCCAATGCCCCGGCATAGAAACTGCCCAAAAGAGCCAAATCAAAATTCTGCTCCAGATCGAGCGTCGAAATTGCCCGAAACAACAAACTGGGAATTGCGAAATTCTGGGTGAATTTCATCAGCCCATCCACGCCAGTATCGCTAAAATACCTTTTCCAGACGGCCAGATAGCCAAATCCCATCACCAGAAAGACAGGCAGGATCACATCAAGAAGAGCGGCCATTGGCGGGTCCTTTGGATAGCGGCTGCGCCGCGACTTTGATGCCTCCGGCGGGGATATTTTTGCTCGGAAGAAGGGTCAGAGCTTGATCGTGCAGGTCAATCCGTCATAGGCCGGTTCGATGTGATCGGGGGTTTCGGCGGCGACTGTCGCGTAGTCCAGATCATTGTGCATGTTTGTCAGGATTGCGTGGCGTGGCGCAGCGCGGTCGATCCATTCCAGCGTATTGGCCAAATGCGAATGTGTCGGGTGCGGATCGCGCCGCAACGCATCCACGATCCAGCAGTCGAGGTCTTGCAATTGCGCCCAGGCCTTGTCGGGAATGCTGGAGACATCCGGCAGGTAGGCCACATCGCCGATGCGGAACCCCAAGGCGTCGATCCGTCCGTGTTCGACCTCAAAGGGGGTCAATGTGATCTCCCCCCCGGCTCCGCCAACGACGATATCGCCGTTGATCGCATTGAGTTCGCAGATCGGCGGGTAGTTTGACCCTTTGGGTTGCACAAAAGCATAGCCGAACCGCCCCAGAAGATCGTTGGAGGTGTCGCCGTCTGCCCAGACCTGCAATCTCTGGCGCATGTTAAAGACAATCATCCTCAGGTCATCGATCCCATGCACATGATCGGCATGGCCATGCGTGTAGACAACCGCGTCCAGGGTCGCGACCTGCGCCAACAGAAGCTGGCTGCGCATATCGGGTGATGTGTCAATCAACACCTGCGTAACGCCACCCCCCGATTGCCGTGTGACCAGCAGCGAACAGCGTGACCGGGCGTTTTTGGGATTTTTAGGGTCACAAGCCCCCCAAAGCCCGCCCAGACGCGGCACGCCCCCCGAAGACCCGCAGCCAAGAATGCGAAAGCGGATTGTGTCGCTCATCCTTTGGCCTTCCAGAAAAGGCGGTCGAAGTTGGCCGTTGTTTGCGCGGCAAAGTCTGCGTAGCTGAGGCCGAAGACATCTGCACCCACGCGGGCGGTATGAGCGGTATAGGCGGGTTCATTGCGCCGACCCCGATGGGGAGGTGGTGCCAGATAGGGGCTGTCGGTTTCGACCAATACGCGGTCAACCGGTGCGGTTGCGAAAATATCGCGCAATTCCTGGCTTTTGGGAAAAGCCACAATGCCAGACATCGACAGGTAGAAATCCAAATCCAGTGCGGCTTTGGCCAATGATACGCTGCTGGAGAAGCAATGCATCACGCAAGCATAGGGGCCGTTTGCATATTCGTCGCGCAGGATCGCGGCCATGTCATCATCTGCCGCGCGGGCGTGGATAATGAGCGGCAACTTTGTTTCGCGGGCGGCTGCAATATGGACACGCAGGGACATCTTTTGGATCTCGGCGCTTTCGGACGTGTAATGATAGTCGAGGCCGGTTTCACCGATCCCGACAAATTTGGGATGATCGGCCAAGGCAATCAATTCATCGACCGTGGCCAAAGGTTCATCCGCCGCACTCATCGGGTGCGTACCTGCCGCGTAGAAAACCGATGCGTATCTTTCCGCGATGGCCCGCACCCGCGGCTCAAGCCGCAGCTTGGTGCAGATCGTCACCATACGGGTCACGCCAGCTTCAAGCGCGCGCGCCACCACATCATCGCGCGCCGCATCAAAGTCGGCAAAATCGAGGTGGCAGTGGCTATCAACAAGAAGGCTTTGGGTCATGCGGGCTGCTTTCAGGCGACGGCCGTGGCGTTTGCGGTCTCTTCGATCTTGAAAATCATATCAAGGATCAGTGCCGCAGGGTCAAGGTTGACAGCGCGCCCATGACGTGAACGGTCGGTCAATTCCTGCTGAAGCTGGGCCCAAGCGCGGGCCGCCCGCGCATCTGGAGCAATACGGGCCAGAAGTCGCGCCTCGCCGGGCGCGCCTTGCGTTGAGGGTTCGCCCATCAGCCCGGCACGCGCCGCCCGCGACAAAAACAGGTCGATCAAATCCAATGTCATGCCAAACCGCACATCAGCACCCCGCCCCGCACAGGTATCCGCCAGGCGCAATGCGGACGGGCGGTCAACGCGCGGCAACCCGTTCAGCGTCTTGACCAATTCCGCGTATAGCGACAACCCATCGTGACTGAGCAGGCGGATCGCATCACCAATGGAGCCCCCGGCCAATGTCGCAAGGCTCTCGGATTGCGCCACCGGATGGCCCGCTTGCGCCAAAGCCTGCTGAAGATCTTCCGCCCCCAAACGCACGCAACGCAACTCCCGACACCGCGAACGGATCGTGGGCAACAGCCGTGACGGTTGGTGGGCGACCAGCAGGATCGTTGTCAGCGCCGGTGGCTCTTCAAGCTCCTTGAGGATCGCGTTGGCCGCATTGCGGTTCAGCTCATCGGCGGCATCAACGATCACCACGCGGCGGCCGCCATCTGCCGCTGACATATGAAAGAAGCTTTTAATATTGCGGACCGCGTCCACGGTAATTTCGGACTTCAATTTCTTTGTTTTCTCATCCCAAGGCCTGCGGATCAGCGAAAGCCGTGGATGCGCGCCGGATTGGATCAGCCTTGCGTCCGGATGCTCTGGATCAACGGCAAGGGATGGATCGCCAAACAGGCCTGTCGGTTGGTCGGCCAGAAGAAAAGTTGCGATTTTCCATGCCAGCGTCGCTTTGCCAACACCGCGAGGTCCGGTGATTAACCAGCCGGAGTGCAGACGCCCTGCGGTGAAGGCATCCAGAAAACCAGCCTCTGCCTGCGCCTGTCCAAAAAGCGCTGCGGTCTGCCGCGGATGCGGCGCCCCGGCTACGCGGTCTGGCTCCGGTACGGCATCATCGCTCATGCGTGGGCCGCGATTTCGCTGGCGATTTGGTCGGCGGTCCGGTCGCCGTCAATCAAGACACAACGATCAGGGTTTGCATGGGCCAACGCCAAAAATCCATGGCGAAGTGTTTCCTGAAACGCCAGACCGAAGTCCTCGAAACGATCTTCGCCGGATTTGCGCGCAAGACCACGGTCCAGCGCGGTGGCAGGGTCCATATCGATAATGAACGTCAGGTCAGGTTCGCGACCAATCATTAACCGATGCAGGCTATCAACCATCCCGCGCAGATCACCACGCGTTGCCCCCTGATAAACCCGTGTGCTATCAGCAAACCGATCAGAAACCACGGTTTTTCCCGCCGCAAGTGCCGGCTCTATTGTCTTTTCCAGATGATCGCGCCGTGCCGCGGTGAACAGCAAAATCTCAGTTTCGGCAGACCAGCGGTCCGGATCGCCGGTCAACAAAAGCTGGCGGATTTCCTCGGCCCCCGGACTACCGCCCGGTTCGCGTGTCATAACGACGTCATCACCTTTCGCACGCAAATGGTCCGCAAAGCGCCGCGATTGCGTGGATTTTCCAGAACCATCTATGCCTTCAAACGTAATGAAACGCGGCTGGCTCATGCGCCCTCTGCTGTGCTGTCGATGTTTGGCCCGAACTTCTGCCAAAGCACCAAGGCGGCCGTCCGCATCCGTGTGGCGAAACCGCCGCGTGCGACATCTGCGTCAGCCACCAAGGGGATGCGTTTTTCGGGAAGCGAACTAAAATTGATGACCAATTCCCCCAATTTCTGGCCTGCCACGATCGGCGCTTCAATCGGGCCGTCATAAACCACCTGCGCAGTTACCTCGTCTTGATTGAGGGCGGGCACGAGGATTGACAGATCTTCGACGACAGTCAGCCCGACAGAGGGCGCGTCGCCCATCCAGACCTCTGCGTTGGCGATTTCTGTGCCGGCGGTCGCGACGTCTGCCTGGGCAAACTGGCGAAACGCCCAATTCATCATTTTGATCGATTCCTCACGCCGCGCCTGGCGTGAATCCAGCCCGGTAAATACCCAGATAATCCGGCGCCCATCCTGTTTGGCAGAGCCGACAAGACCGTATCCGGCCTCGTCGGTAAAGCCTGTTTTCAGCCCATCCGCACCCATGCCCAACGTCAGAACCGGGTTGCGATTGCGTGAATTTGAAGGCACCCGCCCGTCAAAGGCAAATTCCGTTTCCGCAAAAATCGGATAGAACGTCGGGAAATCGGTAATCAGGCGATTGGCCAGTATGCCCAGATCTTCCATTGACATGCGGTGGCCGGCAACAGGCCAGCCGCTGGCATTCACGAAAGTAGAGTTCATCATCCCCATCTGGCGCGCACGTTCCGTCATCAGTCGTGCAAACCCGGCCTCTGTTCCATCCGGCGACAAGGCTTCGGCCAGAACGACGCTTGCATCATTGCCTGACAAAACTATGACACCGCGCAACAGGTCTTCGACAGATACCCGGTCGGTGGTGTCCAAAAACATCGACGACCCGGCATAACTGGCGGCATTTGATGACACCGAAAGCATCTCATCAATCGCAAGCCGGCCATCGGCGACAGCTTCAAACGTCATGTAGATCGTCATCAGCTTTGACATTGACGCAGGCGGCAGCGGTTCTTGTGCGTTCTTGGACAAGAGCACCGTCCCCGTGGTCTGGTCGAAAATATACGCAGCACGGGCTGGCGTTTCGAGCGCCTGCAGGAAGGCGGGCGCAATCATCAGACAGACGGTAAAGGCAAACCGGCGAAGTGCGGTCAATGGCATCATTTGGGTCCTCTCTTTGGATAAGTTATTCATCAGCGTCCGCCGCGATATAGGCATCGACAAATCCAAGTGCCTTGAGTTGCGCAATCCCAGTTTCATCATACATGGGTCCGGCAATCACACGCCAGACGGTGCGGCCACCCATCGTTTCGGGCAGCACAACGGCATTTATGCCGTTCTCGATAATCAGACCGGCCGATGCATTCGCGTTCAGCTCCATGCTGAAAACACCAACCTGTGCCCGCGGGCCATCCGCGGGGGGGGGGGCGCGGTGAGAACGCTCGACACATCGATGACATCATCAGCTGGCACAGTAGGGGAAGGCTCCGGTGCCGCTTCAGCGACTGTGGTAGCGGCCGATGCAGCGTCTTCAATTGCCGCTGTTGCGGCTTCCACCGCGGGCGGCAGTGCGATGACGACAGGCTCAGGCGTTGGCTCTGGCACAGGTGCCGCCGCGACCGCAGGCTCCTCTACGGGTGTGAGCGGTTCTGCTTCAATGTTGACGGGGGCTTCAAGGCTTTCGACAATAGGGTTTTCGGTTGGATCTGGCGGCAACGCCACCTCTTCACGACGCAAAGCAACGACACTCAACTGGGTCGGGGCACCGGGCAGAACACCCAGAGTTTCAGCAGCGTCCGACGAGATTTGCAAAGGAGGGCCGGGGTTGTCACGCTCCCGACGGAACAAAGCGCCCTTGACCTCTCGGCCGTTTTCGATGTTGCGGATCACGACACGCTCAGGGTCCTGCACATCGGGGTGGGCCACCCAGACACCGCCAAGCGAGGGACGGCCATCCCAAAGTCCACGATCGTTGACTTCAAATATATCGGGGCGTTCCACGTCACGTTCTTGCGAGGTGCGTGTAGGGGCAGCGTCCGGGGGTGCTGTTGTGGTTGGACCCGATTGGCCCAGTCCAGGCAGTGCAAATCCGCCGGTTTCAGTACAGGCCGCCAGTAAAACCGCGGCGAGTGTAATGACCGGCACCCGCCGTCTGAACTGCATCATTGCGCGTCTTTTCATTGCCCATTGCCCCTTTTTGTTGCCTCGCGTTTGCGCAAGGCGATGCCATGAAAGGCCATTTTTATTGCCACCCAAGGACTGCCCAATCGTCCGAACAAGTCGCGGTTCGCGAACAATCGGCCAGCTTGACGCCAAAGATAGCGCCGTGAGGTGCGTTTTGAAAGGCTGATCGCCAATTTGTCGACGGATATTCGCAAGGGAACGATGATGCTTTTCGAATCAGAACCGACAGGCTAACAGGCAGGTGTCGGAGGAGTGGCAGAGTGGTTGAATGCACCGGTCTTGAAAACCGACGTAGG
>NZ_JBELFI010000101.1:0-9366 GCF_042093035.1 Yoonia sp. | reverse complement strand
ACTTCTTTGACACAGGCGTTGCCTTGGTCACAGATCAACCAGCCGATGGTGTTGAAAGCATTTCTGTAGCCGAAGGCACTGAACTCTGCTGGGGTTAAGCCCACCCTCCCGCATCTCATCGTAGGTGCAACTCAAGGGGCGGGTATTTATCCCGCCCCTTTTCGCAAAGTGGGATATGCTCCTACTGACATCCATTTTACGACAAGGGGATCGAACAATGTCTGGCAACGCCGACGATTTTGAAGCCGCCATCAAGCCACCAGCAGCCGACACCGTGGCTTCGTTCGCCGAACGCAAGGGCCTTCTCGCAAGGTTGCAACACGCCCTGCATGTGAACCCTGCACTTGTGCCGTTGTTCGTCCTCCTCGTCTCAATTACCCTCTTCGCGCTCTTACTCGGGTCGCGGTTTCTCTCTCCCTTTGCGCTGACACTGATCCTTCAACAGGTACAGATCGTTGGCATCGTTGCCGCCGCTCAAAGCCTTGTCATCCTCACCGCTGGTATCGATCTCAGCGTCGGGGCGATTGCCGTTCTTTCAAGCGTTATCATGGGACAGATTACTTTCCGCTACGGCGTCCCCGTCGAAGTTTCTGTCGCGCTTGGGCTGGCCTTTGGCACACTCATCGGTTCAATTAATGGTTGGTTGGTCGCGGTCATGAAGCTGCCGCCGTTCATCGTCACGCTTGGCATGTGGCAGATCGTTCTAGCGGCGAACTTTCTCTACTCAGCCAACGAGACCATACGCAGTCAAGACATCGAACAAAACGCACCCCTGCTTCAATTTCTTGGGTCCACGTTCAAGATTGGCGCGGACGCGGACGGACGCGGTGGTGCGACATTCACCTTTGGTGTGATCGCAATGGTCCTGATCTTTGCCTTTCTTGCCTATGCCCTGAAACACACAGCATGGGGGCGGCACATCTACGCCGTAGGTGATGATCCCGAAGCAGCACAGCTATCTGGTGTAAACGTCAAATTCACGTTGATCTCTGTCTATGCAGTCACCGGTTTCATCTGCGCCATCGCAGGCTGGGCACTTATTGGCCGTATTGGCTCTGTTAGCCCAACGTCCGGCCAACTCCTGAATATCGAAAGCATCACGGCTGTGGTGATTGGCGGCATCTCACTGTTCGGTGGGCGTGGGTCGATCATGGGGCCGCTCTTTGGTGCTCTCATCGTTGGTGTGTTCACCCTTGGCCTTCGCCTTGCAGGTGCCGACGCACAATGGACATTCCTTCTTATCGGCGGACTCATCATTGGTGCTGTCGCAGTAGATCAGTGGATCAGAAAGGTCTCAGCATGACTTTGATGGAAAACATCGCCAATGGGTCGATTGAACCCATTCTAAAGGGCCGTGGATTGGTTAAGCGTTACGGCAAGGTCACTGCACTCGATCACTGTGATTTCGATCTCTATCCCGGTGAAATTCTTGCCGTGATTGGCGACAACGGGGCAGGCAAATCATCTCTGATCAAAGCCGTCTCGGGGGCGGTGATACCCGACGAAGGAGAAGTGTTCCTCGAAGGAAAGCAGGTAAACTTTGCGTCACCCATCGATGCCCGCAAGGAGGGGATCGAAACGGTTTACCAGACCCTTGCTATGTCGCCCGCTTTGTCCATCGCAGATAACATGTTCATGGGGCGAGAAATCCGCAAACCTGGTTTTCGCGGCAAATGGTTTCGCCAGTTGGATCGCCCAAAGATGGAGCAGGTTGCTCGTGACAAGTTGTCCGAGCTTGGCTTGATGACAATCCAAAACATCAACCAAGCAGTTGAAACGCTTTCGGGTGGTCAACGTCAGGGTGTGGCTGTGGCCCGCGCTGCGGCCTTCGGATCAAAGGTCATCATCTTGGATGAACCAACGGCGGCCCTCGGGGTCAAAGAATCTCGTCGTGTGTTGGAACTCATCCTTGATGTCCGATCTCGCGGCATTCCGATCATTCTGATCAGCCACAACATGCCTCATGTGTTTGAAGTCGCAGATCGAATTCACGTGCATCGCCTTGGCAAACGTCTATGTGTCATTGACCCGAAAGATTACACCATGTCGGACGCTGTGGCGTTTATGACAGGGGCAAAAGAAGCCCCAACCTGAGTTCACACGATCTTGTTCTACTCTGCATCAAGTTCCACAAACGGACATTGGTGAAGAGGCGGCGGATGGTGGCTTTGTCTAAGATTTTTTGATGCGGGCCAGTGCGTTAGGTTTGGTCTTGGCGGTCTGGCCCGCGTTGACAAATCTGACAAGGTGGAAGCCGCGGGATGTGGGTGCCGTGCTATGGGGAAAGCGCGGGCCCCAATCCCTATCGGTTAGAGTTCCGCGGATTTTTCCAAGTTTGGCGGCTCAGTGTCGCGGTTTTTGGGGTAGGACCGGGCTCGTTTTTCGGTCTTTCTGCGGTAGCCCGGCTCTCGTCACGATGCATTGATGGTATTGAGCCAAAGCTTGCCTTTGACCGGCACGTTGCGTGTCGGACCTGAGGATGCGCAAAAGATGGGCGGTTCATCATGCGGCCTGCTTTCTTGGTGGCGCTCGGGTTCGGGGGATTTGGCCACGCCGGAAGGTCTCAATGATGCGCATCTGTCCGCCACAGTCGGGGCATGGCTCACGTAAAGTGAGGGGTGCCGGGGGATCATCTGCGGGCCGGTCTGGCTCGGCCGATCTGGTTGCTCCAAGAAGCGCACGGATTTGGGCGACTTTCGCTTTGCATCTACTGCCTGCAAGGAAGCCGTAGTGGCGGATGCGATGGAACCGATCCGGGAGAACATGCACGAGGAAGCGGCGAATGAACTCACCTGTGTTGAGCCGCAAAACCTTCATGCGGTCACCCGACTTAATCCGATAGTCTTTCCAGCGGAACGCCACGGTGCCCGCGTCGACATTGACGAGACGGCTGTTCGAGATCGCTACCCGGTGCGTATATCGGCTGAGATAAGCCAGCACCTGTTCGGGGCCACCGAAGGGTGGTTTGGCGTACACCACCCATTCGGCATTGCGCAGCGGGACCAGATACGCGGTGAAGGCTTTAGCATTGGTCAGTCCCTTGAGATCGCCGAAGAATGCGAGCTTTCCCGCACGGTGCAAAGTGAGCAGGCCTTCCAGAAACAGGCGTCTGAACAGGCGCGACAGCACCCGTACATGTAAGAAGAACCCCGGCTTGCAGGCGACCCACCTTGTGCCGTCTGGTGACAATCCGCCGCCGGGGACGATCATATGGATGTGCGGATGATGCGTCAGCGCTGATCCCCAGGTGTGGAGAACGCTGGTCATACCGACCCGTGCGCCAAGGCGCCTGGGATCGGCGGCAATGGTGGACACGGTCTGGGCGGACGCTTTGAACAGCAGGCCGTAGACCGCCCGCTTGTTCCAATATGCGATCCGCGCAATCTCGGCTGGCAGGGTAAAGACGACGTGGAAATACTCGACCGGCAGCAAGTCTTCGGCCCGTGCCGCCATCCAGTCGCGCGCAGCAGGTCCCTGGCACTTCGGGCAGTGCCGGTTCTTGCACGAGTTATACGCGATGTGCTGGTGGCCGCATTTGGCACAAGCCGCCACATGCCCGTCAAGCGCCTCGGTCCTGCAGGTCTCGATGGCGGACATCACCTTGAGCTGGCTCAGGCTGACATGCCCCGCATTGGCCTGCCGCCACGCAGGACCATGGGCACGAAAGATGTCAGCAACCTCCAGCTTTGGGCGCGGCACCGCCCGCGACTGTCACTCCGACCTTCGGTCCCGAAGCTGCGCCAGCAACTCGTAGGGGCTGTCGGTGTCCCGGATCAGCTTGGTCGCCACATGGGTGTATTGCGCCGTCGTGCTGAGCTTTGCGTGGCCGGGCAAAACCTGGATCACGCGCACATCCGTTCCCGCCTTCAGAAGATGCGTCGCGAAGCTGTGGCGCAAACTATGCAGCGTGCTGCGCGGCTTCTTGATCCCCGCCAGGTGCTTGGCTGCGCTGAAGGCGCGATGCAATTGCCGGGGTGAGAGCGGGTTGATCCGGGGCTTGCCAGGGAACAGCCAGCCATCAGGACGCGCTTCTTTCCAATAATCCCGCAACAAGCCAAGCAGTCCTGGCGAGAGCATGACTTTGCGGTCTTTGCCACCTTTGCCCTTCTCGACATGAATGAGCATGCGATCACTATCGATATCCGTGACCTTGAGATTGCAGACCTCCGACGCACGCAGCCCGGTGCCATAGGAAATGCTGAGCGCAGCGCGATACTTCAGCCCCGGCCCCGGCGCGACCCTGAGTATCTCGAACACCTCTTCGGCGCTGAACACCACCGGAAGCTTCCGAGGCTCCGTGCGGAAATGCAGGCTGTTCTTCAACTCTGCGCGCTTGCACGTCGTCTCGAAGAAGAACCGCAGCCCGACAAGTCGCGCGTTGTAGGTCGATGGGGTGACGTTCGTGTCGACTATGTGAAGCTGATAGGCGCGAAGATCGTCCGGTGTTGCAGTGTCCGGTGATCGCCCAAGAACCTCGGCAAGGTAACTGACCGCTCTGATGTGCGCTTTCTGGGAACTCTCGCCCAGCCCCTTTATCCGCATATCTTCGATCATCCGCGCACGCAGCGGCGTTGTCTTTTGGTCCACCATGGGATCCTCCTGTCTGTTGATTGAGAGGTCCCAATCGCCAGACAGTCGCGCCCATTTCCAAAATCACGATATTCAGATCGCCGCGCCGCCCTCACCACAAGCGCCCCTGCCGCGGTAGCGGCTTCGTCCTTGTCCGCGATGCCGTCATCTGGACATCCTGAAATGCTGCGCTATCGACCAAGGTCTGCTATGCGGGCTGCGACCGCAGCATTGGATTGGTGAGGCGAACGGCGGCTATGGGCCGAATTGTCGCCAACCACTGCCAAGATTGAACGAATGCTGCGCTGCATCCGATGGCAGAAACATCTGCTTCGTCAAAGAGAGGGGGAGCCGACGCGAATTGCGCTTTCAGTTGCGTACCACATTAGTCAAAAAAGCTAAAGTGTTCGTCGACAACCCTTGTGGAAGCATTGAGCGTGGACGGGTTTTCCAAATTGTAAGTTCCCGACGAGGTAAAGTTCACCCTGCCAAGTGCGCCAAAACCATTCTGCGCGTCAACAAATCCGTTTAGAATGTAATTACATCTTTTGGGGTCATCCCCGTAGGAGATGAAGTCGAAGCGACTAGTCTGAGGATACACCGCCGAACCGGGGTACTTAAGTTTCCCATCCATAAAGTCAGATACTTCTGCCATCACAGAGTCAGCCTCAAGGTCCTTGCAACTTTTGCTTTTAATGAATTTGCTAAATCCATCAGTCTCAAATGCGACGATTATTAACAGAGTGGCAACTGAGGCCAGAACTACACCAATATTGTTGTTCATATTGCTTTTCCACTCATAGAAGTTCAAAAAAATGTCGCATTGAAAATTGCATTTCGCCGAAGTCTTGTCAGAATGACATCTATCATATGGGATATCTGTTTTTCATCGAACAGCGCTAAGGAAATCTTGAGGTCCCAATGAAGCACTACCGGCTGACGCCGGTAGCATCATTTTGAGGACTGCAATTCCAGATACTGCTTGATGATATCGCCGGTGACATTGCCCGAGGTGGTTGAGAAATATATATGTCCCCAAAACCAACTACCCCAGTAGCGTTTGCGCAGTTCTGGAAACTCCCCGATCTTGGCATCGACGTCTTTGACATGCTCTTCATCGACTTCCGGTACTTTCCGGCTGCCCCGCTCGAAGACGCCTAATGCGCCTTCAAGCCATGCCCGCTTTCATTGATGGATCATCGTCGGTCGAACCCCGGACCGGCTGGCAAGCTCGCTCGCCGTCTCTCCATCCCTCAGCGCCTCTAACGCCACCTTGGCCTTAAACTCTGGGTGATGTTGCTTCCGTTTCGACATGTCCGATCTCCTTCGTGTTGAAGATCAGCAGACTACAAATCGCAGCTTACGTCAGTGTCCTATTTTCGGGGGTAGCTCATCTTTACGATCTGAAAGATTGAGAGAGTTTTCGTGCAACTTGCACGAAAACATTGCCTTTTTTGAGGTGCTCTTGGGCAAGGGAGCGAATCGGCAATACTCAACTATTTGTTTATGAACGGTTATTTTTGCGACCCGTTCCTTGCCAAGGTTAGGGTCGTGAGTTCGAATCTCATCGCCCGCTCCATTTCGTACCAAAAGGCCGCAGTATAGACCGCGGCTTTTTTGTTGAGATGTCAAGCCACGTCGCGGTGTCGCCCTGCAAACTGATCCACTTGCTTATAGAACGGCTGCGCTGCAAGCATCGCGGCCACTTCGGGCGGCAAAGCTTCTTTGATGTGCACCATGGGCCGTTCAATATCAGCGATCCGCCCTTCCATCTCAGGCGCGGCTATCGCTGCATCCGCAAAATCCGGTTCTACATCCGCTTCATTTCTCAGAGCAGAGCGATCCGCCTCTGCCTCCTGCGTGTCAATCACGTCACGCGCGGCCACGCGCGCCACGGTTTCTGCCATATTACTGACCGCAGACACCGCGAGTTTGCCCAAGACATCTGGCGCGGTTTGCGTCCCCGCAAGCGCATAGAGACAAGGGATCAGGTCATAAAGGTCATCCGTCGCCGTCCGGTCCCGATCAGTGAGCATGATCGCGCTCAGACATGGGCTGCGCCGTTCACCGGACAAAGCCAGCGCATGGGTCATTTGCCCGTCAAACACCTCATCCATGACTAACAAATCAATCGTATCCACACGGATCAGCGCATGTGCAACCGCAAGCGTTTCCACACAAAGGATCAAAAACCCCTTGTCGATCAATGTTTTGGACGTCGCGCAGGCGGCTTTGGGGTCTTGGCGTAAAATAAGGGCTTTCATCGGATTCTCCAGATTGTCGAGCAGCTTCCGAGACCCTAGAACGCCAACCCTTAAATTTTGCTAAAAAGCCACAGCATTATTTCGCGGGCTTGGCCCCTGCCCTTTGCCCAGCTATAGAGCGATCAGAAAACCAAAGGGCAAACCCATGCGCAAAGCCACAATCACACGCAAAACCGCCGAGACCGATATTTCTGTCACCATCGATCTTGATGGCTCTGGCGCTTATGACAACCAGACAGGTGTTGGTTTCTTTGACCACATGCTTGACCAGTTGTCGCGCCACGCGTTGATCGACATGACGATCCGCGCGCAGGGGGACTTGCACATCGACGACCACCACACCGTCGAGGACGTGGGCATTGCCTTGGGTCAGGCCCTGTCAGAGGCTCTCGGTGACAAGCGCGGCATTCGCCGCTATGGTAGCTGTCTGCTTGCGATGGATGATGCCCAGGTACGCTGCGCGCTGGATCTATCCGCTCGCCCCTATCTGATCTGCAATCTGGATCTGCCTTTCGGCAAAATCGGGACGTTCGACACGGAGCTGGTCCGCGAGTTTTTCCAGGCACTCAGCACGCACGGCGGCATTACATTGCACATCGACAAGCTGCACGGGTTCAACGCCCACCACATCTCAGAGGCGGCTTTCAAGTCTGTCGCCCGCGCCCTGCGCGAGGCTGTTGAAACCGACCCGCGCAAAGCCGATGCGATCCCGTCCACCAAGGGCAGCCTATGACCACGGCCCTTGTCGATTATGACAGCGGCAACCTGCATTCGGCCCAAAAAGCCTTTGAGCGCATGGCGATAGAGGTCGGCGCTGGCCCAATCGTCGTGACCTCTGATCCAGAGGTGATCGCCAAGGCCGACCGCATCGTGTTGCCGGGTGACGGCGCATTTCCACATTGCCGCGCGGAGCTTTACGCACGCACCGGCCTCGCAGAGGCGATCGTGGAGACCGTGACCAAACGCGCCCGTCCCTTTTTTGGAATTTGCGTCGGGATGCAGATGATGGCGACGACCGGCCACGAATACGAGCCAACACCGGGGTTTAACTGGATCGCGGGCCATATCCGCAAAATCAGCCCGGCGGATAGGACGCTCAAAGTGCCGCATATGGGGTGGAATGATCTGGTGATCGACAACCCGCATCCGGTGCTTGAAGGGATTGCTACAGGCGATCACGCGTATTTTGTTCACTCCTACGCGATGGATGTAACCAACCGGGCGGAGCGTCTGGCCCATGTCGACTACGCGGGCGATGTGACCGCGATCATCGGACGCGACACGATGATCGGGACGCAATTCCACCCCGAAAAGAGCCAGTCCGCCGGTCTGCGTATGATCGGCAATTTCTTGCAATGGGCGCCCTAAAACGGTTCCGATGTCTGGTCAGACCGGGAAAAGACTGATTTTATGCAACATGAACAAGCTGAACCGCGCCAAGAGAAGCGCAAGCCGAAAAGAGCAGACCAATGATGAAGCGCCGCTATTTCCTGATGATTGCCGGGGCCACAACGCTATCCGCATGTGGCGGACGCAAAGACCGCGACGCCCTAAATCGGGGGCGCGCCTTACCACTTTATCCCAATGAAACGCCCGAGCTGCGCCGCCTGATTAACAAATACGCAAAGGTCCATGACATTCCCGTAAGCTTGCTGCACCGGGTCATTATCCGCGAAAGCACGCATAATCCGGCGGCACGTAACGGGCCATATTATGGGCTGATGCAGATCCTGCCTCAGACAGCGCGGACGATGGGCTATCGCGGATCGCCCCAAGGGCTATTGGATGCCGAAACCAACCTGATCTATGCGGGGCGCTACTTGCGCGGGGCATGGCTGGTGTCTGGTGGTGATGAAGACGACGCCGTGATGTGGTATGCGCGCGGCTACTATTATGAAGCCAAACGGTTGGGATTGTTAGAAGAAACGGGCCTACGTTAGGCAAATGCCCGTCGCCCGGCATACCGTTCAAGCCGCGTTCTGCAACGCGGTCTCGACGATTGCGACAAAGTAGGCGCTTCCATAGCGCAGCGCGTCATCGTTGAAGTCAAAGGATTGGTTATGCAAGGCAGCAGACGTACCGTTTCCCAGAAACATGAATGCGCCCGGACGTTCCTCTAGCATGAACGAAAAATCTTCTCCGCCCATGGTGGGGGGACGATTGGCATCGACCGCATCCGGGCCAACGACGCTGGCAGCAGCGCGGACAGCGACCTTTGTTTGCGCGGGGTCATTATATGTCACTGGCACCTCATTGACGTAATTGAACAGAACCTGCGCGCCGGTCATAGCTGCGACACCGGCACAAATGTCTGCCATTCTCGTCTTCCCCAAGGCGCGCGCCTCACGAGAGAGGCTACGGACCGTGCCGCTCATGCGCGCCGTTTCAGCGATGATATTGTCAGACGTCCCCATGTGGATTTGCGTGATCGAGACGACATGCTGCACTGACGTGGCGACACTGCGAGAGACAACCGTCTGGAACCCCTGAATAATCTGAGAAATCGCGATAGCCGGATCAATGCCCTGATCGG
>NZ_JBELFI010000100.1:0-9497 GCF_042093035.1 Yoonia sp. | reverse complement strand
GGTCGAGAACATATTGGTGTAGACAAAGTCCAGAAGTGCGGCGGCATCTGGCCCCTGAATATCGATCTTGCCAAGCGTCGAGACATCACAGACTCCGACCGCGTTGCGCACATAGCCGACTTCGCGGTCGCATGACTGCCGCCAATGGGTCTCATCCTTTTGCGGGAAATAGCTGGGGCGGTACCACAGTCCGGCCTCGATCATCGGCGCGGCGCGGGCGATGCTGGCCTTATGCGATGTGGTGAAACGCTCCGGCGCAAAGCCCTTCCCTTGGCTACCCGCCCCCATTGCCGCAATCGCGACCGGCACATATGGCGGACGAAAGGTCGTTGTTCCGGTTTCAGGAATACCGCGTCCAGTCGCATCCGCCAGCACCGCAAGGGCCACGACATTCGACGATTTCCCCTGATCCGGGGCCATGCCTTGAGTGGTATAGCGCTTCATATGTTCGACAGAGCGGAAGTTCTCCTGCGCGGCAAGTCGGATATCCTTCACATGCACGTCGTTTTGAAAATCGATCCACTTGCGGCCCTTGCCTGCAACCATCCAAAGTGGCGAAATCGCATATTCGGTGTCGTCGGCAACGGGCAGGACCACCTTCGCCTTGAAACCCAGATCGGACACCAGATGGGCGGCCGCATCGGCACCCTCTTGCAGGCAGCCAGCCGTGGAAAACACGCCGTTGCAAGCCCCTGCTGCAACCATGCCCGGTATGCTGTCCGGGGTTGGCACGAAGGATGCAATATCGTTGCGCCACTGCGGGCGCCCGTTCATATGGCAGGTCAGATGCACCGTCGGGTTCCAACCGCCTGAGATCGCGAGACAATCGGTGCGCAAAACACGGGTGCCACCGGACTGCCTGATCGTTATGCTTACAAGCGCGTGCCGACCTTTTGTTGCGATCACCTCGGCCCCGGTAAAGACGGGGAAATCACCTGCGATTTTCGCATCGTCGCGACTGTCGATCACAGCGGCGACTTTCACACCCGCCGCAGTCAAATCCCGCGCGGTGCGATGGGCATCATCATTGTTGCCAAAGATCGCAACAGCCTTGCCGGGGGCGACACCCCAGCGATTGACATAGGAGCGCACGGCGCTCGCCATCATGATGCCGGGACGGTCGTTGTCGGCAAAGGCGACCGGGCGTTCCAAGGCACCGGCACAAAGGATCGCGCGTTTGGCCACGATCCGCCAGAAACATTCCAGCGGTTTGCCATCAGCCCGCGGCCCGGCCAAACGCTCCAGCCCGCCATATGTGCCCTGATCGTATGCGCCGGTGATCGTCGTGCGGGTCATCAAGCGGACATTGTCCATCGCAGAAAGCTCAGCGCGGGCGTGTGCAACCCATTCGGCGCCAGGCATATCGTCAATCTGTTCTCGCTCACGCAGCAGCCGCCCGCCCAAGGCGGTATCTTCATCGGCGAGGATAACGTCGGCACCTGCACGGCCCGCCGTCAAAGCGGCCATCAATCCCGTTGGTCCTGCGCCAATCACAAGGAGATCGCAAAACGCGAAGGCCTTTTCATATGTATCGGGGTTCGTTTCACCACTTAACGCGCCCAATCCCGCAGCGCGGCGGATCACGGGCTCATAGAGCTTTTCCCAAAAGCTGCGCGGCCACATAAAAGTTTTGTAGTAGAACCCGGCGGCCAAGAAAGGCGACAACAGATCATTCACCGCCAATGCATCATAGCGCAGCGATGGCCAGGCATTCTGGCTGGACACCTCCAACCCCTCGAACACCTCCAATGTCGTGGCACGGACATTCGGTTCAGCCTGCGCACCACGGCCAACGGTGACCAGAGCATTCTGCTCTTCCGAGCCCGCAGACATGACACCACGCGGGCGATGATACTTGAAAGAGCGGGCCATCAGCTTGATGCCATTGGCCAGCAACGCCGCCGCCACTGGCTCTCCCGGCACAGCTTGCAAACGCCGGCCATCAAAGGTGAATGTCACCGTCTTTTCAGGGACTTGGAGCCTCATGATTTCACCTTTTCCGCAAGCGTTGTACTATGCACCGCATGGGTCACCGTGTTGCGATCAACCACCAGCCACGCACGGCAACCGGCCTCGTGAAACCAAAGATCTCGCACCTCGCCTGCGCTGTTGTCGCGGTTATGCAGATAGTCGTCCCATGCCACGAGACCCGCATCCTCGCCCGGGCGATCCAAGGCCAATGCATCACCTTGATAATAGAACTCGCGCCGGTCGCGCTCACCACAATTTGGGCAATTTATGCGCATGTCATGCTCTCTTCATCTTGGCAGAAAAACTCAATTCCAACGCCCGCTCCTAGTGCAAGTTATGCTGAGAACCTGTGCCCTCTTCATCCATCAAGCCTTCGCCTGTTCGGAAGCGATCCAGCAGGAACTTTGAAGCCGGTTCATGGTGATTTCCTGTGGCCATCAAATGCGCGAAACTGAACCCTGACCCCGGCACGGCCTTGAAGCCACCGTAACACCAGCCGCAATCAATAAAGAGCCCTTTCGTCGGGGTTTTATCAATGATGGGCGATCCATCCGGTGTCATATCCATGATCCCGCCCCATGATCGCAGTACCTTCGCTTTGCCTATCATCGGCATCAGGGTCATTGCGGCATCCATCACATGCTCTTTCATCGGCAGGTTCCCCCGCGCGGCATACGAGGCATAAAAATCAATGTCGCCGCCAAAGACCAAACCACCTTTGTCCGATTGGCTGATATAAAAATGTCCCATCCCAAAACTAACCACATGGTCGATAACCGGCTTTAGACCCTCAGTCACAAAGGCCTGCAAAACATGGCTTTCGATCGGCAAACGCATCCCCGCCATCGCGGCCACCTGACCAGAGCGGCCCGCGACCACGATCCCAACCTTCATGGCCTTGATCGCCCCGCGCGTCGTTTGCACGCCCTTGACCACTCCGTCTTCAATATCAATGCCAGTGACTTCACAGTTCTGGATGATGTCCACGCCCCGTTGATCGGCCCCGCGCTCATAGCCCCACGCCACTGCATCGTGGCGCGCAGAGCCGCCACGTGGATGAAAAAGCCCGCCATAGATCGGAAAACGCACGTTGTCGAAATCCAGATAGGGCAAGTGTTCACGCACGCCTTCGCGATCCAAGAGGATCGCATCGTCCCCTTGGTTAATCATCGCATTGCCACGCCGCGCAAAAGCGTCGCGCTGCCCATCGGAGTGGAACAGGTTTATTAAGCCGCGCTGCGAATGCATGACGTTGTAGTTGAGATCCTGCTCCATCGTTTCCCACATCTTAAGTGAGTGGGAATAGAACTCTGAATTGCCGGGCAGGAAGTAGTTGGCGCGCACGATCGTGGTGTTCCGCCCTACATTGCCGCCGCCGATATAGCCTTTTTCAAGCACTGCGATATTGGTCATGCCGTGCTCTTTGGCTAGGTAGAATGCCGTCGAAAGCCCATGCCCGCCCCCGCCGATGATGATCGCATCATAGGCGGCCTTTGGCTCCGGATCGCGCCAGACCGGTTTCCATCCTTTTTGGCCAAAAAGCCCTTCTTTGATGACCCGAAAACCGGAATAGCCCATGTCGATCCCTCATTGACGCGCGCCAACCCTAGCAACGCAATGATTGGGATGCATCGCCTCTTTTCGACAAAGCGTGTCGTTTTCTCGACCTATTGTGAAAAGGAATGCCGCTCTGCGCCAATGCAGAATGCGATTAGCTGCCATCGCGACGCGCCAGTAAAACCGCGACTTGTTCGGCCATGAATCGCGATTGGCCTGCCGCCGTCACGCCCCCCACGCCTACACGCCGCCCCATGCGCCACCACAGCCCCGGTACCCATGCACGCGGATTTTTCTTTTTCATAACAAGGGTGAACCCGTTTGAAGGTTTCAGCGCAAACGCCCCGCGTTGCACCGAAACCACATCATCAAGCCGCGCCAGGATCGCGCCGGAGCTATCGCGCAATTCATCTTCGGTCAGCGTAATCTGCATCGTCGTCGCGCGTCGTAGCCTTTCTGCCAGCCACAGCATCGACACGCCAAACACCAGCATGAAGACCATCCATTGCAGCGCCGGCGGATAGGCCAGCGTGGTGTAAATCACCAACGCTCCGAGCGCGAAAAGTACACCGTACCCAAACAACCGCCGCCCCTGAGAGGCCCCGACTGTCGCATAAATTTCGTCTTTGTCTGGCTGAAACATCCTGACCTTCCATTGGCTTTTGGCCCGCTTACCTGAACACTGCCAGTTTGCCTAGGCGGTGACCGCTTTGCGCACCAGGCCCCAATACATCGTCTCGATCTCTGTGATGCTCAAGCGCCCGTCGCGCCGGTACCAATCATGCAATCCGGTGAGCAGCCCGATCAATGCCATCGTGGTCACACGCGTATCTGCCACGGCAAAATCGCCCTGGGCTTCCCCTTCAGCGAGGATCGCTTCCAAAATCCCTTCGTATTGGCGGCGCAACGCTTCAATCTGTGCAAAATTTTCGGGGCTAAGGTTGCGCAACTCCATGTACGACACGAAAACAGCGTCGGCGCGTGGCAGGTGAAATCGGATATGAAATCGTGTGAAATCTTCCAGCCGCGCCATTGGCGTATCATGCTGCGGTAAATCCCTGGCTGCTGCAAGAAGTGCGACCATATGCGCGTGCATCAGATCGAACAGCAATGTCTGCTTGTCTGCCGTATAGTTGTAGAGCGCGCCCACCTGCACGCCCACCTGAGCCGCTATCTGGCGCATCGAAACCGCCGCGTAGCCGTGCTGGGCAATCAGGCGCAGCGCTGTCGCACGCACCTTCGGCCCGGTAATATCTGCATATGCGCCCTGTTTGCGTGCCATTTTCGCATTTAACTGAACATCCGTTCATTTGGAAAGCCCCGATCAGCGGTTTCACTCTGTGATGGGTGCCGATATGGTTCAGGCTATGCGCATGATCTTCCTGACCCTTCTGCTTCTGGCCGCTTGCAACAACTTTCCGCAGCTAGAAGATACGCTGGACGCGGACGCGCGTGACGCGCCATATCCAAGGCTCACGCCCGTGCCAGCGGAACCCACCCCTCGCGCTGATGGTGATGCGTTATATGCCGCGCGGATTGCAGCACTTCAGGCACGGGCCGCTGATATACGCCGGTCGGACATCGCTGCATTGCAGTAGCGCGCGGCTTTCGCTAGAGCTTGCAAGACAAAAACGACACGATGGATCCAAAGACGATGACAACACCTTTGCGCCTGGGAATTGCGGGACTTGGCACCGTGGGTGTGGGCATCGTGCGGATTGTGCAAAAACACGCCGCCTTGCTGGAACAACGTGCCGGACGCCCTGTCCAAATCGTTGCAGTGTCGGCACGCTCCAAAACCAAAAATCGCGACGTTGATCTGTCTGACTACACCTGGGAAGACGATCCGGTGGCATTGGCCAAGCGCGGAGATATTGACGTTTTCATCGAAGTGATGGGCGGCCACGAAGGCCCCGCCAAAGATGCAACAGAAGCGGCAATCGCCAGCGGCAAGGATGTGGTCAGTGCCAATAAAGCTTTGCTCGCCATTCATGGTCAAGCCATTGCGGAAGCGGCGGAAAATGCCGGCCGCGTTGTGCGTTTCGAGGCGGCGGTCGCGGGTGGTATTCCGGTCGTAAAATCCCTCACTGAGGGCCTCGCCGGGAACGAAATCACCCGCGTCATGGGTGTCATGAACGGTAGCTGCAACTATATCCTGACCCGGATGGAGGACGCCGGTCTGAGCTATGAGGCGGTCTTTGATGAAGCCAATCAGCTCGGTTTTCTGGAGGCCAACCCTGAGCTGGATGTCGGCGGGATTGATGCGGCACATAAGCTTGCGCTGCTGGCTGCCATTGCCTTTGGCACGCAGGTTGATTTTGACGCGGTCGAACTTGAAGGTATCGGATCGGTCACGATTGAAGACATCCGTCAGGCGGCCGATATGGGCTATAAGATCAAACTGCTCGGCGTTGCGCAAATGACCGGACGCGGGCTTGAGCAGCGCATGTCGCCGTGTCTGGTGCCGGATACATCGCCATTAGGCCAGCTTGCGGGCGGCACGAATATGGTCGTGCTGGAAGGCGACGCCGTCAGCCAAATCGTTTTGCGCGGGCCCGGCGCGGGCGAAGGCCCGACGGCCAGTGCGGTCATGGGTGACGTGATGGATATCGCGCGCGGAACGCGCATATCGACCTTTGGACAGGCCGCCAAGACTTTGCGAAAGACCCGTGCCGCGCGCGCCGCAGTCGCCGCACCTTACTATTTGCGGATGCAACTGATGGACAAACCCGGCGCACTTGCAAAAGTGGCCCGCGCTTTGGGTGAGGCCGGCATTTCCATCGACCGGATGCGCCAATACGGGCATGATGACACCGCAGCCCCGGTTTTGATCGTGACCCATAAGACCACCCGGACCGCCTTGGACGGCGCCTTGACTGAGTTCAAATCAACGGGCGTTGTCACCGGAGACCCTGTCGCGATCCGTATCGAAGCGGTTTGAAGCCCTGCCTTTAGCGCAAACAGGCTTGTGGCCGAGGCGCTGAACGGTTTTAGGGTAGTCGCAAGCTAATAAAGGACCGCCCGATGCCCAAGACACCTGACTTCAACGATCGCAATCTCTCTTTGGGCTTGGCCCGCGTGTCGGAGGCGGCCGCGATTGCCTGTACGCCTTTGATCGGGCGCGGCGATGAAAAGGCGGCGGATCAGGCGGCAGTAGATGCCATGCGCACCCAGTTGAACAAGCTTGATATCGCAGGCGTCGTAGTTATCGGCGAAGGCGAGCGCGATGAAGCACCGATGCTGTTCATCGGCGAAGAAGTCGGCACTGGCCAAGGGCCCGGTGTGGATATCGCGCTTGATCCGCTGGAAGGCACCACACTGACGGCCAAGGATATGCCAAATGCTCTGGCGGTGATCGCGATGGGGCCGCGTGGCTCCATGCTGCACGCGCCCGATGTTTATATGGACAAGCTCGCCGTTGGTCCCGGCCTGCGTCCCGGTGTGGTGACGCTGGATATGTCCCCTTCGGAGCGGGTCTCTGCGCTTGCTGCAGCAAAGGGGTGTTCAACCAATGACATCACCGTCTGCGTTCTGGAACGGCCGCGCCACGAAGACATGATCGCGGAACTCCGCAGCACCGGTGCGGCGATCCGGCTGATTACGGACGGCGATGTGGCGGGCGTTATGCACGCCGCAGAACCGATACAGACCGGGATTGACATGTATATGGGGTCCGGGGGTGCGCCGGAGGGTGTGCTGGCGGCGGCGGCGCTGAAATGCATGGGCGGGCAGATTTTCGGGCGCTTGATGTTTCGCAATGATGATGAACGCGGGCGAGCGACGAAAGCGGGCATCACCAATTTCGATCGCGTTTATACTCGCGATGACATGGTCACAGGCGATGTGATTTTTGCCGCCACGGGTGTGACGGATGGATCACTGGTTCCGGGGATCAAACGCGAAGTCGGTTTTGTGACCGCTGAGACGATCTTGATGCGTTCCAAGACGGGTTCTGTGCGCCGGATGATCTACCGTAATCCTGTGTCTTGAGGGCCGATGCCTCCGGCGGGAGTTTTTTTTGGGCAAGATGATAAGGTAGCCGTGGTCAACGGCATCCATCGCGCATATTGTGGTCTGTGATGAACACACCACCAGATACACACGCATTTTTGCATGTTACGGCCTCGGCAACAGGCCGCCGTTGGGTTGGCCCCACAGACGAGGAAGACCGTCTTGCAGAGGCGCTTGCGCAGGATACCGGCTTGCATCCAGCACTCTGCCATGTGCTTGTTCGCAGCGGTGTGTCTGCGCAAGACGCGCCTGCGTATCTCGCGCCGACCCTGCGCGAGCTTCTGCCGGATCCGCGTAGTCTGCGCGACATGGACAAGGCAACGGCGCGGTTTTTGCAGGCGGTTGAGCGTAAGGAGCGCGTTGCCGTTTTCGCTGACTATGATGTCGATGGCGGCAGCTCTGCGGCGCTGTTACTGACATGGCTGCGCGAGATGGGTGGGCGGGCGACGCTTTACGTTCCGGACCGGATCGACGAAGGGTATGGGCCAAATGAAGCTGCGATGGCGGGTTTGGCCCAGGATCATGACCTGATAATTTGCGTTGACTGCGGCACGCTCTCGCATGGGCCGATTGCTGCGGCGAAGGGTGCTGATGTGATCGTCCTTGACCATCATCTGGGCGGCGAAACCTTGCCTGATGCTGTTGCGATTGTGAACCCGAACCGGCAGGATGAATCTGGCGCTTTGGCCCATCTTTGTGCTGCCGGGGTCGTGTTCTTGATGCTTGTGGATGCCAACCGGGCGTTGCGCGAAGCAGGTCACACAGGGCCTGATTTAATTGCGATGCTTGATCTTGTGGGGCTTGCGACCGTCGCGGATGTCGCCCCGCTGATCGGTGTGAACCGCGCATTTGTACGCCAAGGCCTGTCGGTTATGGCCCGTCGTCATCGCGTGGGATTGACCGCTTTGGCGGATATTGCGGGGCTCGATCAGGCGCCCACCAGCTATCATCTGGGGTTTCTGCTGGGGCCGCGTGTCAATGCTGGCGGTCGCATCGGCAAGGCGAACTTGGGCGCGCGGCTGCTGTCGACCGATGACCGTCATGAGGCGGAATCGATCGCGGCAAAGCTCGACCAGCTCAATACCGAACGCCGCGAAGTGGAAGCAGACGTGCGCGATCAAGCAATGGTGCAGGCAACTGCGCGGGGTCTTGCCGGGCCGCTCGTCTGGGCCGCCGGTGAGGGTTGGCATCCGGGCGTTGTGGGGATTGTGGCCGCGCGCCTGAAGGAGACCACAAATCGCCCTGCCATCGTGATCGGGTTGGATGGCGATGAGGGGAAGGGTTCTGGCCGGTCGGTCACGGGGATCGATCTGGGTGCCGTTATTCAGCGCGCCACGGCGGAGGGGCTGTTGCTAAAAGGGGGAGGGCACAAGATGGCCGCGGGTCTTTCGTTGGCGCGCGATCAGCTTGAACCTGCGATGGCGCGGATTGGCGCATTGCTCGCCAAACAAGGGGCGGATCAGATTGGACCTGCGGACCTGAAGATCACCGGGCTCTTGATGCCGGGGGCTGCATCAATTGCGCTTGTCAATCAGATCGAAGACGCCGGGCCGTTTGGTGCCGGCGCCCCCGCGCCCCGCTTTGCTTTCCCCGATTGCCAGATCCATTTTGCCAAGCAAGTTGGTGCAAATCATCTGAAAATTACCTTCGGTGACGGTTTGAGTGGCCGGATTGATGCAATCAGTTTTGGCGCGATGGATGGCCCAATCGGGCCGATGCTGACAGGGCACAATGGAGCGCGCTTTCACCTGGTTGGTCGTCTGGAAATCAACACTTGGCAGGGGCGGCAATCGGTACAATTGCGTTTGGAAGACGCGGCCCCGGCCCACTAAGACAAAGCCGGAAAAAAGCACAAAAAGCCTCTTGCGCGGCTCGCACAGTTTCCCTAAAAGCGGCCCACCAACTGCGGTCCCTTCGTCTATCGGTTAGGACGCCAGGTTTTCAACCTGGAAAGAGGG
>NZ_JBELFI010000099.1:0-9557 GCF_042093035.1 Yoonia sp. | reverse complement strand
CGTCCTGCGTCCCGTCATCGCGGTGATCGAGGTGATTTCCTACTTCGTGCGCCCGGTCAGCCACTCCATTCGTCTGGCCGGCAATATCATGGCCGGTCACGCTGTTATCAAGGTCTTTGCCGGCTTTGCGGCCCTGACACTTGTGAGCCCGTTCGCGGTCTTTGGTATCGTGGCAATTCTGGGGCTTGAGGTCCTTGTCTCCGGTATTCAGGCTTATGTTTTCACTATTCTGACGTGTGTCTATCTCAAAGACGCGCTTCACCCCTCTCACTAAAAGGTTTGGTGGGCGTGGCCCACCGTACACTCAACTTCCAATCGTAAGGAGAATTCACATGGAAGGCGAACTCGCACACATCGGCGCTGGTCTGGCTGCAATCGGTTCCGGCGCTGCCGCTATCGGTGTTGGTACAGTTGCTGGCAACTACCTGGCAGGCGCATTGCGCAACCCATCCGCTGCTGCTGGTCAGACAGCAACATTGTTCATCGGCCTCGCATTTGCAGAAGCACTTGGTATCTTCGCATTCCTCGTGTCGCTTCTGTTGATGTTCGCAGTCTAGGAACGACCCATATCCTTACGGCTGACCGACGCGAAGCTTGTTTGCGTCGGTCAGTAAAACATCAAGGTATTCGGGGGCCATCATGGCGATAGATAAATACGACACCGTAACATCCAGTTGTGTCGATGCAGGGGGCTCCGCCCTTGGTATGCCACAGCTTTGCGCGGATTGGATGCCCAACCAGATCTTTTGGCTGGTTATCACTCTGATCGCGATTTTCTTTGTGATGTCACGTATTGCCCTTCCGCGCATCGCCGCGGTTCTGGCAGAGCGTTCCGGCACGATCACAAATGACCTCGCTGCAGCTGAAGAGTTGAAGAACAAAGCGGCGGAAGCCGAGGCAGCCTATGACCAGGCTCTTTTGGACGCCCGCGCGGAAGCCCAGAAAATCGTGGCGGAAGCGAAAGCAGAAATTCAAACCGAGCTGGACGTAGAGCTGCAAAAGGCAGACGCCCAGATCGCCGCAAAAACCGCCGAGAGCGAGGCCGCCATTGGCGAGATTCGCGCCGGAGCGTTGGACAGCGTCAAAGCCGTCGCCAAGGATACAGCCAAGGAACTGGTTGCAGCCATGGGTGGCAGTGCCGATGCAAAAACGATTACTGCTGCGGTGACATCGCGGATGAAAGGGTAAACCATGCGCCTTTTACTCACCTCCCTTTTTGCCGTTGCCGCTAGCCCTGCGCTGGCCGCTCCCGGAAAGCCGTTTTTCTCTCTGGAGAATACAGACTTCGTGGTCTGGATCGCTTTCGTCATCTTCGTCGGTATTTTGATCTACTACAAAGTGCCGGGCCTTGTCGGTGGCATGTTGGACAAGCGCGCTGAAGGTATCAAAGCTGAGCTAGATGAAGCCAAGGCATTGCGCGAAGAGGCGCAGTCGCTGCTGGCCTCATATGAGCGCAAGCAAAAAGAAGTTCAGGAACAAGCTGATCGGATTGTTGCGGCTGCGAAAGAAGAAGCGATGAATGCAGCCACATCGGCCAAGGATGAAATCGCCAAGTCGATTACGCGTCGCCTTGCCGCCGCAGAAGATCAAATTGCAAGCGCAGAGGCTTCTGCCATCAAGGATGTGCGGGATCAGGCGATTGCTGTTGCCATCGGTGCGGCCAAGGACGTAATTGCAGCGCAGATGGATGCAAAATCTGCGGGTGCCATGATCGACGATTCGATTGCAACCGTCGCAGACAAGTTGCACTAGTCCGTATCTTTTGACGATTCTAAAGCCCCGACCGCAGCGCTGCGGTCGGGGCTTTATTTTGAATATTTGAAAGGTTACGGGTTGGTTTCGTGGTCAAGCCGTTTGCGTGCAAAGGCTTCGTTTTTGTCCGCTTTTTGCTGATCTGACAGCGCCTTTTCGACAAAGCTCAGATGCGTTGCCACCGCGTCTCGCGCGCCGGCAGCATCGCGATCTTGCAGCGCCGCGTTGATCGCGCAATGCTGTTCCAGAAGTGTGTCTCGGGTCATGCGTTGCTTGAACATGATTGTGCGATTGTAAAACACGCCCTCGCGCAGCAACTCATACATTGAACGCATCATATGCAACATAATGACGTTGTGGCTCGCTTCGATAATGGCGAGGTGAAAATGCGCGTCGAGATGCGCTTCATCATCCGGATTGCGCTTTTTGTGGGCGGCTTCCATCTTTTCGAAGATCGTGTTGATAACCTTGAGATCGGTATCGCTGGCCATTGTTGCTGCGCGTTCAGCGGCCAACCCCTCCATATCGCGCCGGAAGTTGATGTAGTCGAAGACAGCTTTTTCGTGGCTCGAAAACAGCTTCACCAAAGCCGGGGAAAAAGCGGACCCCAGCACGTCGGCTACGTAAACACCTGCGCCGGCTTTTGAAGTCAACAATCCGCGATCTTGCAAGTCGCCCAAAGCTTCTCGCAATGACGGGCGGGAGACGTTCATTCGTTCGCTCAGTTCACGTTCTGACGGCAGGCGTTCGCCCGGTCGCAGGATCCCGCGCAGGATCAGGCCTTCGATTTGACGGGTGACGCCGTGGGAGAGTTTCTCTTGTTGGACCGGTTCAAAGGGCATCAATCTACCTTAAGTTATTGGTAAGATTATATGACCAAGATTGGCCGCTCACAACAAGAAAGGGGCTATCTTGCGATAACACCTTTCAAGCAGCGTGTCATTTACCGGTTCAGTTCGGTGTTATCACGATCTCTACCCGGCGGTTCATCTGGCGGCCGGATGCGTTCAGGTTGGATGCAATTGGCTGGTTTTCACCCGCACCGATTGACCGCACGCGTGATGGCGTAACGCCGCCCGCAAGCAGGATATTGGCAACAGCCGATGCGCGACGCTCAGACAGTCCTTGGTTGTAGGCCGCATCACCGACGTTGTCAGTGTGACCGATCACATTGACGGTTGTATTTGGATAGCGGTTGAGAGAGTTCGCAACGGTCAGCAATTCACTTTGCGAGCGTGCGGACACGGTGGCGCTATCGGTCGCAAAGAGCAGGTCCTGGCTTAGCACAACAACAAGGTTGCTCCCATTGTTGGAGACGCCCACATCGCTGCGCAGGCTGCGGCGCAGTTCTTCTGCCTGCTTGTCAAGGTTGTTGCCGATCGCGGCGCCAGCACCGGCTCCCAAAGCAGCCCCAAGCAACGCGGCTTGGTTTCGGCCACGCCGATCATCGCCATTACTTGCTATCGCGCCAATCGCTGCGCCGCCCAAGGCGCCAAGGATTGCGCCCTGTTGCGCGTTCTGGTTCCCGTTTGGTCCGGTTTCAGCACAAGCTGTCACAAAGGTCAGCGATGCGGCCGCGACAAACAGCGGTATTTTTGTAAAGGTCATGGTCATGGTTCCATTCGATTTGGATGCGCAGTCTGCGCTTATAGATGCGTTTGTTATCCATCTTTTGGCTCTGATATCCAATAACGCCGATGCGATAGGAAAATTCCCGCCGATCTTACCCTGCATCAGCCCGTGCGGATTCCCACGCCAGCATCGCGCGCTTGACCGGCAAACCCCAGTGATAGCCACCCAATGCCCCCGATTTCCGCAACGCCCTGTGGCAAGGGATCAACCAACTCACCGGATTGCGCCCAACTGCCGTACCCACGGCACGCACCGCTTTGGGGTTGCCGATAGACTGTGCGATCTCTGAGTAGGTGGTCACATGCCCTGACGGGATCGACAGCAACGCCTCCCACACTTTCAGTTGGAACGGCGCCCCGATCATATGCAACTTCGTTTCCCCGGTCATTCCAAGCGCTGACATCGCCCAGGGCCGAAGCATGCTGACATCTTCCACAAACCCAGCTTTGGGCCAGCGGGATTTCAGGTCTGCCATCGCAGGTTCTGCGCCAGCCTCTGCCGCGAATGCCAATCCGCAGATGCCCCGATCCGTACCCATCACCAAAGCAGGGCCAAAATGGCTTTCAAACCATCCCCAATAGATCGTCAAATCAGCACCGTCGCGGGCATAGTCGCCCGGGCTCATCGCTTCCCAGCGCACAAAGAGATCATGCAACCGCCCGCTGCCCGACAGGCCGACGGCATGGGCCGTTTCCAACGTCGTGAAACGGTCTCGGAGCAGGGTCTTGGCATGACCCAACGCCAGATATTGTTGGTACCTTTTGGGTGACACGCCGACCCATGTGGAAAAGAGCCTTTGGAAATGCGCAGGGCTCATGTTCATCTCAGCGGCAAGATCGGCCAGCGCAAGGGGGGTGTCTCCGGCGGCGTCAATTGCCGCAATCGCGCGGCGCATGACATGGTAATGATATGTTTGGTTTTGTTCCATGGGGTCAAACTATGCGCTGGCGCGGTCCCAAGCGACCCGAAAATTGCGCATCTGCGGCTTGCCCCGCTTGGGACATCGGGGCATACCCTCATGCATGGCAAAACAGCTTGATTATCACACTATTCGCGCGATCTTTGAACGCTTTCAGGCAGCCGAAGCGGAACCAGAAGGTGAGCTGGAGCATGTGAACGTTTACACGCTGGTGGTAGCAGTGGCCCTGTCTGCGCAAGCGACGGACGCGGGTGTGAACCGCGCGACACGCGCGTTGTTCAAAGTCGCCGATACGCCGCAAAAGATGCTTGATCTCGGGCTTGAGCAGGTAACAGAATATATCAAGACAATCGGTCTTTACCGCAACAAGGCCAAAAACGTCATCAGGATGAGCCAAATTCTTGTTGATGACTATGGTGGCGAAGTTCCCAATTCGCGGGCCGCACTGCAATCGCTACCAGGGGTCGGGCGAAAGACCGCCAACGTTGTGTTGAATATGTGGTGGGGCCAGCCCGCACAGGCCGTGGACACGCATATCTTCCGCTTTGGCAATCGTAGCGGCGTGGCCCCCGGCAAGGATGTCGATGCGGTCGAACGTGCAATCGAGGATCACATTCCGGCTGATTTTCAACTCCATGCACATCATTGGATGATCTTGCATGGGCGCTATACCTGCGTGGCGCGAAAACCCAAATGCGCGGCGTGCTTGATCCGCGATCTCTGTCAATTTGAGGATAAGAACTTATGAAGAAGTTTCAGGTTGTCGGGATCGGCAACGCAATGGTCGATGTGCTCGCGCGCGCTGAAGATGCGTTTCTGGCAGATGCTGGCGTGCAAAAAGGCATCATGCAGCTGATCGATATGGACCGCGCGGTTGATCTTTACGCGCGTGTTGGTCCTGCGAAGGAGGTCTCTGGCGGATCTGCTGCCAACACAATTGCAGGGATCGCGCATTTGGGCGGTCAGACGGCCTATGTTGGGAAGGTCAAAGACGATCAGCTTGGCGCGATCTTTGCGCATGATTTGCGGGCGCAAGGTGCCACCTATGAGACATCGCTCGCCCCAAAGACCGAAGAGGCCGAGACAGGGCGCTGCATCGTGATCGTCACACCCGATGGGGAACGTTCGATGAATACCTATCTGGGTGTGACCGAGTTCCTGACAGCCGACGACATTGACGACGCTCAGATGGCAGATGCTGAGTGGATCTACCTTGAGGGCTACCGGTTTGACGGGCCCGAAAGCCATGCGGCCTTTGCCAAAGCAATCGCGGCTTGCAAAGGGGCTGGCGGACGGGTCTCTCTTACGTTGTCGGACCCGTTTTGTATTGAACGACATCGCAACGCGTTCCGCGATATGGTACGCGACCACGTGGATCTTCTATTTTGTAATCGCGCGGAAATGCTGTCGATGTATGAAACCGAGGATTTTGTTGCAGCACTGGGAAAGTCTGCTGAGAATGTGCCAATCGTGGCGTGCACAGATAGCGAAAACGGTGTGTATATCCTATCGGGTGGTCAGCGCTGGCACGTGCCCGCGGTTCCAACGGAGATCGTAGATGCGACGGGTGCGGGTGATCTTTTTGCCGGCGCATTTTTGTGGGGGCTCACCCACGGCCATGCGCTTGAGATGTGTGGCAAGATGGGCAACGTCGCTGCGGCAGAGGTAATCAGCCATATCGGCGCGCGGCCAGAGTCCGACCTTAAGGCATTGTTTGCGGCGCAGGGATTGCTCTGAGCCAGAGCGCGTCAAGCGCATCAATTGCGGTCGTATCGAATCTGTCCTCTTGCTTCCAGTATTTGCCGGAGGGGACGAAATAGGCAAGCGCAGCTTCCTGCTTAAGGGCCTGATCGACAATCGGTTCATCGATCACAGGGGCGGGAAGATCAGGCAACATGTCAGGCGTTGCACGCGGGAAAACCAACCTGCTGGGGTCGCGCGAGAGATTGACCATTGCGCAGCCGTTGCGTGCGGCAATTGCCATCAGGCGGGCTGACTTTGCCTCCAGTGATCTCAGGGTCACGTCCTGGCGCAATGGGTCGGCGGTCCCCTTGCCATAAAAATGGGTTTTTGAGGTGTTGCTGTAGACCATGTCGCACCCCAAGACGGCGATCACCTTCGGTTTCAAAGCTGCCAATGCCCAATAGCTTGCCGTGAACGCCATCGTGCCGCCGGCATAGACGAAACCTCCAAATTGATTTTGCAAGGGCACGTAGTCAGCGGCTCTGATAATGCGCTGCGACGGGTTTCTTTTGGTGGGCATACGCTCAGCGGGAAAATCATCAGGGTGGATCAAGTCATCCCAGTCAGGCCGCACGGCCCAAGCGTTGTTGATTGCGATTATGCGATCAAATGGCTTGCGGGACCATTTGCAGCTTTCGACCACATTCGGGCTACTGCCTAGAATTAACACAACTGACATCTGCTTGGCCTCACTTTTCAAGGCAGATAACGCAAGGCTGGTCGCTGTCGAGGGCAGAGATGACTTTAATGCCTCCGGCGGGGATATTTCCACTCCGAAGAAGAAAATTCACAATCTCTTAATGAAGGCATGGGAATCCATGACGGCGGTACAGGCAGGGATGCCGATGACCGCCGACGAAGAAGCCGCCGCTGCGCATTTTGGTGCCAGCGGCGGTGGACGCGGCCCTCTTGAATTCTTCCGAGTGAAAATATCCTCAGGGGGTGAGGCCGCAGGCCGAGGGGGGTGAAAGCCCCCTTACTGGCTGAGTTTCGCGTGCACTTCATCCAGATCAATGTCACCCGTTGGCATCTTGTTTGACGGATCTTCAAAGTCATATTTGAAAAGTTGGAAATCCCTTTTGTACATCTCGTAGACCAGATGCATCGACAGATCATCAAAGTAATCTGCAACCGGATGTGCGCGCTTTGGCCCGTGTCCTTCGCTTTCGTTGAAACGCGGGATCGCGGCCAGATCAACGGGGTGTTCGGATTGCGTATTGTTCAGAACCTCCTGCATTCCATCATTGAACTTCTCGGTCCAGAAGATGGAATTGTACCGCCCTCCGTTTACAATGAAGGTTGAAATGTGCCCGGACATTGCAGACCAATGGATATCAGGATCCATCGGGCGCTGCCAGCGGATGGTATCGCGCGCAAATAGCAGGAAACGGCGAAAGCTTCTGATTTGGTCGAATTCAAATCCGATCTTCGGATCCCCGACCTCGATCCCGTATTTCTGGATCAGAAGCGGGACGAGGTTGCCGCGGTAGTAGGACCCGTTGCGCTGGATGCCGCAGATCTTGTCAAAAAACGATGAAAGAATACGGGTGTAAGGGTTTCGCACGCAGGTAAAGGCATAGCTTTCATGGGCTGTGATATTGCGTACAATCGGGTCTTGGCTGTCATCGAGCGCCCATTTGTGGATGCCTGATTTGGCATCATGGATATCACCTTCAAAGAATTCGCCATGATCGCCGTAGTACATGATCTGGCCGATGGTCGAGCAGGCGCATTTGGGCACCACGCGGTACACCATGCTTTCGCTTGTCGTCATCCATGTTCCGGGGAAACGCGCCACGGGGGGAACTCCTTCAATCAATACGGACACAAAGATCAAAGAAACGCTGTCACTTCAATGTCTGTTCGCGTTATGACAGATCCCATCGGACCCGTGCAATCCTAGGTCAACAGGCATCTATGGCGAAAATCGCTTTCATTCTCTTGTGTCATAAGGACCCTGACGCGATCATCGCGCAAGCCCGGCAATTGACAGCCGCGGGCGATTTCTTGGCGATCCATTTTGACGCCTCCGCTGGGGCAGAGGCGTTTTCGTCCATCAAATCCGCCCTTGCAGACAATGCCAATGTTGTGTTCGCAAAGCGGGTCAAATGTGGTTGGGGGCAATGGAGCCTTGTCCAGGCCACATTGAATGCACTGCGCGCAGCGACAGATGCTTTCCCGCGCGCCACGCACTTCTATATGGTTTCAGGGGATTGCTTGCCGATCAAGTCAGCGGCCTACGCGCGTCAGATGCTCGTGCAGAGTGATGCAGATTATATCGAGAGCTATGACTTTTTTGAGAGCGACTGGATCAAAACCGGCTTTCGCGAAGAACGCTTGATTTACCGTCATATCTTCAATGAACGCACCCAGCCGCGCCGATTCTATACCGCCCTCAATTTGCAACAAAAGCTTGGACTGACGCGGCGTGTCCCTGACGATATACAGGTGATGATCGGTAGCCAATGGTGGTGTCTGCGCAGGCAAACGGTTGAGGCGGTGCTGGATTTCGTTACGGAGCGACCAGATGTGGTGCGTTTCTTCAAGACGACCTGGATCCCGGATGAGACGTTCTTTCAGACACTCGTCCGCCATCTGGTCCCGGGCCGTGAAATCAAGAACCGGACGCTGACGTTTCTGATGTTTTCCGACTACGGGATGCCTGTCACCTTCTACAATGACCACTATGATCTGTTGTTAGCGCAAGACGGGCTGTTTGCGCGGAAGATCAGCACACAGGCGCAAGGCCTGCGCGACGCGCTCGGCGCCCTTTTTGTCAGCGATCAGTTGGAATTTGATGTGCAGGATGAAGGCCGCAGGCTCTTTCAATTTCTGACAACCCGTGGCCGTGAGGGCCGCCGTTTCGGCCCGCGCTTCTGGAGCGAAAGTACCAGCATCGGGCGAGGCCGCTCCGTGCTGATTATCGTCTGCAAAAAATGGCACGTCGCAAAGCGATTGAAGGATGCGATCGCAGCACAGCTTGATATGCCCGCATTGGCTTATCTTTTTGATGAAGACGATACGCCTTTGCCTGATCTCGGCGGCATTCAGTCATCTGTGCAGAAACGCGGGCGTCATCGTCGTGCTTTCATGCGGATGCTGTTTACGAATTTTGCGCAGGACAAGCTGGTGATTTGTGTCGATCCGGCTCGCGTTGACCTGATCCGTGATTTTTATACGGATCGCGCTGCTGTCCACCTTCTTGAGATAATTTGCAACTTTGACGATGAATACCTGCTCGGTCATGCCAAACGCATTGGCCTGGCCGGTGAGAATACTCAGGCTGTCATGCTCAAGACCTTGTTACCCGCGGTGCGCAATGACTTGATGCATGAGCGCGATGCATTACGTGATGCCGCATTTGCGAATGCCCACCGCATCAATGAAACTGCGTCTGTAGCTGAAAATGCAGCGGCACTGGCCCAGTTTTTGGGTATCACGCTCGCGCAGGCTACTGACCTTGCTCAAACCCCCCATCTTTTTGCTGATTGAGGACATCCATGGATTACGC
>NZ_JBELFI010000098.1:0-9589 GCF_042093035.1 Yoonia sp. | reverse complement strand
CCCCAATTGGGCGAGCGCGGGCCACGCAAGACGAAGCGTGACTATTCGGACGAACCCAAGCCCGATCACGCAGGTAAGCCGAAGCGTGACTATGGCGACAAGCCAAAGCGTGATTACGGCGACAAACCCAAAGCAAAGCGCCACGCCCCGCGCGATCAGGCCCCGCCGCCGCCATCGCGCCAAGATAATGTCGCCGCTATCCAGCCGGTCCCCGGTGCTGCGGATGATTATAAACCACGCAAACCACGCCAGAAGCCAGAGCGCCGCGACCACGGCGACGCGCTGACCGAAAAGCGGAGCAAACCACCCTACAAAGGCAAATCGGACGGCAAAAAGCCCCCCTACAAGGGCAAATCCGGCGACAGCACGGAGAGGAAACCACGCACTGGCGCAGGCGGAAAGCCCAAGGGAAATGCCAAAGACACCTCCAAGCGGTTTGTCCCGCCGGGCGGAAAAGCCAAGCCGCGCAAGGGTTTAGGCAAGGGCGGCAGTGCGGCACCACGACGCGGGAAAAGCTAAAACCCGCGTAAAAGGTCACATTTTTGTCACGGCGTCCGCATCATTCTGGCAAAACATGCTCGTCAAATGGGCACATGATTTTCTAATCTTGTGCCACGAGCATGCGAAAGGACCAGCAAATGGCCACTGCAAAACCGATACCGCCAAAGCCCGCGCCCGCGACGACACCTCCCGCGCCGGCGATGCAAGGCAGCACGAACAAGCCCGTCTATACCGACTACGCAAGTATCTGACGGCACCACGATCTGCGGGGCCAGTGCGCGCCCGAAGGCACCCTCCCGGCTTCACGGGCAAACGCGCTGGCCTCTTTTTTCTCCGACCGTTATCGTCGGCACATGGCAGCACTTTCATCTATTAAAAACATCGGCCCCGCGTTTGAGGCCTCGCTGAAATCCGTCGGTATCGCCACGGCAGAAGAGCTGTTCGAACTCGGCGCAGATGTGGCCTACGCCAAGCTATTGGAAGGTGGATCAAAGCCGCATTTCATCCCCTATTACGTCCTGCACATGGCCCTGCAAGGCCGCCCTTGGAACGACTGCAAGGGCGAAGAAAAGAAAGCGCTGCGCCGCCAATTTGACAAGATTAAAGCGCAAAGCTTTGATGCGGATCGTTCCGAATTGGAGCGGATGCTCAACCTGATCGGGGTGGTTGAGGCGCGCAAATAATAACTGCGCTCACCCCCGACTTGATATCTCTTTTGGCTCACCTTGCCTCGGGCCAACTTGCGACACCAATAATCCGCGTTGTGTTCGCACCTGTTAATCCGACAGTTTCACGCTCGAAATGACCGCGCCCCGTCACACCCTCATGCGCCCCTGTGCCGCCCACAAACCGCCATGTGCCATAAGACACACCGTCTACGAAGGTATCGACTGTCCAGGCTTGCAGGATCCGATCTCCATTCTGGTCCTCAAATACGCAATTCCCAAGTCCATCGGGTACACCATTCACAAACATGGTGGCGCCAAAACAGCGCCCAGTGGCGCCTTCAAGCGGAGTTCCCTCCAACCCCTGAAAGTTATCAATCGTTGACCCGCTCCGCGTCACCATCAGATCGCCCGACAAGGCTTCAAAGAAGTTTTCTGCCTGCCCAGTCGCGGTGATATCCACGTCGTATGACTGGGCGAAGGCGGGCAATGTGCCAATTACAGTGACGCTTGCTGCAAGAATAGTTAATTTCAAAGGCTGTCTCCTCTAGATAACCACAGCATGTTCTGGCGCATCCAATCAAGCAACACACGATTTGGCGACGGCAGTGCAACAAAGTCTATCGCTCGCAAATGAACGGTGCTGCAGCCCTGTCGAAAACGGAAAAAACCGTTAGGGCACCGGCTCGACATCAGCGCAGCGAAGCTAGGCGAATGAACAGCTCAAATGACAAGCTTTTGATTTTCGAAAGACATAGAAAAAGCCGCCACAACAGAATGTTGCAGCGGCTTCTTCAGGTTTTTTTTAGTTTGTCCTAACCAACCAATTCAAGACCGGAAAAGAAGAACGCGATCTCTTCTGCCGCTGTCTCAGGCGCGTCGGACCCGTGGACGGAGTTTTCACCGATGGACAGTGCGAATTCCTTGCGGATCGTGCCGTCTGCGGCGTCTGCTGGGTTTGTTGCGCCCATAACTTCGCGGTTCTTCGCGATGGCGTCTTCGCCTTCCAGAACCTGCACCACAATCGGCTCGGAGATCATGAATTCGCACAGCTCGTCAAAGAATGGACGCTCAGCGTGAACACCGTAGAACTGCTGGGCTTGTGCCAAAGTCAGCTGGATACGCTTGGAGGCCACGATGCGCAGACCCGCTTCTTCGAACTTGGCCGCGATCTTGCCGGTGAGGTTACGCTTTGTGGCGTCTGGTTTGATGATAGAGAATGTACGCTGGATAGCCATGTCTTAAGCCTCTTAGATGACGCGGGGGTGACCCCGATGAATTTATGGCTGCGCCCTACCATGCAGTCTGCGTCATGAAAAGCGGTGATTTGGCGCGTGTCGCTTGCAACTATGGGTGTGCGGCCTTGCGCGGCCAAACCTCAACCGCGCCCGCCAGCAAAACCAAACTGCCGCCCGCGATTTCAATCGCGCTCAACGCCTCACCCGCAATGAGTGCGGCACTGATAGCCGAGACAAAGACTTCTGCCATCAATAATATGCCAACGCGCGACGGATCAAGCCGGGTCGCGGCCCACATGATGCCAGCCATTGCCGCCGCCACACCCAACAGGCCCGCCGCTAACACCCAGCCGAGCAATGCACCCAAATGACCCAGCGCGCCAATGTCCGGTGCAGGTGCCAGCATTGGGACCAGCAAAATCGCCCCCAGCCACGCACCAGCCACTAAGACAAAGGCCGATTCTAACGGACCAGCTGTTGAAACTGCCCGGATGCCGACCGTAGACAACGCCCATAGAAAACCGGCGGTCAGCCCCAACCATTCACCCAAGTTCCGCGGGATCGGCCAATCGCCATCAGCACCCAACATCACTACAAGTCCAGCAATCCCGAGCAAAAGCACCACAATCCGCGTGCGGGTGATCGGCCAGCCGAGCAAAATTTTGCTCAAAAGTGTGCTCCAAACCGGGGTGAGGAAGAACAAAATCACAACGATCGCCACGCGGCCATAAAGCAGACTTACCGAATAGAGCAGGAAAGCCATACCGCACAGTGCCACCGATACCAGCGCCAATGGCGCAGACCTTGCCAGATTTTTGCGCCCCCGCCACCCAAAGGGTAACAGTACAATCAGGGCCGCAGATGTAATTGCCAACACACCCCAAGCGCCATCCAGCCCCAGCGCTGCAATTTCGCGCACAGGGATCCAGTAAAGCCCCCAGGAGGTGCCAATGGCAAAGACCAAAATCGTGGCCCAAAATATGCTGCGCGACTGTTCCATTCTGCCTGCATATCTGCCCCCATCAGCGGACGCCAGAGCCAGCAAAGCCAAACCCCATTGACCGCATCAATCGGATCAATCATAGCGCCCATATGCTCAAAATCTCAGACCTCACATATTCCGTCGAAGGCCGCACGCTGGTCGAACACGCGACCGTCACGATCCCCACTGGCCATAAGGTCGGCCTTGTGGGGCGCAATGGCTCTGGCAAGACAACATTGTTCCGCATTATCCGCGGGGAAATGGTGCTGGATACGGGCAGCGTCAGCATCCCCAAAGGCTGGAAAATCGGCGGCGTCAGCCAGGAAGTCCCGGGCAATGAAGTGTCACTGATCGATACTGTTTTGCGCGCCGACACCGAACGCGAAGCGCTTTTGGCAGAGGCCGAAACCGCCACGGACCCGGCCCGCATCGCCGAAGTGCAGACGCGGCTCGCCGACATCAAGGCATGGTCAGCAGAAGCGCGGGCGGCAACCATTTTGCGCGGCCTCGGCTTTACCCACGACGAACAAAAGATGCCCTGCTCCGCCTTCTCCGGTGGCTGGCGGATGCGCGTGGCTTTGGCAGCCGTGCTGTTTTCCGAACCTGACCTTTTGCTGCTGGACGAACCAACCAACTATCTCGACCTCGAAGGCGCGCTGTGGCTTGAGGCTTACCTGACGAAATACCCCCACACTGTCCTGATCGTGAGCCACGACCGCGAGTTGCTCAACCGTTCTGTGGGCGGGATCCTGCACCTCGAAGACAAGGGGCTGATCTACTACACCGGTCCCTACGATACATTTGCGCGCCAGCGTGCGGCAAACCGGGCCGTGCAAGCCGCTGCTGCCAAAAAACAAGACGCACAGCGCCAGCACTTGCAGGCCTTCGTGGATCGCTTCAAAGCGAAAGCATCCAAGGCAAAACAGGCCCAAAGCCGCGTGAAAATGCTCGAAAAGATGGAAACGATCCGCGCGCCAGAAGATGCGGCACGCACGGTCTTCACCTTCCCCGAACCCGAAGAACTTTCGCCGCCAATCATTGCCACCGAAGGGGCGGCGGTAGGGTATGGCAACCACATCGTGCTGCACGACCTGAACCTGCGCATCGACCAGGACGACCGGATCGCGCTCTTGGGGCGCAACGGTGAAGGCAAATCGACGCTCTCCAAGATGCTGTCGAACCGGCTCGATATCGCGCGCGGAAAAATGGTGACATCCAACAAACTACGCATCGGGTTTTTCGCCCAACATCAGGTTGAAGAATTGCGGATCGAGGACACACCCCTCGACCACCTGTTCCGCGAAAGACCCAACGAAGGACAGGCCAAATTGCGGGCACGACTGGCTGGTTTCGGCCTCGGTGCCGATCAAGCGGACACGGAGGTTGGCAGGCTCTCCGGTGGGCAAAAGGCGCGCCTGTCGCTTCTGCTGGCCACCCTGCCCGCGCCGCACCTGTTGATCCTCGACGAGCCAACGAACCACCTCGACATCGAAAGCCGCGAAGCGCTGGTTGAGGCGCTGACCGCCTATTCCGGCGCGGTTATCCTCGTCAGCCACGACATGCACCTGCTGAGCATGGTCGCGGACCGCCTGTGGCTGGTCAAGGACGGGCATGTGACGCCCTATGCCGATGACTTGCAAGCCTATCGCAAAATGCTGCTGACACCCGAAAAGCAGGCCGAAAAAGACAAACCCAAGCCTGTTAAAGCGGCCAAACCTTCACGCGAAGCTTTGCAAACGCTGCGTGCTGACGTGCGCAAGAACGAAGAGCGCGTCTCCAAAATCAATGAGATGCGCGACAAACTGGCCAAAAAACTCGCCGACCCCGCGCTTTACGAGGACGGCAAAGCAGGCGAGCTGGCCACATGGAACAAAAAATACGCCGAAGTCATGGACGGACTGGAACGCGCCGAAGCCATGTGGATGGTAGCCCTTGAAAAGCTCGAAAAAGCACAAAGCAGCTGACCGGGCCCTTCATCTTGGCTAAAAAACTCCCGCCGGAGGCATCCCAAGGCTTGCCAAGCCCTGTCACCGCCTGCCACTAAAGTACCAACATGACAGAACTCCCCGCCCTCATCACAGCCTTTACAACGCTGTTCATCATCATTGACCCCCCGGGCCTGGCGCCTGTGTTTATCGCATTGACGCAAGGCATGACGGCACAGCGACGGCGCGCCATTGCGATCCGTGCCTTTATCGTGGCTTTCAGCCTGATGATGGTCTTTTTGTTTCTGGGCGAGGCCGTCTTGGGCTTCATCGGCATTTCAATGGACGCTTTCCGCATCGCAGGTGGTATTTTGCTGTTCCTGACCGCGCTGGACATGCTCTTTCAGCGTCGCCAAGCGCGCCGCGAAGGTGAAGCGGCAGAGGGTCAGGTCGAACATGAAGACGACCCGTCAGTCTTTCCGCTATCACTGCCCTTGATCGTTGGCCCCGGTGCCATCACAACGGTGATCCTTCTGGCAGGCGAAGCAAAGGGTGCCGCTGACCTGGGGGCGATTGCGGGGGTGATCTTTGCGGTCCTTCTCATCGTCTTGATGGCATTTCTAGCCGCCCCAGCGATTGAACGCGCCCTTGGCAAAACCGGCCTGAACATCGTCACCCGCGTTTTGGGCATGTTGCTGGCGGCTTTGGCGGTGCAATTCGTCTTGGACGGGTTGCGGGGTTTCGGGATCGGGGGATAGCCCCTATATCCCTCTCATGAGTACAGATCAGATCATGCAATTGACCTACTTGGTCCTTCTTGGTGCCGCTATCGGTGGCTCTGCCATTATTGCGGGCCGTTCAAATATGGGCAAGATGGCCCAACAGGCGGCGATTTGGGCTTTGATCTTTGTGGGCGTGATCGGTGCTTACGGCCTTTGGGACGACATCAGCCGCGACGTGAACCCGCGTCAGGCTTTGGTGGATGAGGCCACGATTTCGGTACCGCGCGGCCCTGGCGGTCACTATCGCTTGCGACTTGAGATTAATGATACCCCGGTTGATTTCATCGTCGATACCGGGGCCAGCCAAGTGGTCCTGTCGCAGGCTGACGCAGAACGGATCGGCTTTGATCCGCGCACGCTTGACTATAGCCGCATCGCCAACACCGCAAATGGCGTGGTACGTACGGCACCTGTCATCCTGAATGATGTCTCACTTGAGGGGGTCACCGACCGCGGGGTGCGTGCGGTAGTGAATGCTGGTGAACTCGAAACATCACTGTTGGGCATGACATATCTGGGGCTTTATGACCGGATTGAGATTGCCAATGATGAGTTGCTCTTGGTTCGGTGATCTCCAGCCAAGCTTGCGGTCCTGACAATTACTTTTCAGCTTTCATGGTCCAGCGCCCGTCTTCCTGCGCCCAATATTGCGCCTGACAGCCGGCATCTGTCAGCGCTTTCCATTGGCCACGGGCATGGTTCAATGCAGCATCGTCCAACCCGTCAAACAAGATACAGACCCGTTCCAGCGCCTGCACCTCTTGCTCGGAAACATCGGCACCCGCCACGCTCATCACGCAGGCAAATCCGTCACTGGGCACATCACCCATAAGCACCGGTTGGTCCGCATCATGCGGCCCGCCAGCGCGCCCGTGGGGGAGGAAGGCATCCTCAGGCCCCTGCCACAGCACCTCATCGAGCCGTTTGAGCAAGGTTTCATCAGACCCGCGCACCAGCACCCGCCACCCCGCAGCGCGCGCCTTGCCCACAAGCATCGGCAGGGTCGCTTCCAGCGGACTGCCTTTCAACTGGTAGAAATATACCGCCCCCCTCAGTTTTCGTAATGATCCGCGATCAAGCGGTTGAGCGCCATCACACCCCAACCTGTCGCCCCGGCAGGCGCAAGCCCGGTTTCCTTTTTCACATGCGCCGTACCGGCAATATCCAGATGCGCCCAGGGCACGTCGTCCTTGACAAAGCGCCGGAGGAATTGCGCGGCCGTGATCGAGCCGCCAAAACGCCCGCCGACGTTTTTCATGTCGGCGATCCGGGACTTAATCAATTCATCATAGGCTGGCCCCATCGGCATCCGCCAAGCACCTTCGCCCTCGGTCCGCGCTGCTTTCAGGAAAGCGTTACTCAGCTCATCCGAATTGGAAAACAGCCCCGCGTTTTCATGGCCCAACGCCACCAGAATAGCCCCCGTCAGCGTCGCAAGGTTAATCATCCCCACTGGTTTGAAGCGCTCTTGCGCATACCAGAGCACATCGGCCAGAACCAATCGCCCTTCGGCATCGGTATTGATGATCTCGACCGTGTCACCTTTCATGGATTTCACCACGTCACCCGGACGGGATGCATTGCCCGACGGCATGTTTTCCACCAGCCCCACGATCCCGACGACATTCGCCTTGGCTTTGCGCAACGCGAGGGTGCGCATCACACCTGCCACGACACCGGCCCCGCCCATATCCATGGTCATGTCTTCCATGCCACCGGCTGGTTTGAGGCTGATACCGCCGGTGTCGAACACCACACCTTTGCCCACAAGCGCGAACGGGGCCTCTTTGCCGCCGCCGGTCCATGACATCACGACAACCTTGGACGGGCTATCAGAGCCCTGCCCAACACTCAGCAATGTCCGCATTCCGAGCTTTTCAAGATCAGGCTCTTCGAGGATTTCAACATCAAGACCAAGCTCTTGCATCGCCACCAGACGCGCGGCGAAATTATCCGTTGTCAGCACGTTCGCAGGCTCGTTAATCAGATCACGGGTAAAGAAAACGCCTTCTGCGATCGCCGCCATTGGCGCGGCAGACCGTGCAACCGCATCAGGTTTTGACACCATCATCGTTAGCGAACCGGGTGATGTTTTCTCACCCGTTTTATGGGCATCGAACTTGTAGCCGCGTAAAGCGATGCCCAATGCGATCTCATCGGCGCGCCCAATACTGCCCGCCAAAATAATCAGATCCTTTCCCGCCTGCGCCTTGGCAATCATCGCGCCTGCTTTGCGCGCATCCTGACTGCTGGGGCGACGGGGTAATTTGAGGATGCAAACGGCCTCAGCGCTGAGGCCCGCGGGAAACGCCAATGTGGCGAGGTCACCGACAGCCATCTTGTCAAAATCCGACCCATCGACAAAGCGCGCAACCGCCTTGCGCGTGAGCGTATTCACCCTGCGCGCACCGGCATCCATCTTGCCGTCCGTATCGATGAAGACCACGATTTTGCCGCCGACATCGGCGAGTTTCGTCAGATCGACATCTTTGAATTGTATTTCGGCGGGCGTGGTCATGGGCATTCCTTTTTGGTCAGGCAACGTGTTGCGATCATACCTAGACCGTGCCCCCGGTTTTCACCAGATAGCGGTTCAATCCGCCGCAGGTATGGGCTAGTTTATTGGCAGATAACAACGAAGGGCGGCGCATTGGCAAAATTTGACAGATATTTGCTGTCGCAGCTTATGGTGCTGTTTGGGTTTTTCAGCCTCGTGCTGGTTTTGATTTACTGGATTAACCGGGCCGTCATTCTTTTCGACCAATTGATCGCTGACGGGCAATCCTTTGGCGTATTCATCGAATTCACCACGCTTTCATTGCCCGCAACCATCCGTTTGGCGTTGCCCATCGCCAGTTTTGCCGCTGCTGTCTATGTCACAAACCGGATGACGACGGAATCTGAGCTGACCGTCGTCCAAGCCGCAGGGTATTCGCCTTTCCGGCTCGCGCGGCCGGTGTTTTATTTTGGATTGATTGTGGCGCTTCTGATGTCAGTCCTGATGCATTTTCTTGTGCCGCTGAGCGCCGGTCAGCTTGCAGACCGCCGGGCTGAGGTCGCCGAAAACGTCACCGCGCGCCTACTGACCGAAGGCCAGTTTCTGGAGCCGGTTGACGGGGTCACCTTCTACATCCGCGAGATCACACCACAGGGCGGGTTGGCGGATATCTTTTTGTCCGATGTCAGGTCGGCGAACAGGCAAATCACCTATACCGCGTCACAGGCGTTTCTGGTGCGCAACAGCGACAGCACGCAATTGGTTATGGTCAACGGAATGATCCAGACCTACAGCGCAGAAAGCCAGCGCCTCTTTACCACGACGTTCGATGATTTTGCATATAATATCAGCGCTTTGACGGGCGAAACTGATCGTACAAGCCGAAGCGACAGGGAGCTTTCAACATGGGAATTGCTGAACCCCTCACCGGCCCTCGTTGCTGAGACGCGGCGTTCAGAGGCGCGTCTGATCGCATTGGCGCACGACCGTTTCAGCCAG
>NZ_JBELFI010000097.1:0-9845 GCF_042093035.1 Yoonia sp. | reverse complement strand
TTGAAATGGAACGCCTGCACCGTATCCAGCTTCTCCCATTCGAAACCAAATCGCCCGGATGCGAGTTCATAGAAGTACCGACTATTGGCCTGCTGTTCTTCGGGCAGCATCCCGCCTTCACCCGAACAAATGCCAGTGCCCGCCATTTCAGCACCCATCGCCAAAGCAATTTTGGCAGGTTCTGAGAGCGCCCCAAAGGACATGTCCGACACGAAAAGCGGTATCTTCAATCGCAAAGGTTTTTGCGCGTTCGGCCCGATGACAACTTCCGTTCCGACAGGATCATCATCGAGCAGTGGCGCCTTGTGCAACTGTGCCGTCAGAAGCTGAATATCATCCCAATCGGGCAATTCATTGCGCGGCACACCCATCGCATCGACGCGCCCATGATGGCCGGTCTTCGACAATCCGTCGCGCGCGTATTGCTGGATCAGCCCCGTGTGCGGCTCTGCATCCGTGCCATGAGAGGTATCCGCATATAGCCCCAGATAGGCATCGCGATTGTAGGGCTGCGGGTTCTTTTCGGTCCATGCGCCAATCTCATCGGCATCAACCAGGACGTCATCGCCATCGACCCATGAGGTAAACTTCGGCAGCTTTTCTTCGTTGGCATAGGCCGACACGCCCGTATCCAACCGGTAGTCCCAATTGTGGACCCCGCAGATCAGATCCTTTCCACGCACAAATCCGTCAGACATGAGCGCACCGCGATGCAGGCAGCGCCCATAGAAAACCGAAATCTCTTCATCAAAGCGGACAACGACCAAATCAACTTCGCCCACCAGCGCATACTGCGGGTTGCGATCAGGGAGATTGCTCAACTGAGCGACGCGGGTCTTGTTCATGACGTGTCCTTTCCGGGCGAATTTCGCCAAGCAGAACACGGTTTGGGACAATCACAAAGTGATTGCTGCGAAAAGGGCGCCCGAAGGCGCCCTCTCCATTATCTATCAATGCACAACAGCATCCTGCGGTGGTTCACGGTTGCTTGAGGACACGCGGTCCCCGACAAGCAAACCGTCGGCACCCGCGCTGACGCTGATCGTATCGCCATCCATGACATCGCCGGCAAGGATCATCTCTGCCAATTGGTCCTGCAAGGCGCGTTGGATCACGCGCTTGAGCGGACGCGCACCAAACACCGGATCATAGCCTTCATCGGCCAGCCATTTCAGCGCCGCCTCATCCAGATCAAGATGGATGTTCCGGCCTGCCAGACGCCGCTCAAGACGCTTCATCTGGATGGTCACGATACCGGCCATATCCTCACGGGCGAGCCTGTCAAAGATCACCGTCTCGTCCAACCGGTTCAGGAATTCCGGCCGGAAATGCGCGCGCACGGCGTCCATGACATCGCGTTTCGCTTCAGAGGCATCCGCACCGTCAGGAAGCTGGCTCAACGCTTGTGCGCCAAGGTTGGAGGTCAGGATAATCAGCGTCTGCTTGAAATCCACTGTCCGCCCCTGACCGTCGGTCAGCACACCGTCGTCCAGCACCTGCAACAGCACGTTGAACACATCAGGGTGCGCCTTTTCGACCTCATCGAACAGGACAACCTGATACGGACGACGCCGCACCGCTTCCGTCAACACGCCACCTTCGTCATACCCGACATACCCGGGAGGGGCGCCGATCAAACGGGCAACGGCATGCTTTTCCATGAACTCCGACATGTCGATACGGACCATCGCGCTGTCATCATCAAAGAGGTATTCGGCAACGGCTTTTGTCAGCTCCGTCTTACCCACACCGGTTGGACCAAGGAACAAGAACGAGCCCAAAGGCCGGTTCTCATCATTCAGCCCAGCGCGGGCACGTCGCACGGCATTGGCAACCGAACGCACGGCGGTCTTTTGACCGACAACACGCTTGCCCAGCTCATCTTCCATGCGCAGCAGCTTGTCGCGTTCACCTTCAAGCATCTTGGAGGTCGGAATACCCGTCCAACGCTCAACGACTTCGGCGATTTGTTCCGGTCGCACAGCTTCCTCGACCATCAGATCGTCGTTGTCTTCGACCTCTGCGACAAGGCGCTCCAGCTCAGGGATCACGCCGTATGACAGTTCACCCGCTTTCGCGAGGTTGCCTTCACGTTTGGCGATATCCAGATCAGCGCGCGCGCGATCAAGGCGTTCCTTGACGTCGCGCGTGCCTTCCAGCTTGTCGCGCTCCGCCTGCCACTTCGCGGTCATCTCGGACCCGCGCTCTTGCAGGTCGGCCAATTCTTTTTCCAACCGCTCAAGCCGGTCCTTGGAAGCTTGGTCGTCCTCTTTCTTCAGCGCTTCGCCTTCGATCTGCAATTGCAGGATCTGGCGATCAAGCGCGTCCAGTTCTTCGGGCTTGCTGTCCACTTCCATACGAAGACGGCTTGCGGCCTCATCCATCAGGTCGATGGCTTTGTCCGGCAGAAAGCGGTCTGTGATATAGCGGTGCGAAAGCGTCGCCGCCGCAACAAGTGCGCTGTCAGAAATCCGTACACCGTGGTGTAATTCGTATTTCTCTTTGATGCCGCGCAGGATGCTGACCGTATCCGTCACGGTTGGCTCCTCCACAAGCAAGGGCTGGAAACGACGGGCCAAAGCCGCGTCTTTCTCAACGTATTTGCGGTACTCATTCAGCGTCGTCGCACCAATGCAGTGCAATTCCCCTCGCGCCAGGGCAGGTTTAATCAGGTTGGCAGCATCCATCGCACCATCGGCTTTTCCGGCACCGACAAGCGTGTGCATTTCGTCGATAAAAAGAATGATCTCACCCGCAGCGGCTTCGATTTCCTTCAGAACGGCTTTGAGACGCTCTTCGAACTCACCACGATATTTCGCACCCGCAATCAGGGCACCCATATCAAGCGCCATCAGCTTCTTGTTGCGCAGGCTTTCAGGCACGTCGCCGTCAATGATGCGCAGTGCCAAGCCTTCGGCGATGGCTGTCTTACCAACACCGGGTTCACCGATAAGAACCGGGTTGTTCTTGGTGCGACGTGACAAGACCTGCATTGCGCGGCGAATCTCTTCGTCGCGGCCGATGATCGGGTCAATCTTGCCCTGTTCGGCGGCCTCAGTCAGATCGCGGGCGTATTTTGCCAGCGCTTCGAAGCTATCCTCTGCGGTCGCACTATCTGCGGTGCGGCCTTTGCGGATATCATTGATCGCCGCGTTCAAACCCTGCGCCGTGACCTGCCCCGCGTCGAGCGCATCTTTGGCCTTGGATTTCACCAAAGCCAGCGCCGTCAGAAGGCGTTCGACAGGCACAAAGCTATCTCCAGCTTTCTTTGCAAGCGCTTCTGCCTCGGCGACGACCTTCGCGGTCGTATTATCAAGGTAGGCTTGCGCGCCATCGCCAGTGACCTGCGGTATTTTCGCAAGGCTCGCATCAACGGCGGCAAGCACAGCTTGCGGGTTCCCGCCCGCACGGGTGATCAAATTGGACGCAAGCCCTTCTTCATCATCCATCAATGCTTTGAGCAGGTGTTCAGGCGTCAGCCGCTGGTGGCTTTCGCGCATCGCGATCGTCTGGGCAGCTTGGATAAAGCCGCGCGACCGCTCGGTGAACTTTTCTAAGTTCATGGGTCTCTCCTTTGTTAAGCGCCCGTGTGAAGTCGATGCCCGCTAGGCGGCACATCTTGTTTTGGGCCTTGCTCATTAAGTGGGGGCCGGACCCATTTCACGCAAGGTTTCGGGCTGGAAAAACTAGGAAGAGGGAAGACCGAGCGAGCTTTCCCTGCCGACCGGCGACATGCGCTGCAACAGCGTTCATGCATCAACTCTGCGCCTAAGGCAGAGGTATTCTTCACAAGACCCCTCGCGTGGGCGTTTGTGAAAACGGCCAAGGACCAATGGCGCGGCCCCGGGACGGATTGCGCCATTGCTTTTGCATTTGGACGCAAAGCTCGCTAGACCGCGCCAAACCCCTGAAAGGAGTACCGCCCATGTCCAAAGACCGTCTGATTGTCGCAATGGATGTCCCCAATGTTCTGGATGGGCTGGAGCTGGCAAAGACCCTTGGTGACAGCGCCAGTTTCTATAAGATCGGCCTGGGAATGCTGTGCGGAGGCGGGCTGGCATTGGCCAATGAGCTGAAGCAAGAGCACAACAAACGCATCTTCCTGGACATGAAGTTCTTCGACATCGGCGCGACTGTTGAAGCGGCCGTGCGCGGTGTTGCCCAATTCGACCTCGACTTTCTCACGGTCCACGGTGACCCGCATGTCGTCCGCGCCGCGCGTGAAGGTGCGGGTGGGTCGGATATGAAAATCCTTGCTGTCACCATCCTGACGTCGCTCGACCGAAGCGATCTGGATGCATCTTGTATCAAGGCGGGCGATGTCGCTGATTTAGTGCAGGAACGCGCTGGCATTGCGCTTGAAAACGGTGCGGACGGCGTCATTGCGTCTCCGCAAGAGGCCGCATTGATCCGCGCATTGCCCGAAGCCGCAGGCAAGTTGGTTGTCACCCCCGGTGTGCGCCCGCAAGGTGCGGCATTGGGGGATCAAAAACGGGTGCAGACCCCGGCACAGGCGATCAGGAATGGCGCCGATCACGTCGTTGTCGGACGGCCCATTTGGCAAGCGGCCGATCCACGTCAGGCAGCCCTTGCTATTCAAGCCGAACTCGCCTCAGCATAACAAAAAGCCCCGTCGGTCTGGCGGGGCTTTTTTCAGTGCAGGCAGGCGACGCTCAGTCATTCACGTCTGTTTCCCAGACTTTGACCTGCCCTTTCTTCAAACCGAAGACCTTGCGCATCGCAAGATAGGAGATCAGCGACAACACCGCAAAAATAACAAGTGTCAGCGCAAACCCTGTAGCGGACACACCCAGCAGGATCAGCAACCCCATCACCCCTGCGCCTACTGCAAAGCCCAGAAAGATATAGCCGGGGATCAAGACTTCCAACGTCGCCAAAATCAGCGCCCCGGACATCCAAACCCACCATTCCGTCCAAAGTGCCATTCTAGCGCCCCTTTAACATCTTGAATGCATCAGCAAAGGCATCCAGCGCATTGGCGGGCAAAACAACCGTCTGGCTGCCAGCGCCATCGCCCAGTTTTTGCAATGCCTCTACCTGCTTCAATGCAACCTGATACTGCGCCGCTTCCAAGCCGTTTTCGGCGATTGCAACGGCGACCACTTGCGTTGCATAGGCCTCTGCGTCCGCCAGAATGCGGCGCGCCTTTGCATCCTGTTCGGCAGCATAGAGTTCCGCATCGGATTGCAACTCGACCGCGCGCTTCTTGCCTTCGGCCTCGGTCACCTGCGCGCGGCGGGCACGCTCCGCGTTCAACTGCTGCAACATCGCCTCGCGGGTGGCTTGGTCAAGATTGACGTCCAATATCTCTGCGCGTGTCACTTCGATACCCCAATCATCGACCTGCTGGGCCACTTGGGTCCGGACGGCCTCGATCAGACTGGAGCGGTTCGCCTGCACCTGATCCAACTCCATGCGGCCAATCTCTGAGCGCACGATACCTGCCACTGTGGTCGAAATCGCACCATCGACATCGCGGATCCGGTAAACTGTCTTTTCCGGTTCGATAATCCGGTAGAAAACCGACGTCTCAACCTGCACCAGCACGTTGTCCGATGTAATCGCATCCTGCGTCATCGAGGGCAGCTGGCGCTCCAAGATAGAGACTTTGTGGCGGACACGATCAAGAAACGGCACGATAAAATTGATGCCGGGCCCCAGCACCGACCGCAGCCTTCCCAGCCGCTCAACAACATATTTTTCAGATTGCGGGACGATGCGGACACCTGCAAGAATGCAGACGACGATGAAAACTGCCAGAAGCAGGAAAAGTATGTTTTGGCCCAGAAATTCGGCGATCATTGTATCAGCATCCATATATCTATCCCCTAAAAGCGGTATGGGGGATAGATAGGCGCGATGCGGGCAGATATCAATGTATACTACTGTACACTGTTTGATTTATACCGTGCCATTGCAACCGCTCCAATTGCGTCAGCGGTCGCTGGGCTCAAAGTCCAGCCAAGGTGACCGTGACCTGTATTGTAGAAGACACGGTCATTCTTGCCGGGACCAACGCGCGGCATCATATTGGGCATCATCGGACGCAGACCAGCCCAGGGCACGCAGCTTTCCGTTGATACGTCCGGAAGATGGTCTTCGCACCATTTTATCAACGGGCGCACGCGGCGCTCCAGTATATCGCGGTTTTCACCATTAAATTCTGCTGTTCCGGCAATGCGGAAACGGTTCTTGCCCAAACGAGACGACACGATTTTGGCCTTGTCATCGAGCAGGGACGTCGTCGGTGCCGCCGCTTGGCTCACGGGATCATCAAGGTTTACGGTGATCGAATAGCCTTTGACAGGATAGACATTCACGCGGTCACCCAACATCTGCGCGAACTTGCGGCTTGCGACGCCAGCGGAAACCACAATCCCGTCGTAGCGCTCCTCATGACCGCATTCGACATATACACCATCATTGCGCACATGCAGATCGGTGACAGGGGCACCAAGTCTGAAGGCCACACCCTGCTTCTTCAACCAATCAGCGAGGCCAATCGTGAATTTATGAATGTCGCCAGTGCTATCGCTCTCGGTCCAGAAACCGCCAATGATGTCACCGTGAAGCGTAGGTTCGCGGGCCAGGACCTCATCCGCGGTCAGCTCATGCCGTTCCAGCCCACCGTCGGCCAGCAAGCCATTGACCTTGCGCGCGTGCTTGAGGTCTTTCTCGGCCTTGTAGAAATGCAGGATCCCGGCAGGGCTGAAATCAAAATCAACACCTGATTTCTCTGCCATCTCCGACAGGCCAGCGCGTGCGGCAACAGCCATCGCGGCCGTCTTGGTGGTGTTGGTCTTATAGCGGGGAATATTTGCGAGAAACTCGGTCATCCAGCTGACCTTGTGCCAGCCCGGACGCGGGTTCACAAACAGGGGCGCATCGCCCTCCAACATCCATTTGATGCCTTTGATGACAGTCGACCACTGGTTCCAGACTTCGGCGTTGGACGCGCTCAGCTGTCCGCCATTGGCAAAACTGGTTTCCATCCCTGCATAGCGCTGACGGTCGTAAACCGTCACGTCAAAGCCGCGGACCATCAAAGAATAAGCAGTGGTGACACCAGTGATACCGGCACCAAGAACAGCAATTGAAGGCATGGTAAGTCTCCTACCATATGCCCCCACCGTTTGCTGTACCTGAGAGATTCACCCACTTTCGGGTTTGCTCCTTCGGCGGACCAACCAAGGTCTCTCTTCGGCGTGTTGCACCCCAACCGGTCCTTTTGCCTGAGAGTGACCGGGGCGGTTGCTCCTTCGGCGACAGACCTAACCGTTCTCTCCCGGTCGGCGTGTTTCCTATCGGAAACCCTCTATACCAGTTGCAAACAAAAACAACTCTTTTCTTCGACAATCCGAATTCTTCTTCAGAGCATAAATATCCCCGCCGGAGGCATCCCCGGGTCGCCTCGGATACCCATGCGACGTTGTGCCCACCAAACGGTACCATTAGAGTGTCTTTATGCCCGCCCTTTGCCGCGATTGCCTGACCCGTTTTGACGCTGAAACGCGCTGCCCGCAGTGCCGGAGCCCAAGGGTCACGCGGCATCCTGAGCTGTTTGATCTGTTTATCGCCCATATGGATTGCGACGCGTTCTATGCGTCAGTGGCCAAGCGCGACAATCCAGAACTTGCCGACAAACCAGTCATCATCGGCGGCGGGCGGCGCGGTGTTGTCTCAACTGCTTGTTACGTCGCACGGATCAAAGGCGTGAAATCGGCGATGCCGATGTTCAAGGCGCTGAAACTCTGCCCGGATGCCGTCGTCGTGAAACCGGATTTCGACGCCTATGTAACGGCATCCAAAGCAATCCGTAAAATGATGGATGAATTGACCCCGGTGGTCGAGCCGCTGTCCCTGGACGAGGCATTCATGGATCTGCGCGGCACCGCCCGCCTGCACCATGCGCCGCCAGCGGTCATGCTTGCGCGGCTTGTCAAACGAATGAAAGATGAATTGGGACTATCCGGCTCCATCGGTCTTTCGCACAATAAGTTCTTGGCGAAAGTTGCCTCAGATCTGGACAAGCCACGCGGTTTTTCGGTGATCGGCAAGGAAGAAACCACCGCCTTCTTGCGACCCAAACCCGTCCGGCTCATCTGGGGGATCGGACCCGCGGCCCAAAGCAGTCTGGCAGAGGCCGGAATTCGCACGTTCGACGACCTTCTCCGCTGGGACAGGCGCGATTTGCATGACCGGTTTGGCGGTATGGGGGAGCGGCTCTATTCCTTGGCCAGGGGCGAAGACGGGCGGCGCATTTCATCGCACAGCCCTGTTAAGACCCTTTCGAATGAAACAACATTCAACGTAGACACCGGCGATGTTGACATTCTGGACGGCCACCTTTGGCGCATGGCCGAAAAAGTCAGCGCACGCGCCAAGGCAAAGGACAAGGCCGGACGCGTCGTCACCCTGAAGCTGAAAACATCGGACTTCAAACTCATATCCAAACGTCACAGCTTGCGCCACCCAACCCAGATAGCCGATACGGTCTATCGCACCGCGCGCGCGTTGTTCGACCAAGTCAGTTCACGAGGTCCGTTTCGTCTGTTGGGCGTCGGTCTGTCCGACATCACCAACGACGCGGATGCCGATCGAGAGGGTGATCTGCTGGACCCGGATGCGCAAAGACGGGCCAGGGCTGAAAAAGCCGCAGATCAAATCAGGGCACGATATGGGAAAGGCGCGATCATCAAAGGCCGCGCATTGCGCTGATCTGGGCTGGATCAAGAACCACCCCAAGCTTCGCTATTCGGCCGCCAGTCGCTGCTCTTGCGCTCTACCAATCTGGGAGATTTCAGCGATCACGCCATTCAGACGCGCTCTGAATGCGGCGTAATCCTCATTCGGCGCAAGCGTGCGTTCATTCATATAAAGCGCGCGATCAATCTCCACCTGAATGGCGTGCTGGCGGCGCGATGGTCGTCCGTAATGCTGCGTGATGAATGCACCCGCAAAAGGCATGTTGCGCGCCACCCGAAACCCTGCTGATGCAAACGCGGCTTCAACGCGCTCCACGACAGAACTTGCGGCCGTTGCACCAAAACGATCTCCCAGCACAATGTCCGGTCGTGCGGCACCGGGTGGACCCACGTTTTCCAACGCCTCATGCGGCATCGAATGGCAATCAATCAAGATCGCCTCACCAAAGGCATTTACACTTTCATCAAGCAGGGTCTGCAACTGGTCGTGATACGGGCGCCAATACTGCGAAATCCTGTCATAGGCCTCGGTTAGAGAAATCTTGCCGCCATAAATCTGACGGCCATTGGCCACCACGCGGGGAATTACACCCAAACCGCTTGCAATGCGCGGGTTATGCGCTGTGCGTCGTACGCCTGCGATAACGGCACTGTCGAATTCGTCGGGCCCACGGTTGAGATCCAGAAAAGCGCGTGGCGCATGGGCACAAAGCAATGGGGCGCCGTGGTCCGGCGCATCTTCAAAGAGCAGATCAACGAACGCATCCTCCGAAGACCGGATCTGGCTTGCGTCCAGCACGGTATCGCGCAAAAACGCATCTGGATAGTGCCGGCCACTATGCGGTGAGGCAAAGACAACACTTGTGGTCCGGGTCGTCGGACGGGACAGATGGAAGGCGGACTTCAACACAGATTTCATCCTCTCTTTTGTATAGATAGCGTGTTTTGGGAAAATTCCAAAAGGCCTTGATCCCTTCTCCGACTCCTTCTATAGACCGCACGACTGACGCGGTTCTGCCGCGTCCTATTTCGTTATAGGACGCAGCTGAAACGCAGATGACACAGGATGATTAGCTCAGCGGTAGAGCACTTCGTTGACATCGAAGGGGTCACTGGTTC
>NZ_JBELFI010000096.1:0-10083 GCF_042093035.1 Yoonia sp. | reverse complement strand
CCATTCTGATCGTGTTCGGGCATGACATATGGCGCAATGCTGCAATTGCCAACCCGCCACGGTTGACGCGGGCGCGGGCTTGTCGCAAGCAGGCAGAAAGACATGGCAGCCAAAGGGAGCATCACGATGGCCTGGAAAACACTCGACGATATGGATCTTGCCGGAAAACGTGCCTTGGTGCGGGTCGATATCAATGTGCCGGTCGAGGATGGCATTGTCACCGACACGACCCGTATCGCCCGCATTATCCCCACTGTTGACGACATTCAGGAACGTGGTGGAAAAGTGATCCTGATGGCGCATTTTGGCCGCCCGAAAGGTCAGGTCGTCCCGGAGATGTCGTTGGAACACATCGCGCCCGCGGTGGCCGATGTTCTTGGTCTGCCTGTCACATGGGTCAATTCGGATTACGCCGCTGCCGTGGCGGAAATGGAAGGCGATGAGATTTTGTTGCTGGAAAACCTGCGGTTCAACCCCGGCGAGGAAAAAAACGATGCCGGTTTTGCCAAACGGCTGGCCTCTTTGGGTGACATTTATGTCAATGACGCGTTTTCAGCCGCACATCGCGCCCATGCCAGCACCGAGGCCATCGCCCGCATGCTGCCCGCTTGCGCAGGTCGTTTGATGGCGGAAGAACTCAGCGCATTGGAAAAGGCGCTTGGCACGCCGGACCGTCCGGTTGTGGCCGTTGTGGGTGGCGCGAAAGTGTCTACCAAGCTGGAACTTCTGGGCAATCTGGTTGGCAAGGTCGATCATCTGGTGATTGGTGGCGGCATGGCGAATACATTTCTGGCGGCACAGGGACATGGCGTGGGCAAATCGCTGCATGAACATGATCTGGCTGAAACAGCCCGTTCGATCTTGGCCAAGGCAGAGGCAGCTGGCTGCGAGATCATCCTGCCGCGCGACATCGTTGTTGCGCGTGAATTCAAAGCCGGTGCTGTAACGGAAACGCTCGCTCCTGACGCCTGCCCCGCTGATGCGATGATCCTGGATGCCGGTCCTGCAACAGTTGCCTATATCGGCGCGGTCTTGGAAAAAGCAAAGACGCTTGTGTGGAATGGCCCTCTGGGTGCGTTTGAGATTGCACCTTTTGATGCGGCAACCAATGCTGCGGCGACCAAAGCAGCGGCGCTTTCAAAACAAGGCCGTCTGATTTCCGTGGCCGGTGGTGGCGATACGGTTGCTGCGTTGAACCAAGCAGGTGTGGCAGATGATTTTACCTATATCTCCACAGCAGGCGGCGCGTTTCTGGAATGGATGGAGGGTAAGGAACTGCCGGGCGTGGCCGCTTTGATGCAGAGCTGAAAGGGGGCGCTGCCCCCGGTGCTGCGCACCTCCCCCGCGGTATTTTTGAACAAAAGAAACAGGCTTGGCGGTGGATTTGCCCGCCTGTTTGCGATAACATAAGGGCCGATGGCGCTAACACATTTGCAACGCGCCCCCCCGCCCCCTATCGGTCCTGCATATGGATTGCATATGAAAGGGCGCCCTCATGAAAACCACCAGAACCGTTCAGAAAATCCTTGCAAACTATGAGGGCGAAACGCCCGGCGTGAAGGCCAACCTTGCCCGCATGTTAATGAACGGCAAATTGGGCGGCACCGGCAAGATGATTATCCTGCCTGTCGATCAGGGGTTCGAGCATGGTCCGGCACGGTCATTTGCGCCCAATCCTGCGGGCTACGATCCGCACTATCATTATCAGCTTGCCATTGATGCCGGGCTCAGCGCCTTTGCGGCCCCCTTGGGCATGATTGAGGCCGGTGCGGATACATTTGCCGGCCAAATCCCCACGATTTTGAAGGTGAATTCCGCCAATTCACTGATCCCGGATGCCGCACCAAAAACCCAGGCGATCACGGCCTCAGTCGATGATGCATTGCGTCTTGGGTGCGGGGCGATTGGTTTTACCATCTATCCGGGTTCATCCGCAGCGCTGAACATGTTCAGTGATATCGCCGAAATGCGCAAAGAGGCCGCCGCCAAAGGCATCGCTACTGTGATATGGTCCTATCCGCGCGGTGAGGCGCTCGACAAGGATGGCGAAACCGCGATTGATATTGCCGCCTATGCCGCCCAGATCGCGGCGTTACTGGGTGCGCATATCATCAAGATCAAGCTCAGCACCGATCACCTGAGCCTGCCTGAAGCAAAGAAGGTTTACCAAAGCAAGGCGATTGATATTGCAACGCAGGCCGCACGGGTGCGTCACTGTGTTGACAGCGCGCTTGGCGGGCGTCGGATCACTGTATTCTCCGGTGGTGCTGCCAAGGGGGCCGATGCGGTTTATGACGATGCCCGTGCGATCCGGGATGGTGGCGGGAACGGTTCTATCATCGGGCGCAATTCGTTCCAGCGTGAACGGGGTGATGCACTGGCGATGCTGAACAAGCTGGTCGATATTTACCGCGGCAAGGCATAAGGTCTACATGTCTTTTTCATGGCCCGTTTCAACAACGCCGGCCGCAGCAAAGCTGGGGCGGGCGCGCATCCGCCCATAATAATCTTCAAGCGGCGAGCCTTGCCACCATGCGTCCAACTGATGGACCCTGAAACGCGCCAGCGCAGCGGTCGCGAATGCATCCGCCATTGAATACGCGGGCCCTGTCAGAAACGGCTGGCTTTCGACCGCGCCGATCATCCGCTGGACCAGCGCCTTTGTTGACGCAAGATGCCGCTCTATCGCTTGGGGATCGCGCAACAGTTCTTGAAAGCGCGCGTTGCCAGCGATACGCCCTTCAAGCAATGCGGCCATGTCGGGCTGGTCTTGCAGCATCTTCCTGAGCAATCGTCCGCGCGCGGTAATCTGCGGCGCAGTTCCATCTTCATCGAGACGATTGCGATAAAGAAGGACCCCATAGTGCGGCGCCATGATGTCCTTGAGCCAATCCTGCGTTGTCGGTCCTCCCGACAGATCCGGGCCGTTCAGCGCCTGCGCCCAATTGACGATATTGATCGTATCGGTGACCACCTCATCGCCGATCACAAGGGTCGGAACGACGGCCTTTGGGTTCAGCGCGACATACCAAGGCTCAAACTGTTCGTTTGTATCCATGATATCGACCGTAACGCGGCGAAATGGCACCGCCTTTTCGACCAACGCCAAGCGCGCCATCTGTGAACAAATTGACGCCGGGTGGTCGTACAATACAATATCTGTCATCGGCGCAGGCTAGCATGTCGCCATGATAGAGGGAACACGCCGTTGATAGGGCGCAGGGCGATGACCTGAGATTTGCTGCGTATGACTTTGATGTCGGCCTCATTTTTTTCTGAATTTTGGGATTCACTTTGCGAATCAAATATGCGAATCTGTTCGCACCCACCCGCGAGAGGTGGCATGTGAGGCAGAGCAATGATCCGACGCAACACCCCCAAACTGGGTTCGCTTTTCTATTTCCTCGGCATGACGACGCTGGGGCTTTATTTTACCTTTGCCGCCGTGCAGGGCGATTACGGTCTGTTCAAACGTATCGAAGTGAACGCCGAAGGTCAGGCTTTGCAGGCCGAATTGACGACCCTTCAGGCGGAGGTCGCGCGCATGGAAAACCTGACCACGCGCCTGTCGGACAGTTTCCTTGATCTGGACCTTCTCGATCAGCAAGCACGCGATGTGTTGGGCCTGATCCGCGCCGATGAGATTGTCATCCGCTAACAGAAATCCTGCGGTCAATTGAGGTAATCACCTGACGCAAGGCAGCTATACCACGAGAAGATGGCCACGGGTCACTTTGACACTCGCATTTTTTGACGGCATGGTTTAGCAATAGTTTAATACTAAACTACTTGTATCCACGTCGGAGGAATCCAGATGCCGCCAAAGAAAGCCGCCGCGAAACCCAACGTCTCGGCAGAAGAACTGCTCGGACATTACCGTGAAATGCTGTTGATCCGGCGATTTGAGGAAAAGGCGGGTCAGTTATACGGGATGGGCCTGATTGGTGGCTTCTGTCACCTTTATATTGGGCAGGAAGCCGTTGTTGTGGGGCTGGAGGCCGCAGCCGAAGAAGGCGACAAGCGCGTCACATCCTACCGCGACCACGGGCATATGCTTGCCTGCGGCATGGACCCCAAGGGCATCATGGCAGAGCTGACCGGCCGCGAAGGCGGTTTTTCCAAGGGCAAGGGCGGCTCGATGCACATGTTCTCCAAGGAAAAGCATTTCTATGGTGGCCACGGCATTGTGGCGGCACAGGTGCCATTGGGTGCCGGCCTCGCCTTTTCCGACATGTACAAAGGCAATGACCGCGTGACTTTCGCCTATTTTGGTGACGGTGCGGCCAACCAGGGTCAGGTCTATGAGACCTACAACATGGCAGAGCTTTGGATGCTTCCGGTCGTCTTTGTGATCGAGAACAATCAATATGCGATGGGCACGTCGGTGAAACGCTCCACCAAGTCACCATCCCTTTGGCAACGTGGTGCGGCCTATGGCATTCCCGGTGAGGAAGTTGATGGCATGAGTGTATTGGCCGTCAAAGAGGCTGGCGAACGTGCCGTTGCCCACTGCCGCGCTGGCAAGGGCCCCTATATTCTGGAAGTGAAAACCTACCGTTACCGTGGTCATTCCATGTCGGACCCCGCGAAATACCGAACCCGTGAGGAAGTGCAGAAGATGCGCGACGAGCGTGACCCGATTGAACAAGTGCGCGATATGCTGCTCACCGGCAAGCACGCCTCTGAGGATGATCTCAAGGCGATCGACAAAGACATCAAAGCTGTTGTGAACGAGGCCGCCGAGTTTTCAAAAGAGAGCCCGGAGCCTGCACTTGAAGAGCTTTGGACAGATATCTACGCAAAAGTGGAGGCGTAAATCATGGCGACCGAAATTCTTATGCCCGCGCTGTCGCCGACGATGGAAGAAGGCACATTGGCCAAATGGCTTGTCAAAGAAGGGGACACTGTGTCCTCCGGTGACATCATGGCCGAGATCGAAACCGACAAAGCCACGATGGAATTCGAAGCCGTCGATGAAGGTATCGTTGGCAAGATCCTGATCGCAGAAGGCACCGAAGGGGTGAAAGTGAACACAGCTATCGCGATGCTTGTTGAAGAAGGCGAAGACGTGGCCGCCGCTGGTGCATCCGCACCTGCCCCCGCAGCAGAGGCCGCCGCCGCCGCCGAAGCACCCGCCGCCCCTGTTGTTGTCACGGAACCTGCCGCACCGGAAGCTGACGCAACCCCCGATTGGGACGCCGATGTTGAAACCAGGCCGACAACCGTCCGCGAAGCTTTGCGCGACGCGATGGCCGAGGAGATGCGCAACGACGAAGACGTGTTCCTCATGGGTGAGGAAGTCGCTGAATACCAAGGTGCCTATAAGATCTCTCAGGGTCTGCTGGATGAATTCGGTGCGAAACGTGTGATCGATACGCCCATCACGGAGCACGGATTTGCCGGTATCGCAACGGGTGCCGCATTCGGTGGATTGAAACCGATCGTTGAGTTCATGACATTTAACTTCGCCATGCAAGCCATTGACCACCTTATCAACTCTGCCGCCAAGACACTCTATATGTCTGGTGGGCAGATGGGTGCGCCGATGGTGTTCCGTGGCGCTAATGGTGCGGCGGCCCGCGTGGGCGCGCAGCATTCGCAGTGCTACGCCGCCTGGTATATGCAGGTGCCCGGTCTGAAAGTCGTGATGCCTTACTCTGCCGCTGATGCAAAGGGTTTGCTCAAGACCGCGATCCGTGATCCGAACCCAGTGATCTTCCTTGAGAATGAAATCATGTATGGCAAATCCTTTGATATGCCGGTCATGGATGACTTCACCATCCCGTTTGGCAAGGCAAAGATTGAACGCGCTGGTGACGACGTCACAATCGTCAGTTTCGGCATCGGCATGACCTATGCACTTGAAGCGGCAGAAAAGCTCGCTGCGGATGGTATCAACGCCGAAGTCATCAACCTGCGCTCACTGCGTCCGATGGATACCGCGACAATCCTGCAATCTGTGCGCAAGACAAACCGCTGTGTCACGGTCGAAGAAGGCTGGCCGCAAGGCAGTGTGGGCGGCTACATCAGCGGCGTCATCATGCAAGAGGCGTTTGATTATCTGGACGCGCCGGTCATCAACTGCACGGGCAAAGACGTGCCGATGCCATATGCTGCGAACCTCGAAAAACATGCATTGCTGACATCCGACGAAGTTGTCGATGCCTGCAAGCAAGTAACCTACCGCTAAGGAGACAGCGCCATGCCAACAGAAATCCTGATGCCCGCCCTGTCGCCGACGATGGAAGAAGGCACATTGGCCAAATGGCTCGTTAAAGAGGGGGATACGATCTCCTCCGGCGATGTCATGGCTGAGATCGAGACCGACAAGGCCACGATGGAATTTGAAGCCGTCGACGAAGGTGTGATGGGCAAGATCGTGATCCCGGAAGGCACCGAAGGGGTGAAGGTCAACGATGTGATCGCCGTCCTGCTTGAGGAAGGTGAAAGCGCGGATGATATCGGTGATGTATCCGCATCAGAACCGGCTGCCGCAGCAGAGGCCCCCGCAGCCCAAGCAGCGGCACCTGCCGCCGCAACCCCTGCCCCTGCAGCCCCTGCCAAGGATGGCAAGCGCATCTTCGCCACGCCTTTGGCGCGCCGGATTGCCGCCGACAAGGGTTTGGATTTGACCACAATGGCAGGCTCCGGCCCGCATGGTCGGATCGTGAAGGCAGATGTTGAAAATGCAACCGCTGCACCCAAAGCCGCAGCACCCGCCGCCAAGACTGACGCGCCAGCCGCCGCGACCATGGCTGCGGGCCCGGCGACTGATGTCGTGCTCAAGACATACGCCGACCGCCCCACTGAGGAAGTCAAGCTCGACGGTATGCGAAAAACACTCGCAGCCCGCCTGACGGAGGCGAAGCAGTCTGTGCCGCATTTCTATCTGCGCCGCGACATCCAGTTGGATGCCTTGCTGAAGTTCCGCAGCCAGCTCAACAAGCAGCTTGAGCCGCGCGGCGTGAAGCTGTCGGTCAACGATTTCATCATCAAAGCCTGCGCGCTTGCATTGCAGCAGGAGCCGGAGGCGAACGCTGTTTGGGCCGGTGATCGCACGCTGAAGTTTGAAAAGTCCGATGTGGCGGTGGCTGTGGCGATTGAGGGCGGCCTCTTTACCCCGGTTTTGAAAGATGCCGAAATGAAGTCACTCTCCGCGCTTTCTGCGGAGATGAAAGACCTCGCCGGCCGCGCGCGTGAGCGCAAGCTTGCGCCGCATGAATATCAAGGTGGCAGCTTTGCGATTTCAAACCTTGGCATGTTCGGCATCGACAACTTCGATGCGATCATCAACCCGCCTCATGCAGCGATCCTTGCGGTTGGTGCTGGCGCGAAAAAGCCGATTGTCGGGGCCGATGGTGAGCTGACAGTTGGGACAGTGATGTCGACCACATTGTCGGTCGATCACAGGGTGATTGATGGTGCGTTGGGTGCGAACCTGCTCAATGCAATCAAGGACAACCTTGAGAACCCCATGACAATGCTCGCGTAAACGCTAAACGCGCGCATTTTTACAAATGAAACGCCGGTCTCCTTTTCAGGACACCGGCGTTTTGCTTCTACATGACAGTTTTCAGAATCTGATCCATTGAGATCGACGGCTGTGAACATCCCGCCTCTCCGACGATCTTGGCAGGCACGCCTGCGACGGTCTTCATCGGCGGCACTTCTTCCAGCACAACAGAACCCGCAGCGATCCGGCTGCAATTGCCGATCTTGATGTTGCCAAGCACATGCGCCCCGGCCCCGATCAAAACGCCGTTGCCGATCTTGGGATGGCGGTCATCGTCTTCTTTACCCGTCCCGCCCAAAGTCACCGAATGCAGCATCGAGACATTGTCACCGACGACGGCTGTTTCACCAACAACGATAGAATGTGCATGGTCGATCATGATCCCCTGCCCGATCTTCGCAGCCGGGTGAATATCCACGCCGAACATCTCGCTGGTGCGCATCTGAATGAAATAGGCCAGATCCTTGCGGTCACGCTGGTAAAGCCAATGGGCCAAGCGATAGGATTGCACCGCCTGAAACCCCTTGAAGAACAACAAAGGCTTCATGAACCTGTGGCACGCTGGATCACGATCATAGGTTGCCACAAGGTCAGCACGGGCCGCAGCAACCAATTCAGGTGACTGCACATATGCATCATCCGCGATTTCACGCAGGATTTGCTCTGACATTTCAGGTGAGCCGAGCTTCATCGAAATCCGGTAGGCCAATGCACCCTCCAAGGACTTGTGATGCAGAATACCGGCGTGGATCAACCCGCCCATCAACGGCTCGTCTGCGATCGCAATTTCTGCTTCGTCGCAAATCCGGTGCCACACCGGGTCAATTTCAGTCAGGCTGGGTCTTGGATGCGGCATGGCGCTGTTCCCTTGGTCGCTACACGGACATGTGTAACCATTTAGGCGCTTCCAAGCCAAGAACAAACCTGTGATCGTACATATCACATATTCTGATTGTGTTCTCTTTCACGCAACGCACTGAAAACACATATAAATATGTCGCAAACAGTTTTGTCAAGATGCGCAGGTCGCGGCGCCAGAAGGTGTCTATTTGCCGCTGCCATCAAAGTTCCCGCGCCAAAATCGGCATGCGGGCTGCCATGATTTCTTCGATGCCTATCGCCCGCATCGGCGGCAGCCAAGAGCTGCACGATCTGCCGCTGATGCTCTTGCTGCGGATACCGCAACAGCATTCTGACCGCAGTTTCAACGTCCGCCAGTTGCGCCGGTCGCATCAGATTACCGTGACGCTGATGCTTGGCCCCGCCCCGAACCGCGACGACAGTTGCGCGACCGTGATATCGAATACCCCCGTGCCTACATCCGCCGCCAGCAAGGCCGGGTCGTAGTTCCATGAGGGTGTCCCAACGGTGACTTCCCGGCGCAGCACACCGTTCTGCACAACACGCAAGCGATAGCTCTCCATATCCTCACCGAGTGGCACATCCGCATCTCCCCAAAGATCACCGTCAATGCGCGTTGCCCTGATCCAACCGACGGCGACACCATATCCTGTTCGCTGTGCCCGCAAATGGGTCACCGGATAAGGGCGCAGGCCGTTGCCTTCAAACACATGACTGGCATAGCGGTAGCTGGGATCCCCCAGGGGCTGTTGTGCCGGACCATATCGGAAATGGCGGGCGGTCCCGCGCGATGTACTGGGCAGGCCGATCTGAAGTGGCGTGCCATCAAGCAACACAACTTTTGATCCAATCGGCCACGTGACTGGCATCCCCCCCCAGGTCCCGAACTGCCCACGCAAAAGACGCGAAATTGCAAATCGACCTGAGCTGATCGGCTCGGCGGTCTGAAACTGCAAGATTTCCCAACCATCTGCGGCACCGCTGCCAATGGCTAATGTATTGGCGCCAGCCAGAAGCGCCTCTTGCGTTGTGGCACTGAGGGTACCACTCACCAAACCCACTTCAAATCCGGCCTGACGGTCCCAAATGCCTATCGGCCCAGCGCCCAGTGCCGTTTGCGTGACGCCCACCACACAGGGCGCGCGCAATGTATCAAGCATCGTGTAGTCGCTGTCCTGTGCCGCACCGTAAAGTGCGACACTGCCAGTCCAAGGCGCGGCAGTGGCGGCGACATAGGGCGCATGAGGAATTTCATCACCCGTGAGCAAAGGCAGATCAAGAAACAGAAGCTCTACTGGGCTCGGGCCCTGATAGGCGGGCAGGACTGCGGCTTCCTGGGGGCGGACAATCGCTTGCGGGATTTCGGCATCAACCCTGGTAGCCTCGGCGAGCCGGACACCCGCCTCATCAATGCGGTCAATACGGTAGAGCTGTGTCGCCGTATCGCCTGTAAGCGCCACAACATCACCTGCCCCAATATCCGCACGCGACGGTGGCAAAGCAAACTGAGCAGTGTCGCGGGCAACGCGTGCCTCTTGCAGCCAGCGCGTGACAATGTCCGCGCCCTCGTCGCGGGTTAGCGCCAAGGGCAGCTCATTGCGGGTGACAGAAATCGTAGTCTCATCTGGCATGATCGCTTCGGTCGCAATGGCGTCGTACCGACCGTCCGCCGCAATAAATGCGAGCTTCACACGCCCGGCAATTTCCGC
>NZ_JBELFI010000095.1:0-10235 GCF_042093035.1 Yoonia sp. | reverse complement strand
GCCACGAGTTCTTCGCGGTGGAAGGGTTTGGTCAGATAGTCATCTGCACCAAAACCAAAGCCTTTTAGCTTGCTTTCAGTCCCATCATCCCCTGAGAGGATCAATATAGGCGTATCAATGCGGCTGAGGCGGAGTTGACGCAACACCTCATGTCCGTTCATGTCGGGCAGGTTAATATCCAACAAAATCAAATCATAATCGTAGAGTTTCGCAAGATCGATCCCCTCTTCCCCCATGTCCGTCGTATAGACGTTCAGGTTGGCGTGGGTTAGCATCAACTCGATACTTTTAGAGGTCGTCGGGTCGTCTTCAACAAGCAACACACGCATGAGAGTTCTCCACTCAAATTTTTTGATAGTTGTAACTAACCGGATAAAGGTTAATCTCTGGTTACTATCATGAGGAACGATTGCATTTCTACCTAGGGTTGTCTATAGCGTTTCAGATTGGTTGCTTTCAAGGCCGCTTCACCATGGTTCAACACTGCGGTTTTCCACCCGTCGAACTCCTCTTCTGACAAGCCATATCGTTCAAGCGCCTCTTTCTGCGTAATCAACCCATGCACAACTGCACGCACGACGGCTGCTTTACGCGACGCGACCCAGCGGCGTGTTTTCTCACTTGGCAAGTCTGCCCGTGTCATGATCCTGCCGTCGGGCAAGGTCACTGATCGCGGTCCTTCCACTTTGCGTAGGTACATAATTTCCCCTTTCCTAGCGCACTCCAGTCGCGAATATGACGCATGTGCATTAATGAGCGGTGTAGCCCCCTTGAGAGTGCCCCGCCTTTTCCTATATTTTGTCGCGGAACCCTTATTTTCTGGACAAAGCATGTCACTTGATTCCCCGCTCAATTCATTGGGCTTCGCCAAGCCGCCTGCGCAGACACGCGTGGTTGTTGCCATGTCCGGTGGCGTCGACAGTTCTGTCGTGGCCGCCATGCTCGCAGAAGAAGGTTACGATGTGGTTGGCGTCACCCTACAATTATACGATCACGGCGCAGCGCTTGCGAAAAAGGGCGCTTGCTGCGCAGGTCGGGATATTCACGATGCCCGCCGTGTGGCCGAAGACATGGGTTTTCCCCACTACGTGCTCGATTATGAGAACACCTTCCGCGAAGCCGTGATGGATGAATTCGCGGATAGCTATTTGGCTGGAGCGACACCCGTACCCTGCATCCGTTGCAATGAACGTGTGAAATTCAAAGATCTGCTGGAGACCGCAAAGGATCTCGACGCGGATTGCATGGCGACGGGCCATTATATCCAGCGCAAGATGGGTGGTGCCGGTGCTGAGCTTCATTCTGCCGCCGACCCGACCAAGGACCAGAGCTACTTCCTGTTTTCCACCACCCAGGAACAGTTGGATTATCTGCGCTTTCCCTTGGGGCATCATGCCTCAAAGGAAGAGACGCGCGTATTGGCCGGCAAATACGGGTTGCGTGTCGCTGACAAGCCCGACAGTCAGGACATCTGCTTTGTGCCCAATGGCAATTATGCCGCTGTCATTGAAAAGCTGCGTCCCGGTGCCGCCGCGCCCGGAGAGATTGTTGATACAGAAGGTCATGCGCTTGGCACCCATAGGGGTGTGATCCACTACACGATTGGTCAACGCCGCGGTTTGGGGATCGGTGGCCTTTCGGACCCGCTCTATGTTGTGAAACTTGATGTGGATGCCAAACAGGTCGTTGTGGGCCCGCGCGACTTGCTGGCCACGCGCCGCGTCCCGATCCGGGAAATCAACTGGATTGGTGGTGGCACTCTGATGGACCAAACTGAGCGCCAAATCGCAGTGCGTGTGCGTTCCACGCGCCCGCCGACGGATGCGGTTCTGCGTCCGATCTCGGAGACCGAGGCGGAAGTGGAACTGCTTGTGGCGGAACAGGGGGTCTCTCCGGGGCAGGCATGCGTGTTTTATGACACCGACAGCAGCCGCGTTTTGGGTGGCGGCTGGATCTGGCGCGGGGTATGATCGGGTCGCCGGCGTAAGGCGGTCACCGCGGGCGGCAGATGCCTCCGGCGGGAGTTTTCCGGGCAAGATGATAAGGAAGGGAGTGCCAGCCGCCCTCAATCGCGATTGCAACACGGGGTCACATGTCTGTGTGGCCCCTTTCTTTTGGCACTGGCCTTGCCCCAACTAAGGACAAGCAAACCAAAATGATACCGATGGAGGACCCCGACATGACGATCACACGCCGCCACCTTTTAACCTTCGCCATGATCGCACCCGCAGCGACTATTATCGCCCGCAGCGCCATGGCGGCCACCCATCAGGTCTATGCGGAAGACGGGATTGCCGTTGATGGATCAGACGTCGTCGCTTATTTCAAGGAAGACCGTCCGGTTGCAGGCGATCCTGGAATTACATTTGACTATATGGGAGTGACGTGGCGCTTCAGCAGTGTTGATAACCGCGATACCTTTGCCGCTGATCCCCTGGCCTACGCCCCGCAATACGGTGGCTATTGTGCCTATGCTGTAAGTCAGGGCTATACCGCGCCAACCGTGCCGGAAGCCTGGACCGTAGTTGATGGCAAGCTCTACCTGAATTTCTCGACCAGCGTGCGTCGTCGTTGGTTGCGTGATGTGGCGGGACATATTGCTGCGGCTGATGCGAATTGGCCATCGGTCCTGGGGTAAGGAGGCATTGGCGCGGAATGATTGGCATTTCAGGATACACTTTGAGGCGACTGTTTCGAAGACGCAGATGCAAGGCGCAAAAAATGCTGGCAGAAACCGCGCCTTGGCGTTACCCACAGCGCCATGATTTATGCATCTGCATCTGAATGGCGCAACGCCCCGCAAAAGCGTGTCTTGCTCTTTGCGATGTCGGGTTTGGGCAAAACATATCTGTCGACCATGCTCCGCAGCACCGGCGACTGGTTCCACTATTCGATCGATTACCGGATCGGCACCCGCTACATGGGTGAGAAAATCGCCGATAATGCCAAGCGTGAGGCGATGAAAGTGCCGTTTCTGCGCGATCTTCTACGCTCCAATTCGATCTACATCGGCTCAAATATATCATTTGATGATCTCAAACCGATGTCGTCATATCTCGGAAAGCCGGGCAATCCCGGATTGGGTGGGCTGCCGTGGGATGAATATACGCGCCGTCAGGACGAGTTTCAGCAGTCTGAGATCGCCGCCTTGCTAGATACGCAGTATTTCATTGACCGCTCTGTCGCGCTTTACCAATATCCGCATTTCATTTGTGACACCGGTGGCTCGATTTGCGAGTGGGTGGATGCCGACAACCCCGTCGATCCGGTCCTCACCGATCTGGCCGCAAATACGCTGATGGTCTGGATTGAAGGGACCGAGGCGCATACGGCAGAGCTAATCCGTCGCTTTGACAAGGAACCCAAGCCGATGTCCTATGATCCGGCTTTCCTGCTGGCTACTTGGGAGGCTTATCTGGATGAATTCAACGCCCATTCTGACACGGTAGACCCCGATGACTTCATCCGCTGGGCCTTTGCGAAGGCTTTGGCGCATCGCCAGCCGCGCTATAAAGCTATGGCCGAGAAATGGGGTATTACCGTCCCGCAGGAGGCGGTTGAGGCCGTCAAGGATCAGGAGGGCTTTGTTAGCATGATTGCTGACGCCCTTGAGATGCGCAGCTAAGCCGCCTATCTCTGCCCTCCTATCAGGAAAATAACCGATGCCGATTAAATTGCCCGCCGCCCTGCCCGCCTATGATGTGTTGTCGCAAGAAGGCGTCATGGTGCTTGATGAAGACACCGCCGCCCGTCAGGACATCCGCCCGCTGCGGATTGCCTTGTTGAATCTGATGCCAAAGAAGATCCAGACCGAGAATCAATTCGCGCGACTGATTGGGGCGACACCTTTGCAGATTGAGCTGTCATTGCTGCGCATGTCAGAGCACCAGACAAAGAACACCGCCGCCGAGCATATGGAAGAGTTCTACCGCCCGTTCTCAGAAGTCAAAGACCACAAGTATGACGGGCTCATCATCACCGGCGCCCCGATCGAACATCTTCCCTTTGAGCAGGTGACCTATTGGGATGAGTTGACAGAGGTCTTTGAATGGACACAAACCAATGTGCATTCCACCTTTGGCGTCTGCTGGGGCGGGATGGCAATGATAAACTATTTCCATGGTGTGCAAAAACACTTGTTGGACCATAAGGCCTTTGGCTGTTTCCGGCATCATAACACGGCGCCCGCGTCGCCTTTTCTGCGGGGTTTCTCTGATGATTGCGTGATCCCCGTAAGTCGCTGGACCGAGATGCGCCAGGACGAGATTGATGCCGTGGGGGGCCTTCAAACGCTCATTACAAGTGACGAATCAGGCCCTGCGCTGGTTGAAGACCCTGCCCATCGTGCGCTCTATATCTTCAACCATTTTGAATATGACAGTGGCACGCTCAAGCAGGAATATGACCGCGATATCGCAGAAGGCACCCCAATCAACGTGCCGATGAACTATTATCCGGATGATGACCCAACCCAACAGCCGCAGAACAGGTGGCGAAGTCACGCACACCTCCTATATGGAAACTGGATAAACGAAATTTACCAGACCACCCATTTTGAGTTGGATAAAATTGGTCGTTAAGACGTTGACAGTATCCGCTATTGCGATCGCCATTGGGGCGGCCTTTACGGCTGTGGGTACCAAACAACGCGCAGCACAGGCAGAGGTAAATTACCCCCCGCTGGGCTCCTTCATCGATGTGACAGGCGGCAAAGTCCATTTTGTGCAGGAAGGTCGCGGGCCGCATCTGATCTTACTGCATGGTGCAGGCGGAAACTTGCGCGAATTCACCTTTGATCTGATGCGTCGTTTGACTGATCGCTACACCGTAACAGCGTTCGATCGGCCCGGCTTGGGATATACGGATCGCGTTCCGCATGTCGAAAACGGATTGACCGAAGTCGAAGGCGCCAGCCCGCTTGACCAGGCACATATGCTTCGTGAAGCCGCAACCGAAATCGGGATTGCCGATCCGATTGTCGCCGGTCACAGCTATGGCGGGGTCGTGGCGTTGGCCTGGGCATTGGCAGGGCTGGATGAAGGCGTACCCGTGAACGCCAAGGCAGTGGTGTCGCTTGCCGGGGTTGCCATGCCATGGCCGGGCGAATTGGACCCCTATTACACCGTCAATGGCAGCGTGTTTGGCGGGCTGGTGACAATCCCGCTTCTGTCGGCATTGCTGCCGCAAAGCATCGTCGCACGCAGGATCGAGAGCACTTTCGCCCCGCAAACCGAACCTGAAGGTTACAGCAACTACATTGGCACCGACCTGACCCTGCGCGCGGACAGCATGCGCGCAAACATCCGGCAGGTGAACACGCTGCGCCCGCATGTGGTCGAGATGGCAAAGCGTTACCCGGAATTAACTCTGCCAATCGAATTTGTGCACGGTGAAGCCGACGAAACAGTGCCGATCAGTATCCATGCCGAAGAAATCGAAAAGATTGTACGTCAGGTGAATACGACTCGGTTGCCCGGTATTGGTCACATGCCACATCATGCGGCACCGCTCCGCGTGATTGCCGCCATTGATCGCGCAGCGGCGCGCGCGGGTCTCAACCGCTGAAGCCGCATTGCAATTGCGCTTTGCAATGTTAAGCCTCATATAGATAGGCAGACATTCAGGAGAGTTTTCATGGATTTACCCTTTGACGGAGGTATCAGCCGTTACTTCGCGGACGAGGCCCCGGAAGACGTGCGCAATGCGATCATGGCGGGCCGCAAGGGTGACATTCTCGATCCAGCCTTCCCTTATGACCAGCGTTGGGAGCGTGACGCATATGAAGACGCACTCGCCGCGCTCCAGATTGAGCTGGTGCGGATGCAAGCCTGGGCGCGTGATACAGGCCAACGCATCGCCGTGGTCTTTGAAGGCCGGGATGCGGCAGGCAAAGGCGGAACGATCAAGCGAATTCGCGAAAATCTGAACCCGCGTCATGCAAAAATCGTCGCCCTGTCGAAGCCTTCGGATGTTGAGGCAACTCAATGGTATTTTCAAAGGTATATCAAACATCTACCATCCGAAGGTGAAGTGACGCTTTTCGATCGCAGTTGGTACAACAGGGGCGTCGTAGAGCATGTTTTCGGCTTTTGTACGCCAGAGCAACGCGACCGCTGGTTCACCCAAACGCCTGAGTTCGAAAACATGTTGGTCAACGAGGGGATCACACTGATTAAGATCTGGCTCAACGTTGGGCGTGCAACGCAAATGAAGCGGTTTCTGGACCGCGAAAGCGATCCGCTCAAGCAATGGAAACTCAGCTGGATTGACGTCGCTGGGTTGGCAAAATGGGATGCCTATTCCAAGGCAATTGATGAAACACTTACGAAAACCCATAGTGATGTGGCCCCTTGGACTGTGATCCGTGCCGATGACAAACGGCGTGCGCGGGTGCAGGTGATCCGCTATATCCTGTCGCAGCTTGACTACGCCCGCAAGGACGCAAGCGCACTCACCCCGCTTGACGCGGAAATCATCGGAGGCCCTGACCTCTGGCATGGTTAAACGCGGTTATCACCACGGCAATCTGCGCGAAGCACTGATTATGGGCTGTCTGACCCTGATCGAAAAGCGCGGTCCCACCGGGTTTACCCTCTCAGAGGCGGCCCGCGAAGCCGGCGTGACCCCCGCCGCCGTCTATCGCCATTTTGAAGGTCGCGAGGACTTGATCGCCGCTGCTGCACATAAAGGCTATGAGCTTTTCGGCGACCTGATGGAACATGCCTTTGGGGATGGGCAACCCTCTGCACTCGCCGCATTTGAAGCAACGGGCCGGGCCTATCTAGCCTTTGCGCGCAAGTACCCCGGCTACTATATCGCGATGTTCGAAAGTGGCATTTCGATCAACCGCTCACCGGAACTGCATGCGGTTGCAACCCGCGCGATGGGGGTTCTGGAAAAAGCCGCCGAACAGCTTAGCCAACACATTCCGATTGAAAAAAGACCGCCACCACAGATGTTTAGCGCCCATATTTGGGCCTTGAGCCATGGTGTGGTTGAACTTTTTGCACGCGCCAATCCCGGCACCAAAAGCCCATTCCCACCCGAGGATTTGCTCGAAACCGGCATTGGCATCTATCTGCGCGGTCTTGGACTGATCGCGCCTGACGATTGAAGGACGACAACAATGGACGGCACTCTGGCTGCAATATTTTTCATCCTCGGGCTTGGCGACATGATCCTCAATGACTGCCCAACCGGCTGTCTGGATTCACGTTACGGCCCACCAACATGGAACTTTCAGGCCGCGAACGTCCTTTTCGATGAAAGGCAGTTGGGTCAAGAGGTCTACCTCGGCTTTGACAGCGGCCAATCCTATGGGCCCTTCGCGATAACCTACGGGGGCTCTTTGACAGACGAAAGCGATATGTGGGTGGGCGTCGGCGCCAAATGGACTTCCCAGAGACATCTTGAAAGCCGGTTCTTTTTTGAGGCGTCCGTGATGCCCGGCCTGCATGTCCGTGGCGACGGACCTGATCTTGGTGGCGCATTGCAATTTCGATCAGCAGTGGGTGCCGGGTACAGGTTTGAGAACGGGGCAAGCATCACGGTGCTCTATGACCATCGGTCGAATGCAGACCTGCAGTCAGTGAACCCGGGCTTGGAAACATTTGGCATCCGCTACGCGGTCAATCTGGACTAGATGCGCAGGTCTTATCTGCGAAGTACCGCCATGCTATCCAGCGGGCCGCAAGAAATCCTCGGCCAAGGAAAGCATTTCGTCGGTTGGCTCCAGCTCCACAAAATCAATGAGTTTCCGCCTTAACTCAGGGTCTGATCGGAATACGTCATAAGGAATTGAAAGATAGGGGCAGCCATTAGCGACCAAGAAATTGAAGGCGGCCTTATAGAGCGCATCTGCGCCAGCGGCACCATAAACAGCAGGCCAATTGCGCCGTCTGCGCGTTCTCTCGATGTCTTTGAGCGGCCGGGTGACAAAAACAAATATGGGGTCGATGCGTTGCTTTAGAAAGGGCAACAAGAGTGTCTGCAAGGGCTGTTTGAGAACGATATGTGTGCGGTGCTGACGCGCCGCTTCATCGCATTGTTCTGCCCACCACGCATCAAACCAGACAATGAAATCCTGCTGTTTTCCAACTTCCTTGAGCAACGTTTCATCAAAAAGCTTCCCCAACGCCGCTTGGTAAGCCAAAGGTTCATATGCGTTGGGGTCCTGGTGTCATTGGTACGGAAATGCGGCGGGCAGCTATATCCACCGCAAGCATCCAGATACCCCGCGACAGCGGTCGAGCCGCTGCTCCAAGCGGCAATGATAACAATCGGTTTCATAATTGATTCACCTATTTTTGTCGCTATTTTCTGGAGGCCGTATTCTTGCCGGCGCATTTCATGTCAAAGAAGCAAGTGCGAAAATGGTTAGGGTGCAAGCCGCTGAACGAATTGAGCGGCCATCCGTGAGCGCCTGACGTACGATATCAATTCAACTGACGACGCGGGGTTACTGCCCTGATTGCCTCAAGGATAATGGGCGCAATGCGTGCAGCACCAGTGCTTGATAGGTGATCGTCATCATAGTAATAGACCCCACCTTGATCTGCATTGACACAGCGCCCAGTCGCTTCAGAGCACAACGCGTCCTGTATCCGCGCGGCCTGAATACGCGGGCTCTCAGCAACTAGTTTATCAAAAAGAATTTCAACATCGCGATTCCGAGCAAGATAGCGAGCATAGGATGTGCTGACGGGAGCGTTGACAGAACCAAACAGAATTTGTTTGAACGCACGTTGCGGCACGTCCCAACCAGCTTCGGGGACAGAATAGACAAGGACAACATTGAAGCGTTCGGACAGCCCTTTGATTTCGCGTTCGTAGGACCTCAATACTCTCTCACGGCGGTCCTGTTCGTCCCGATCTGCAGTGGTTCGGTCATTCAAATCAACAACCGCTGGCGCCCCCAATTCAACCCCGCCCTCTCCATTGTCAAAACGGCTTCCCTCTAAGAACAGCGGCCACCGTGCAGCCAGAACAACCGTATCGATATTCGCTGCCTCGGCGAAGGCATAAGCATCCTCATTGAAGCCCGCACAGTCATGGTCCTCTGCCCTATCAAATCTACGTAATTTTGGGATTGGAGGGCAGCCGATATAAGTTGTCATATAATGCGCAAGTCCATTGTTCAGCAGCAATTTGCTTAATTCTTCGTTCATAGCGTTGGAGTGACTATCTCCAATCATCATAACTGTGGGCTGTGATTCCCCTGACGGGAAGACACATTCTGGAATTGGAGCATCCGGCAAACCTTTTCTCTCATTGAACAGGCATTGGCGCCCCGAACGTTCCTCTTCAGCGGATGCAATTTGTTGCAATTCAACACTCAAGCGGACCGGAAAACCACCTGAGATTTGTCCCGCCAGCCCGATTCCAATGAAAGCAACCCCGGCGATTGCGCTGGCAACAAATACGCTTTTCTGGGTAGGCAAAGCTGGCCGCGAACGTTGTCGGAATGGTTGTTCGACAAAATGCCATGTTGCCCACGCGAGCACCAACGCCAAAATAGCAAGTGCCGAAATCAACAGACTGCTTGGTTCGGAAATGGAGCGTAGTCTAGCAAATGCGAAGAGTGGTTGATGCCAAAGGTACGCACTGTAAGAAATCAGTCCGACGCCAATCAAACCACGCATTGACAGCAGCGATCCAACAAATGTGCCGCGACCTGCGAACAAGATAATCAGAGCCGCACCAGTAACAGGAACCAAAGTGTAAACACTTGGAAATGGGACCGTTTGGTCATAGACGAACACCGCGAATATCACGGCTGCAAGGCCAATCAGACTAAGCAGATTGTTTGGCTTTATCGTCCTGCCCGAGAGTAGAAATGCGCAAATTGAACCTACGAGCAGCTCCCAAAATCGGGAAAAAGTGAAATAGAAGCTAATATCAGGCTCATTGCGCCAGCCCCATTCGCTCAAGAGCAAACTAAGGATGGCAGAGACCAGAATAACATAGAACACTTTTTGCCGCCCAAACCGCCAGATCGCCAATAGAAAAACGGGAAACAAAAAGTAATATTGTTCTTCTACTGCCAAGCTCCAAGTATGCAGGAGTGGTTTTAGCTCCGCAGCAGATTCAAAATATCCGGTCTCGGCCCCAAACAGCCAATTCGAAATGAAGAGGCTCACTGCAATAAGGCTTTGCGAAAATTCCTCCAACTGTGACGGCATCATCCACATGTAGGCGAATGGTAGGCTGGCCAACATAGATCGGAAGAGCACACG
>NZ_JBELFI010000094.1:0-10241 GCF_042093035.1 Yoonia sp. | reverse complement strand
TGGCAATGAATGCGTGGGCAACGGCATTTCGGCGAGCGCGGCAATCAAACGCCACTCACCCGGCTCAGTGTAGACAACCCCGGCGGCATCATGGTCAGCGGCACGACGGATCAGCTCGCCGGTGATAGAGCCCGTGTTTTCGGGATCATCAAGCTTGGTGTAGTCCACGCGCCAACCCTCCGCGCGAAGCGTCTTCGCAAACTTCCGCATCGCCATGAAAGTAAAAGCGATCTTCTTGGGGTGGTGCGGCACATAAGTCGCCTCGCCAGAGACTTCGGCCATAACAACCCGATCGCGGTTTTTGTCTGCTTTTTGAAGTGCTGATAGATCAAGCGAAAGTTGATCTCCGAGGACAAGGACCAGCTTCACCAAACGATCTCCCGCCCGGCATAATCGTAAAATCCACCCGTTTGCGCTGGTGTGAGCGACGCGATCACATCAAGCAATTTTCCGGCAGCGTCCTGCGCAGGTACAGTCTTGTGGCGACCCGCATAATTGGCTGTAAACGGCGTCTCAACCGTGCCGGGATGGAGTACTACACAGATGCATTGCTTGTGCGACCGACCAAGTTCAATCGCAGCACCATGCACAATCTGGTTCAACGCCGCCTTTGACGCGCGATAGGAATACCATCCGCCGATCTGGTTGTCCCCAATTGATCCAACGCGCGCAGACAGGGTCGCTACGACGCCGCACTGGTCTTTCGGCAACAGCCGCGAGACATGCCGCAAAACAAGCGCCGGGCCAATCGTATTTACCGCAAAAACCCGCGCCATCGCCAGCGCATCGATTGCAGCAAGCGACTTTTCTGGCTGGCCACTATCAGGTGCAAGAATGCCAACCGCGATCAAAATCAAGTGAAAAGGCCCCGATAACTCGTTCATCGCCGCGTCGACAGAGGCGGCGTCCGTCACATCCAAACCGTCCCGCGACCGCGAAAGCGTGGTCACATCCCAGCCTGCCATTCGCAACTGCGTGACGATCGCCGCACCGATCCCGCCACTCGCTCCTATAACCAAAGCTTTCATCGCAATCTCCACTTCCCCTCCAAGACCTAGGGCCGCATCAGCGACAGACCAGCAGCGGCACGCAACGCCGCTCCTTCATCTTGGCCAAAAACTCCCGCGCGGAGCGCATTCCTCCCTTTCCAACCGGGCAAAGCTTTGTATAGTCGCCCCCATGATGACGCGCAGCAATATCACCAGCATGGACCCCTTGGGTCTGCTTTTGCGCGCGCGCCTACGCCTTAGCAACCTCTGAGCGTGCCATTCGGCGCGACCGCTCAGAGGGGACCAGCGCCAATCTAGAATGCTAAGGACCAAAGGATTAGGAACATGACCAAAGATAAAGTGTTGATTTTCGACACCACATTGCGCGATGGCGAACAGTCGCCGGGCGCCACCATGACCCATGACGAAAAGCTCGAAATCGCAGAACTTCTGGATGAAATGGGCGTCGACATTATCGAAGCGGGTTTTCCGATTGCTTCAGAAGGTGATTTTAGAGCGGTCAGCGACATCGCGGCGCGAGCAAAATCGTCAACAATCTGCGGCTTGGCCCGCGCCAACTACAAAGACATTGACCGGTGCTGGGACGCCGTGAAACAGGCGAAATCGCCGCGCATTCACACCTTTATCGGCACCTCCCCGCTGCACCGCGCCATTCCAAATCTGACGATGGACGAAATGGCAGAGCGCATCCACGACACGGTCACCCATGCGCGCAATCTGTGTGACAATGTGCAGTGGTCCCCGATGGACGCGACCCGCACGGAAGAAGACTACCTCCGCCGCGTTGTCGAAATTGCGATCAAAGCCGGTGCCACGACGATCAACATACCAGATACGGTCGGTTACACCGCACCCGTGGAAAGTGCAGATCTGATCCGTATGTTAATCAATGAAGTTCCCGGCGCAGATGAAGTGATTTTTGCCACCCACTGCCACAACGACCTTGGTATGGCGACGGCAAACTCTCTGGCCGCTGTCGAAGGTGGCGCGCGTCAGATCGAATGCACAATCAATGGTCTGGGTGAACGCGCGGGCAATACCGCGCTGGAAGAAGTTGTCATGGCACTGAAAGTCCGTGGCGATATCATGCCCTTCGAAACCAGCATCGACACCCGAAAGATCATGAACATCTCGCGGCGTGTCGCGACCGTGTCCGGTTTTGCCGTGCAATTCAACAAAGCCATCGTCGGCAAGAATGCTTTTGCCCATGAGAGCGGGATTCATCAGGACGGCATGTTGAAAAACCGCGAAACCTTCGAGGTGATGAAGCCCGAGGACGTGGGACTGTCGGGGACGTCCTTGCCATTGGGCAAACACTCCGGTCGCGCCGCTTTGCGGGCCAAACTGACAGAGCTGGGCTTCGATCTGGCTGATAACCAACTCAATGATGTCTTTGTTCGTTTCAAGGATTTGGCCGACCGCAAAAAGGAGGTCTTTGACGACGACCTGATGGCTTTGGTCACCCAAAACGACGCCGAGGACGATCGCCTCAAGCTGAAATCCCTGCGCGTTGTCTGCGGCACCCAGGGGCCTCAGACCGCTGACATGGTGCTGGAAGTTGATGGCGCGGATATTGCAACGACGGCGACTGGCGACGGCCCGGTCGATGCCACGTTCAACGCAGTCAAAGCCATCTTCACCCACCGCGCGCGTTTGCAACTTTATCAGGTGAGTGCCGTCACCGAAGGCACCGATGCGCAGGCCACAGTCACTGTGCGGATGGAGGAAGAAGGCCGCATTGCCACCGGCCAATCGGCGGATACAGACACCGTCGTGGCCAGCGCGAAGGCCTATATAAACGCGCTCAATCGCTTACTGGTGCGCCGCGAACAATCAGAGCCCGGCTACGATATCAAAGGTGTTTCCTACAAAGATACCTGACCGCAATCCGCGACTCAGTCGAGATACGGGTGGTGCGTAAAAGCGTGCCGCCCGTTTTTGTTTTAACCGGCGCCAGCCCTATCGATGCTCTTGCTGCGGAAGACAAAAGCCGAAAATATGAAATCCTTGCGCTTAGAGAACCCATTTCAACGAAATAAAAGTTGTAAAATCATAAGAATAGATTTGCCGCTGCGTCGCGGCATTCGAGGGCTTCAATCCTCTGAACGCAAAGCTTATAAGCATCTGAGGCCTGCATCACCGGCAGCGGTGCGGGCCAAGACACATTGGGATTGGGAAGGCCACTTCATGGCAGGCTTTGGCGGAATTTTTTCTTCGGATATGGCGATTGACCTCGGCACAGCGAACACGCTGGTCTTTGTCAAAGGCAAGGGCATCATATTGTCGGAACCATCAGTGGTGGCATACCACGTCAAAGATGGCGTCAAGAAAGTATTGGCAGTCGGTGAAGACGCCAAGCTGATGCTTGGCCGCACCCCCGGCAGCATTGAGGCGATCCGACCGATGCGCGACGGCGTCATCGCGGATTTTGACACCGCAGAAGAAATGATTAAGCACTTCATTCGCAAAGTGCATCGCCGATCCACCTTCTCGAAGCCCAAGATCATTGTTTGCGTCCCCCATGGCGCGACGCCAGTGGAAAAACGCGCGATCCGTCAGTCGGTCCTGTCCGCAGGGGCCCGCCGCGCCGGTTTGATCGCAGAGCCCATCGCCGCCGCCATCGGCGCCGGTATGCCAATCACTGATCCGACCGGCAACATGGTCGTCGATATCGGTGGTGGCACAACAGAAGTGGCCGTTTTGTCTTTGGGTGACATTGTCTACGCACGCTCCGTCCGTGTCGGTGGTGACCGGATGGATGAGGCGATCATCAACTATTTGCGCCGCCAACATAATCTTCTGATCGGGGAAAGCACTGCGGAGCGGATCAAGACATCGATCGGCACCGCCCGGATGCCCGATGATGGCCGTGGTCAGTCAATGCAAATTCGTGGCCGTGACCTGCTCAATGGCGTGCCCAAGGAAACCGAGATCTCGCAAGCGCAGGTCGCTGAAGCCCTTGCGGAGCCGGTCCAACAAATCTGCGAAGCCGTGATGACAGCACTCGAAGCGACACCGCCGGACCTTGCGGCGGATATTGTTGACCGCGGTGTGATGCTCACTGGTGGCGGTGCGCTGCTCGGTCAGCTTGATCTGGCATTGCGTGAGCAGACCGGGCTTGCAATTTCGGTCGCTGACGAGTCACTCAATTGTGTGGCCCTGGGCACCGGTCGTGCACTAGAATATGAAAAACAGCTGCGGCATGTGATAGACTACGACAGCTAACACCCGACAACGAGGGAAAAGCCGCCCTTGGCACGTGACAAGACCAACGAAGACTATATTGGCCCGATCCGCAGGTTGCTGGTCGGGTTATTGGTCTTGGCCTTGGTTGGCTTGTTTCTCATCTGGCGGATCGACAGCCCACGCGTCGAACGGTTTCGTGCGGCGGCCATAGATGCGGTTGTGCCTTCGTTCGACTGGGCTATGGCACCGATCACCGGTGCGGCCAATCTGTTAAGTGACTTTGAGAGCTACCGCCAGCTACGCGCCCAGAACCAGGACCTTCGCCGCGAATTGCAGCAGATGAAGGCATGGAAAGAAGCCGCGCTCCAGCTTGAGCAGGAGAACGCCAAGCTGCTTGACCTCAATAACGTCAGCCTTGATCCGCAGCTGACATATGTGACCGGCGTTGTCATTACCGACAGCGGATCGCCATTCCGGCAATCTGTCCTTGTAAATGTGGGCGCACGTGATGGTATTCTTGATGGCTGGCCAACAATGGACGGGATCGGACTTGTTGGGCGGATCGCAGGCGTTGGCAATGAAACCAGCCGCGTGATGCTGTTGACCGATACCTCAAGCCGAATCCCCGTGACAATCCAACCGTCCGGCCAAAAGGCAATTCTGGCTGGCGACAACTCTTTGAACCCTCCGCTTGAGTTTTTGGATGACACCGCCTTCGTGCGCCCCGGCGACCGTGTTGTGTCATCGGGTGATGGCGGCATCTTCCCGGCAGACCTTTTGGTTGGACAGGTCGCATTGGACACCGCAGACCGCCTGCGCGTCCGGCTGGCAGCAGATTACCAACGCCTTGAATTCCTGCGTGTCCTGCGATCTCAGCCCCATGAGGCCATTCCTGATCCAGATCAGCTTTTGGCGCCAGACGCCGAATTTCTTGAGCCTGCCAGCGTCAACCCCGTTGCCTTGCAATCACAAGAGGCCGCTGATGGCTGAGCGCAGCGATGGCAAGACATGGATAAACCGCGGCGTTTTCGTCGGGCTCGCCTTTATCATCGTTGTGATTGCACTTGTGCCGCGCGATATGCGCCCGCATTCATGGGCGGGGCCGGATATGCTGCTTGCGGTGACTTTGGCGTGGGTGGCGCGCAAGCCGTCTTATTTGCCCGTCATCGTCGTCGCCGCTTTCTTCTTGATGACGGATTTTCTGTTCATGCGCCCGCCTGGGCTTTGGGCTGCTCTTGTTGTGATCCTGACCGAAGTGATCCGCCGCCGGACCCACGAGTTTCGCAATATGCCTTTGCTCGCGGAGTGGGGCACGATTGCCGGCGGGATCGTCGCGATCACGCTGGCCAATCTGATCGTTTTGACAGTTGTCATGCTCCCCCGACCGCCGGTCAGTTTGACGGTGACGCAGATGCTGGCCACGATCCTTGTCTACCCATTGGTGTTGCTTGCGGCACATTTCATTTTTGGCGTCAGACGGACCGCACCGGGCGAAACCGGAAGCAAAGGGCATCTGATATGAAGTGGCACCCCAAAAGAGCGCGGCGCCGTCAATGAGCTATCTTGCGCACAATACCAAGTTCGTACCCACTGGATTTCGCAAGGTCTTGTATTTGCATTGGCCGATCATCCTGTTGCTGATTGCGGTGGCGAGCACTGGCTTTGTCATGCTCTATTCCGTCGCCGGAGGCTCAACGCGCCCGTGGGCGGTGCCGCAGATGGAACGCTTTGCGCTTGGCATGGTGTTGATGTTCATCGTGGCAATGGTACCGATCTGGTTTTGGCGCAATATGGCGTTTCTGGCCTATGGCGGATCGATTGTGCTGTTGCTCGGGGTCGAATTCTTCGGTGAGGTCCGCATGGGCGCCCAGCGCTGGATCGATATCGGCTTCATGCGGCTGCAACCCTCAGAGCTGACGAAGATCACGCTGGTGATGTTTCTCGCGGCCTACTATGACTGGTTGCCAAGCAAGAAAACCTCGCATCCTTTGTGGGTGTTGCTGCCGGTCTTTTTCATGCTTATCCCGACGATGCTTGTGTTGAACCAGCCTGATCTGGGAACGGCACTATTGCTGCTGATGGGCGGCGCGTCGGTTATGTTTCTTGCCGGCGTGCATTGGATCTATTTTGCGACCGTTGCAAGTGCTGGCATTGGCGCAGTTGTCGCAGTTTTCCAAAGCCGCGGCACGCCCTGGCAATTGCTCAAGGATTACCAGTACCGACGCATTGACACATTCCTTGATCCTTCCAATGACCCGCTTGGCGCCGGGTACCATATCACGCAAGCCAAGATTGCGTTCGGCTCTGGTGGCTGGACAGGACGTGGATTTATGCAAGGGACACAATCGCGGTTGAATTTCCTTCCCGAGAAACAAACGGACTTCATCTTTACCACATTGGCCGAGGAATTCGGATTTGTCGGTGCGGTCAGTCTGCTCGGTCTTTATCTCTTGATCGTCTTTTTCTGTGTCGTTTCAGCCCTTAGCAATCGCGATCGCTTCGCGTCACTTTTGACACTGGGGATCGCGATAACGTTCTTTTTGTTCTTTGCGGTCAATATGGCGATGGTCACTGGCCTTGCCCCTGTTGTCGGCGTACCGCTACCGCTTGTCAGTTACGGCGGCTCGGCGATGCTCGTTCTTCTGGTCGGCTTCGGACTGGTTCAAAGTGCGCATGTACACAGGCCCCGTTAATGCTCAATATTCTGTTTTCCGCCAAACCCGCAGCTTGGGACGAATACCAGGCCCCCTTGAACGCTGCCTTTGCTGAGTGCGGTCTGCACGCGTCTCTTTCTCGCGATCATGCGCCTGGGGATGTCGACTATATCATTTTCGCGCCAAATGGTCCGGTGACTGATTTCACGCCCTACACCAAGACAAAGGCCGTCATGGGCCTTTGGGCCGGTGTTGAGACCGTCGTGGACAATGCGACTTTGACGCAGCCGCTCTGCCGTTTGGTGGATGAAAGTCTGACCGACGGGATGATTGAATGGGTGACGGGACATACCCTGCGCCATCATCTGGGCATGGACCTTCATATCACCAACCAAGACGGCGTTTGGCGGGACGGTATCATTCCGCCTGTCGCTGCAAATCGGCCTGTGACGATCCTTGGCATTGGCGCATTGGGTGCGGCTTGTGGACAGGCACTGCACCAGCTTGGCTTTCCCGTCACGGGATGGAGCCGCAGCGCCAAAGATATCCCGAATATCCGCTGTCTGCATGGTGATGAAGGCTTGGAAGAGGCGCTCAAGGACGCGCAAATTGTGATTTTGCTCCTGCCGCAAACACCTCAAACCATGAATATTATCAATGCCGAGACCATTGCGCGCATGGCCAGAGGCGGGTTTGTCATCAATCCCGGTCGTGGCCCGTTGATTGATGACAGGGCACTGCTGGAGGCTCTGGACAGCGGCCAGCTTGCCCATGCGACACTGGACGTATTTCGCACTGAACCGCTGCCGCCGGACCATCCGTTTTGGGCGCATCCGAAGGTGACCGTCATGCCCCATATTGCCTCGACGACACGCGCCGAAACCGCAGCCCGGGTGATTGCAGAAAATATCACACGCGGGCAGGCCGGAAAGCCCTTGCACTATCTGGTTGATCGCGGATTGGCCTATTAACGCAGTTTCGGGGGGCTTTGCGGGTCCATCCCCGGTGCGCCTGGCTGATGTGGTTTTTCCGGCTCTGGCAGATCAAAGCGCAGCCCGACGCGCGCAAGGTTAGCCGACAAGGGATCGCTCGCTTTCACAAAAAGCACATCCATAACACCCGCTTCGATCCCAGAAAATGTCAGCGCCTCGCCCGCCGCGGACGCAAGCGCTTTTTCGGCCCCCTCCACGGCATCCACGAAGGCAAGAACATGACCGCGCGCGCCGTCTTCATATGTGGCCGCTGCCAGATAGGCAAAACGCGCCAACCCTGCCGCGATTGCCAGCTTGCGGTCCAGCCCGGTGACAACGGCCTCTGGCAGACCCATGGGGGCCGCAATTTCGGTCAAACGCGCCTCTGTTTCATCAGGCCCATGGGACAGCGTTTCGACCAGCCAATCGACCGCTTCCGCCGGGATCAACGTTGCAGAAGGCGCGACTTCAAGATTGAGCGCCAATCCTATCCCCTGCCCTTGCAACATCTGCGCCAATGCCCGCCCCGGCAGGCCAGCGTAGGGTGCAACACGTCCCACGAATTGCGACAACCGCTCTTCGCGATCAAAGACCAACGTGAACCGTTGGTCCTCAATCTCAAAAAGCTCTGGCGTGATCTGCGCGCCTGCCGCCTCTTCGCCCAAAAGCATGAAGAGTTCGGTATCCGCCAGACGCTCATAAAAACGCAATCGCGCGGTGTCGTCCTGCGGTGCGGCCTCCATCGCGGCGTGCGCTTCATCAAGGTCGGTCATGGCAATGCATCTTTCACTTGGGCGCGCAGAGCGGGCAATAGATCCTCCGCAAACCACGGGTTATTCTTCAACCAAGCGGTATTGCGCCACGATGGATGAGGCAAGGGAAACACGCGCGGTGCATGGTCGCGCCAGTCCGCAACTGTTTGCGTAACATTGGATTTGACACCAAGATGCCAGCGATGCGCATAGCGACCAACCAGCAAAGTGAGCGGCACCTCGCCAATCTCCGCCATTACCAGATCATGCCACGTCGTCGCGCAAATTCTGGGCGGAGGCAGGTCCGAACCCGCGGCATCATAGCCCGGAAAGCAAAAAGCCATCGGCACAATCGCGATCTGCTGGCGGTCATAGAACACGCGTCGATCAATGCCCATCCAGTCGCGCAATCGATCGCCTGAGCGGTCATCAAATGGGATCCCGGATTGGTGGACCCGCATCCCCGGCGCCTGCCCTGCAAGCAAAATGCGCGGCGTGGCATCGAACCAGACAACGGGCCTTGGGTCGTGGCACGTCACGGTCGCGGCAAAACGAGCAGCACATAGGCTGCAGTTCTCGATGGCGGATTGGAGCGGCATGTCGCAGTCTTTCCTTGCTCGTTGCGCCAAACCTATGATGTTCACACGAATGTCGCTATAAATATGCTGCAAAGTCGCGCTATTGAAATGGCTGAGGGCATGTTAATAGTTTGCCCATAAAACACAGGGCGCGCATCAGAGCAGGGCACACATGCTGGAGTTTTCTTCGGTCAGCAAATCATTTTGGACAGGCACCCAACGCAAGGTCATTCTGGACCGCGCATCTTTCCGGGTTGAGCTTGGCAATTCGCTCGGCATTCTCGCGCCGAACGGGACCGGCAAGACGACGCTTATCAACATGATGGCGGGATTGGAAAAACCCGATGAAGGCACCATTCGCAAAACCTGCCGGGTATCGTTTCCGCTCGGGTTTACCGGTGGGATCAACGGCAAGCTGTCGGCGAAGGAAAACAGCCGTTACATCGCGCGGCTCTATGGCCTTGATCCCGACTACGTCGAGGCATTTTGCAGATGGCTCTGCAGGCTAGAGGAATATTTTGAACAGCCCGTCGGGGTGTACTCCTCAGGTATGCGATCGCGGTTCACGTTTGCGCTGATGCTGGCGCTTGATTTTGATATTTATCTGATTGATGAAGGGATGCCCGCTTCGGCGGATGTGGAATTCAATCGGCGCGCTGGCGAAATCCTGCGGGAGCGGTTAGAAAAAGCGACCGTTGTTATCGTCTCGCATCAACCTGCGACGCTGGAGCGGATTGCGAAGTCTGCTGCGGTGCTCAAGAACGGGCAATTACATATGTTTGACTCACTGGAAGAGGCAAGGGTTCTATATGACTACCAAACCCACGATTAAGCGCTTCCGTGTCCGCCGCCGCGAGGGGCAAAACCCGGACCAAGAGCCGACCATAGCCGAGCCCCTCACTGAAGCTGCGGTCAAAGCCGATCAGCAGCTCACCCATGCCGAACAGATCACAGCGATCAGCAAAGAAGGGCTGACGGCTCGCCAACTGCGTCTCGCACGCCGCGTCGCAATCAAGAACGGGATTAATGCATCATCAGATTATGACGCCGTGCGCCAGCTGCGTCTGACCGGGATTGACCCGTTTCAGCG
>NZ_JBELFI010000093.1:0-10457 GCF_042093035.1 Yoonia sp. | reverse complement strand
ACTGCGGTCAATGTCTCATATATAGTCACAGGATCGCCTTGAACATAGGTGGTGGCCAAAATACCGCGGTTGGCCGGGATCAGATGCGGTGTGAACTGGACCTGTACCGGCCGGCCGGCAGCAGCGGAGAATTCCTGATCGAACTCGCCCAGATGTCGATGCGTGCCACCAACCGCATAGGCATGGGCCCCTTCTGACAATTCAGCGTGCAACAGATTCTCCTTCAGGCTACGTCCTGCGCCTGATACTGCCGCTTTGAGATCAATAATGATCTGATCGAGATCAATAACGCCCGCCGCAATCAAAGGCCGCAACGCATATTGTCCCGTGGCCGCATTGCAACCGGTCCCTGCAACCAACCGCGCGTCTTTGATCCGCTCGCGATAGAACTCCGTCAGGCCATAGACCGCCTCTTTTTGTAATTCCGGGGCCGCATGTGCCTTGCCGTACCATTTCTCATAGTCAGCAGGATCGCGCAGACGAAAATCAGCCGATAAATCAACGATTTTCAGAGACTTCGGCAGTTGCGCGATCACTGCTTGCGATGTGGCATGGGGCAGCGCACAAAAAACCAGATCGACCCCTGATAGGTCCATCGCGTCAATTGTTGTCAAAACCGGCAAATCAAGATGGCGCAGATGCGGGAACACATCGGCCATCGCCATGCCCGCCTTTGAATTGCCCGACAGCCCCACAATTGCTAGGTTCGGGTGTGTTGCAATCAGACGCACGAGTTCGGCGCCAGTGTAACCAGAAGCGCCGAGAATGGCGACGTTATAGGTCATTTCTAATATCCCTTCGGGATGAATGTCTCAGAATGGTTCAGGCGGCTTCAAAGGTGATTTTTCGTCGCAAAAACTGCGTCGCGCGGCTGGAGACCTGCGCAGGATCACCGGTGGTCAGGAAGCTGGACGTTGTGCCCGGTCCAACCATCTCCGGACGGCGGATCAAATAATCAGCGAGGCTTTCGGCCACAAGATCAGCCTGCGAAAAGACTTTCACATCCGGCCCAAGGGCCGCCTGAAACTCATTTTTCATCAGCGGATAATGCGTACAGCCAAGGATCGCGGCATCAGGATGCGGCATTTTCCGCTTGAGCGCATCCACATGGCTCGTCACCAAAGCTTCGGCAAGGATCATATCCCCATCCTCAATCGCATCGACGACACCGCCACAGGCTTGCCCTTCCACATCGACACCAATCGCGCGGAATGCCAATTCACGCTGAAACGCACGGCTGGAAACGGTCGCGGGCGTGGCGAACAAAGCCACATGCTTGACGTTGACCTCACGCGGCGGCGAATTATCGCCCCACTGACGCTCCGTCAACGCTTCAATGAGCGGGACAAAAACACCAAGTACGCGCTTGTCGCTCGGCACCCAGCTTTCCTGCATCTTCCGCAACGCGGCAGCAGAAGCCGTATTGCAAGCCAAAATTACCAGATCACAGCCCGCATCAAACAGACGTTGGGTGGATTGCGTCGTCAGATCATAAATGTCGTCAGGCGTCCGCACGCCATAAGGCGCATGGGCGCTGTCGCCCATATAAACGAGCGGCAAATCAGGCAGACGCCTTGCGACAGCGTCCAGCACCGTCAGCCCCCCCAGCCCGCTATCGAAAATACCCACTGCCATTGTGCACCCGGTGTTTGCCTCTGTTTTCTGGTCATACGTCGCTTTTTGTCGGAAATCTATGCATGATGCCGCTCTTTTTTCAGGGAATTCCCGACCTTCCGCTTGAGGCTACTCTGCGACCTGTGTGTGATCCGCATGACGCAGTGCAGCCAACAGCTCTTCACGCCGTTTTGCAGCCTTGCGCGCATTGGCCTCTTTGACCGGGCCAAAGCCAAGAATATCCAGCGGCAGAAGGGCAAGCGCCATTGCAGCATCACGTTTGGACGCATCGATGCGTGCCAGAACCTCTGCCATATCCCGCTCATATTCCTTAATCAGCGCGCGCTCCATCCGCCGCTCTGCGGTGCGCCCAAACGGGTCAAACGGCGTCCCGCGCAACATCTTCAACCTTGCCAGTTTGGGAAAGAACCACGCCATCCACGCGCCAAATTGCCGTTTAACCGGGCGGCCATCGGGCCCTGTCCTGGCCAAGACCGGAGGAGCAAGGTGATAGCTGAGCTTCAATTTGCCAGAAAATTCGGCCTCAGCCTGCGCGCGAGTCTCTGCCAGCAGGCGGGCGACTTCATATTCATCCTTATATGTCAGCAGCTTATGATAACCCATAGCCACCGCCTCTTGCAGCGCAGGATCTGCGAACTGTGCCACGAAACGCTGGTATTTGCGCGCCAGCCGCTTGCCTTGATAACGTGTGATATGGGCCGCGCGAAAGTCGAGCTTTTCAGCCAATGTTTGTGGCAACGTGACGATTGTGGGCGCGATGACTTTCGCGGCCGCATCGGGACAGGCGGCTGCCCAACGCCCGTAATCAAACGCCAATTTATTGTGCTCCACGGACGCACCATTCAACTCAATCGCGTTGAGGATAGCATCGTAAGACACTGGGATTGTGCCATTTTGCCAGGCGGCACCAAAGATGAACATATTGGAATAGATACTGTCGCCAAGCAGCACTTTGGCCAAAGCGGTCGCGTCAAACATCTCAAGCCCCGCCCCCATGCGCGTCGTCAGCGCGTGCTGCATTTCGTCGCTCGGCAGGCGGAAATGCGCGTCACGGGTGAAAGCGCCTGTCATAACTTCATGTGAATTAACGACACCGCGCGAACGCCCTGCCTGCATAAGTCCAATAGTTTTTGCACCCGCAGAAACGACCAAATCCCCACCAATCAGCACATCGCATTCTCCCGCCGCCACGCGAATCGCATTGATATCCTGCGGTGTTTCAGCAATCCGGCAATGTATATGGACCGGCCCGCCTTTCTGCGCCAGCCCGGACATCTCCATCATGCCGACACCTTTGCCATCCAAATGCGCTGCCATCGCCAGCACAGCACCAATGGTCACGACCCCGGTGCCGCCGATCCCCGTAACAACAACGTTATGGGTGCCCGCAATCGCTGGAAGCTCTGGCATGGGCAGGTCAGGCAAGGTGATCTGGACAGTAGCGTCTTTGCGGATCTCGGCGCCTTCGATCGTTACAAACGAGGGGCAGAAGCCCTTCACGCACGAGAAATCCTTGTTGCATGAAGATTGGTCAATCGCGCGTTTACGCCCCAGTTCCGTCTCCAAGGGTATAATGGATACGCAGTTCGATTGGATACCGCAATCACCACAGCCCTCACAAATATCGGTATTGATAAAGACACGCTTGTCAGGGTCAGGGAGTTGTCCGCGCTTGCGGCGACGGCGCTTCTCAGCAGCACAGGTCTGCACATAAACAATGGCCGATACACCGTTATAATTGCTCACATCCTCATGAACTTGCGGAAGTTCGTCACGCGGATGTTTGTCCAATCCAGCGGGAAAGCGCGCGAGGTCGATTTCCTCTTTCTCATCTTAAACAAGCGCCACTTTCTGCACGCCCATCGCCTGCAATTCGCGGCAGATTTGCGCCGCTGACAGATCGCCATCATTGCCCTGCCCACCGGTCAAAGCGACCGCATCATTGAACAGGATTTTGAACGTCATCTTCGTGCCCGCCATGACGGCAAAACGCACAGCCATCAGACCGGAGTGGTTATACGTCCCGTCGCCCATATTCTGGAACACATGGTCACGGGTGGAAAACGGCGCTTCGCCTACCCAATTTGCGCCTTCACCGCCCATATGGGTATAGCCGACAGTTTCCCGATCCATCCACTGCACCAAATAATGGCAGCCGATACCGGAATAGGCCCGCGCGCCCTTGGGCAATTTAGTTGAGTTGCTATGTGGGCATCCGGAGCAGAAATAAGGGGTGCGTGCGGCCAGTTCGGGTGGGTTTCTTGCGGCCATCACGTCCTTCAGAGCGCCAAGACCCGCATCAACTCTCTTAGACGAGCGACCTTCCTCGACTAATATGTCGCCCAGCAAATTGGCCACCATCACAGGGTTCAAATCTGACTTCGTCTGGAACAAAACCTCTGGCTTGCCGTCTTTCATGGCGGCCCCTTTGTGCCAGCCGTAAACCCGCCTGCCGCGCAAATCATGAAAGAGCGCCTCTTTGATCTGCACTTCAATGAATTTGCGCTTTTCTTCAACAACAACAATAAGATCAAGTCCTTCGGCCCATTCCCGAAGCGACGTCATATCCAAAGGCCAGACCTGCCCGATCTTATAGGTGGTGATGCCAAGTCGGGTGGCCTCATCCGCGTCAATGTGCAGCAAGGCCAAAGCGTGCTGCAAGTCCAGCCAGTTCTTTCCGGCAGCAACAAAGCCGATCTTTGCGCCCGCCTGCCCCCATTTGCGCTGGTCCATCCGGTTGGCACGGGAAAACGCCTCCGCCGCGGCGCGTTTGTAATCCACCATCCGCGCCTCTTGGTCATGCGGCGTGTCAATCAGGCGGATATTCAGCCCGCCGTTCGGCATATCGACCTGGGGGATGACAAAGGACATACGATCAGGACTGGTATCCACCACGGATGTGACCTCAATGGTGTCCTTCATCAATTTCAGGCCAACCCATACCCCCGCAAACCGCGACAGCGCATAGGCATAGAGCCCGTAATCAAGAACCTCCTGAAGACCCGCAGGCGACACGAATGGCATATAGGCGTCCACCATCGCCATGTCGGACTGATGCAACGTGGTCGAGCTTTCGCAGGTATGATCGTCACCCATCGCCATAACGACACCGCCATGGACAGAGGTGCCCGCCAGATTCGCATGGCGCATCACATCACCGGAGCGATCAATCCCCGGTCCTTTCCCGTACCAGAGGCCGAAAACGCCGTCATGGCGGCCCTCCCCGCGCAATTCGGCTTGCTGGCTACCCCAAAGTGCTGTTGCCGCCAGATCTTCGTTCAATCCGGGCTGAAACCTGATTTGCGCAGGATCCAGCACGTCCTTCGCGCGCGCCATCTGCATGTCGACCGCACCAAGCGGCGACCCCCGATACCCTGTCACAAGTCCCGCTGTATCCAACCCCGTCGCCTTGTCGCGCGCCTGTTGCATCAGCATCAAACGCACCAGTGCCTGCGGCCCATTGAGCAGCACCTGCGACTTCGTAAGATCATAGCGGTCAGCCAACGACACATCTTGACGGATCATTGCGTTCCCCCTGTCTGCAAATCAGTCGCTCCTGTCAGCTTAGGTCAAAGTTATTGACTTAAAAAGACAATTTTCGGTTACATCGCCGTTTGCATCAAAAGCCAATCTGCGCGTATGGTCCAGCCAATAAATCCGACAAAAGACTTCAGCCGGGGACCTCATGGACTGGGACAAGTTAAGAATTTTTCACGCCGTTGCCGACGCGGGGTCGCTGACCCATGCGGGCGATACGCTGCACCTGTCGCAATCCGCAGTCAGCCGTCAAATCCGCGCATTGGAAGAATCTCTGAACACCACGCTATTCCACCGCCATGCGCGCGGGTTGATTCTGACCGAACAGGGCGAGCTGCTGTTTGACGCGACCAAAAGCATGAACAAACGGCTGGAGGCCGCCTCTGCCCGTATTCGCGACAGCGAAGAAGAGGTCTTTGGTGAATTGCGCGTAACCACAACCACCGGCTTCGGCACGCTTTGGTTGGCGCCGCGGTTGCCAAAACTCTACGAAAAATACCCCGATCTGAAGATCGACCTGATGCTTGAAGAACGCGTTTTGGACTTGCCGATGCGCGAAGCCGATGTCGCGATCCGCATGAAAGAGCCGAGCCAGGCCGACCTGATCCGCAAACGCCTGATGTCGGTGCGAATGCGGCTTTATGCGTCGCCCAGCTATCTTGCACAAAATGGCACGCCTCAGACTATCGCGGATATGGGCAATCATCGTCTGATCTGCCAGAATCCCAATTCCATTCAGGTCTCGGCAGGTGCGACCTTGGTCCAGCACCTGCTGACCCAGGATATTCCGCATCTTTTCACTGTGAACAACTATTTCGGTGTGCTGCAAGGGATCGTCAATAACATCGGCATCGGCGTGATGCCCGACTATCTGACCGAAGACTTCGGAGAACTGGTGCGCGTGCTCCCCGATCTCGAAAGCGGCGAGGTGCCGGTTTTCTTGGCCTACCCGGAAGAGCTCCGCCAGTCCAAACGGATCAGCGCCTTCCGTGATTTCGTGCAGGATGAGATCTTTGCCCATCGTCGCAAAATTCGTGAAAGCCAGTCGGCTTAGACGGTAAACTCACTCGCCCGCGACGACGGTCTTTTTCTTCTCGGCTTTCATGGCGTCAACCAACTGCTCAGCTTGCCTGCGGGTGATCCGTTTGCGCGCCGTCGGGCCATACCCATTTTCTGGATCATCGCGTAATTCCGGCACCACCGCAAAGAGCGAGGCCCGTTGCCCAGCGTTCAACATACGCACTGCTGTCGGACCGGGATAAAAGCTTTCTGTTTCAACGCCGTGTGCGGTTAGAATTTCATGCTGAGCGGTCATGACGTGGTAATACTCAGCTGATCTCTTGCCGGACATCACGCGGACACCGGGCAGGCCAGTCAGGCCCTTGGCAGGGGCGAGCACTTCCTCGACGCCGAAAAGACCAAGGCAAAACTGGGATTTAAAAAGGATGTGGTGTTGGGGGGAAACACAAAGATCACATTTCGGCAGACCGACATCAAGCGCCCCACGCGCTATGAGTATTGGCTTCTGACTGTCTTCATTTTCAGACCAAACGCGAATAGATGACGACACCCAAGCAACAGGCTGAAGTCCGTTATCCTTGGTCAGCAAAACATCTCCGGGCCGTAAATCATCAACTACAACTGATCCTTTCAGTGTAGCCACCAATGTTCCTGCCAGAAAACATATAGGCGGCGGCGGGTCTGTAGAAAGATTGTCGAGTTTGACGCCCAAACCCCCGCCTTGCCGGTCACCGATTTCGTATATCGCGTCAGCTTCCTCCGTGCCCGCGAGGTAATCGGGAGTGAAAAAAAACTGCTGCGGGCCGTCACCGATGCCATCGCCATCTGCATCATAGTCCTCAACACGGATACAGATTACTGTTGCGCCCTCCAGTATTGTAGGAATTTTATCACCAGTGTCAGCCGATGCACCCGGCTGCGTACCGCCAGGCAAAATGCCTGTTTCAACGTAGGAAAAGCTGTATTCAACACCGTCAATGAAAACGACAGTATTCTCATCTTGCCCTGTAACTGGGTCATTCGAAATTTCGAAGTCTCCCACGTCGGAAGCAAATTCTAGCTCTACTGTGCCGCTGGCGACATTGAGAGAGCCGTTTTGCGAATTTGCGCTATCGAAACCTGCGGTGTACGTAAATTTCATAAGTCTTCCTGCCTCATCAACACATGTGTCCGGCATCAAGCGCTGCCGAGCGGATTGCTCGCCCGCACATTCCTGAAGACATCAAGCTACACGCCCGAAGTGTGCCGCAGTTTAGTTGCATCAATACATACTTTGTTTTCAGGGGTTATACGACGCATCGCGGCGATAAGAAAAGGATTTGTTGGTTCAGCAGCAGGATCATTCTCACGATCAAGCAGCGCTATCAATCAAAAGCCATGTATTCGGTTTGCCCAGCCATGCACAAACAGCATAGCGGCTTTGCACTTTTTCCAGCGACTTTTCCTTGAATGCATAAATTTTGCACCCTATCTGCTGTTCCGAAGGCACTGACGCTTCACGCGCATGTCTTCACCTCCCTGTTGGACTTCGCCGGGCCTTGTGCCCGGCATTTTTTTTGCCCACAGCCGACCTCGCTTGCCCCGCCGCCTGCCTTGCCGTAAAGCAACGCCCAAGCAGCACGTGAGGACCCCGATGAAAGAGCCCGCCATTACCGATGATCTGATTGCCGCACATGGCCTCAAGCCTGCTGAATACGCGCGCATCCTTGAGATTATTGGCCGGGAGCCGTCGTTCACCGAACTCGGAATTTTTTCAGCAATGTGGAATGAACATTGTTCTTATAAATCCTCCAAGAAATGGCTGCGCACCCTCCCGACCGAAGGCCCGCAAGTGATCTGTGGCCCCGGTGAAAACGCCGGCATCGTTGATATCGGCGATGGGCAAGCGGTAGTATTCAAAATGGAGAGCCACAACCACCCGTCCTATATTGAACCTTACCAAGGGGCGGCCACCGGTGTCGGCGGCATTCTGCGCGATGTCTTTACCATGGGGGCGCGCCCGATCGCTGCGATGAATTCGCTGTCCTTCGGGATGCCCGACCACCCCAAAACCAAACAGCTCGTAAACGGTGTCGTGGCAGGCGTCGGCGGATATGGTAACTGCTTTGGCGTACCAACAATCGGCGGCGAAGTGCGCTTTGATCCCGCCTATAACGGCAACTGTCTTGTGAACGCCTTCGCAGCGGGCCTTGCTGATACTGACAAGATTTTCTATTCGGCCGCCTCCGGCGTGGGTATGCCAGTCGTCTATCTGGGCGCAAAAACCGGCCGCGACGGCGTGGGTGGTGCGACAATGGCCTCCGCTGAGTTTGACGACACGATTGAGGAAAAGCGCCCTACTGTTCAGGTCGGCGATCCGTTCACGGAAAAACGGCTGATGGAAGCCACGCTGGAATTGATGGCGACAGGTGCCGTGATCTCCATTCAGGACATGGGTGCCGCGGGCCTGACGTGTTCTGCCGTGGAAATGGGTGACAAAGGGGGCTTGGGCGTAAAGCTCAACCTCAATGCCGTGCCGCAGCGCGAAGACAACATGACCGCCTACGAGATGATGCTATCAGAGAGCCAGGAGCGGATGCTCATGGTGCTCAAGCCGGCGCTTGAAGCCGAGGCCCGCGCCGTATTTGAAAAATGGGATCTGGATTTCGCCATCGTGGGCGAGACAATTGCCGAGGATCGTTTCGTAGTTGAACACAATGGCGAAATCAAGGCTGACCTGCCATTGGCAACCTTGTCCGGCTCCGCACCCGAATACGACCGCCCTTGGGTGCCCACCCCTGCCGCAGACCCGCTGGGCGATATTCCGGGCGTGCACCCCATCGATGGGCTCAAAGCGCTTATCAGCAGTCCGAATTATGCGGCGAAACAATGGGTGTACGAGCAATACGACCAACAGGTGATGGGCGACACGGCCCTCACCCCCGGCGCAGGCGCAGGTATTGTGCGGGTCCACGGGACCGAAAAATCGCTGGCCTTCACCAGTGATGTGACGCCACGCTATGTCAAAGCGAACCCGGTTGAAGGCGGCAAGCAAGCAGTGGCGGAAGCCTATCGCAATCTGACATCGGTCGGTGCGAAGCCTTTGGCGACAACTGACAACATGAATTTCGGCAACCCCGAAAAGCCAGAAATCATGGGGCAATTCGTCGGTGCGATCAAAGGCATCGGGGCTGCGGTCAGGGCGCTCGACATGCCTATCGTCTCGGGTAACGTCTCACTTTACAACGAAACCGACGGTACCGGCATTCTGCCTACACCGACCATTGGCGCAGTTGGCATCATCAACCACCCCGACGAGATGATCTGCGGTGACATCCGCGACGGCCACCTGCTCTTGCTTTTGGGCGAAACGACAGGTCACCTGGGTCAATCGGCGCTGCTGGCAGAGGTCTACGGGCGCGCGGATGGCGACGCCCCGGCCGTTGATCTCGACGTTGAGAAGGCCAATGGCGATTTCATCCGCGCCAACCACGCACTCATAAAGACCTGTACCGATCTCAGCGATGGCGGACTGGCATTGGCAGCATTTGAGATGGCAGAAGGCGCAGGTGTCGGCATAACCATCGATGTCGAGGACACTCCGTCCCTCTTTGGCGAAGATCAGGGACGCTACCTGATTGCCTGCAACTTCGATCAAGCCGAGGCATTGATGATCGCAGCAAGTCAGGCGGGCGTCACGCTCACCACCGTTGGCAGCGCAGGCGGCAATGCCGTTACTTTCGGCACGCAGAGCGCGCCCCTCTCAGAGCTGTCTGAGATCTTCCGCACATCCTTCGAAAAAGCGGTCGCCTGATTATCATCTTGCCAAAAAAACTCCCGCCGGAGGCTCCCCACTTGTCCCCTGGCGCCAGCGCCCCTAGTTTAGGCATAAAGCAGACAATAAGGACGCCCGATGCCGATCACCGCCTATGAAATCGAAAGCCTGCTGCGCGAAGGATTTCCCGACGCCAAGATCAACGTCCAGGGCGATGATGGCACACATTTTGCAGCCGAAGTCATCGACGAAAGCTTTCGGGGCAAAAACCGCGTGCAGCAACAGCGCGCAGTCTATGCAGCCCTGAAAGGCAAGATGGACGGCAGCAACGGGGATTTGCACGCTTTGGCTCTGACCACCAAGGCACCCGACTGATGCTGAATGGCCTGAAACTGGCGATATTGGGGCCGATATATTTCATGCCGCCATCTACGCATCCGCGTCGGGGCAAAAAGACAAAAACAACGGACACAGGAAATGAGCGCTGAAGACCAGATCAAAGAAACCGTCA
>NZ_JBELFI010000092.1:0-10667 GCF_042093035.1 Yoonia sp. | reverse complement strand
CCGTGGGCCTTTGTGAGCGGTCCAGACGCGCCGGTTACATACGGCTGGCGACGTTTTCCCAGTTCACAAGGTTATCAAGGAAGTTGGCAAGGTAGACAGGACGCTTGTTGCGGAAATCAATGTAATAGGAATGCTCCCACACATCGCAACCAAGCAAGGCGGTCTGGCCAAAGCAAAGCGGGTTCACGCCGTTTTCGGTCTTTGTCACAGCCAATGAACCATCAGCATTCTTGACTAACCAGCACCAGCCGGAGCCGAACTGACCGGCACCCGCCGCGCTGAACTGGGATTTGAAGTCATCCACAGACCCAAAATTTTCAACCAGCGCCTTTTCAAGCTCACCTGGCATCGCACTGTCGCCCGTGCCCATCATTTCCCAAAACTGGTTGTGGTTCCAAAGCTGGCTGATGTTGTTGAAGATGCTATTTTGCGCGACGGCAGATTTATCATAGGTGCCGATGATGATCTCTTCGAGAGACTTGCCCTCCCACTCGGTCCCTTCAATCGCCTTGTTGCCGTTGGTGACATAGGCGTTGTGGTGCAGATCGTGGTGATATTCGAGGGTTTCAGCGGACATGCCTTTTGCGGCAAGCGCGTCATGCGCGTAAGGAAGATCAGGAAGAGAAAATGCCATTGGTTCGGTCTCTTTCATTAAGGAATATTACCTGTGTGTAAATGTCACATCCTTGTGGAAGGTCAAGGGTCAGCGGGGCCCGGGGCACAGAAATCCCGCCAAGAAAAACCTTGACCCGGCGCGCAACTCCGGCCAGTTTCATAACGTAATCAGTATTTTGTGACCTACTTTTCCACAAAATGGAATGCAATCCCATGCTCCTACAAAGCTCTCGGCGCGGTTTGCGCGCCCACTACAAGACCACTTTCTGGATTCTGGACTACTACGAAGACCAGAAATCAAACATCCCGCAAGCCACCGGTTGGCGTCGTTTGCTTCGCAAACGAAGCCGCGCACGTTTGCGTCTGATACTGCGCGCCCGTCAACGCGGGTTTGACATCAATGAGACCGTCTATCTGCTGAACCTCTTTGACGATGTCCATCAATCCGACGCGACACAGACGACCCGCCACGCCGCCTGATCTAACCCGCCGCGTTCAAGTGCCCGACCTGCCCTGCTTTGGCCGATGCGGCCAGCAGATCAAACGTGTAACCCGCCACGGAACGGAAACAGATCACGTCAATCGTGTCGGCGTCGCGCATCCAGAACGCAGCGGCGACCTGACCCAGTCGGCTGCGGCGAAAATCACCCGGCTGAAAGCTGGAAGGGTGCACGTCCACTGGCGCGAGTTTGGCAATCACTTCGCGCCCGAAACGTCCCTCGACATGCAAAACGGACCGCGCATCGGAGACATTTTCGGCCAGATAATGTGTTCCGGCCAATCCCGCTTCGATCGCGGCGCTGGCCTCAGTGACATGCGCATATGGAACCAGCACCAGTACCTCATCGGGTGACATCCAGCACAGACCCTTGTCCGCGTCCGTATGCGCCTGCCCTTGTTTGGGCATGGACACGCCCGTCAAGCTCTTGCAGATGTTGTGCAATTTCTTGTCCGCCAGGTCGCCGCGCAAAATAATCATCCCACGCAGACCCGCTTCGCGGATCGTCACTTCACCAGGGGCCACTTTGCCTTGCAGTGCGCTGACAGCATTAGACATTCTGCTTCTCCCCGTCTTTATCATAGAACACCGGATCAACAATCTTGGTCGGAACCGTCCCACCATCCACGGTGTTGAATTCAATCACCTCGCCCATACGCGCAGGGCCGTTGTGAACCAATCCCATCGCGATCCCGCGCTCTAGGTTTGCGGAGAAATAGGTGGAAGTTACACGCCCTTGGGTATTGCTTTGCCCGTTAGCGTTGTTGCCTTCGGCAATCGCATAAGCCCCATCCGGCAAAACCGACCCGTCGACCGTTTCCAAGCCCACCAGCTTCCAGCGATCAGGATCGGCCATATGGCTGCGCGTATGCGCGCGCTTGCCCAGATAGTCGTCCTTTTTCTTCGACAGCGCCCAATTCAGATTCAGATCTTGCGGAATCACTGTCCCGTCAGTTTCGTCGCCGATCATGATAAAGCCCTTTTCGGCACGCAGAATATGCAAGGTTTCAGTGCCGTAAGGCATGATCCCGAACTCCTGACCCGCCTCCATGAGCGCATCCCAGAAAGCCGCACCCTGCCCCGCAGGAACAGCGATTTCGTAGGAAAGCTCCCCCGAGAACGAGATGCGGAAGACCCGCGCATCAAAGTCACCGATCTTGCCCGCGCGCCACTGCATAAATGGCAGCGCCTCAGCGCTGACATCCATGCCGCCCAGCTTACGCAGCAATTTGCGGGCGTTCGGGCCAACCACGGCGATTTGTGCATATTGTTCCGTCACATTGGCGACGTAGACTTTCCAGTCCCACCATTCGCATTGCAACCAGTCTTCCATATGCGCGTGAATGCTTTCGGCACCACCGGTCGTAGTGTGGCAAAGCCATGTGTCCTCAGACATGCGCACGACGACACCGTCGTCGATCAGGAACCCGTTTTCCGAGCACATCAGCCCATAGCGGCATTTGCCCACCGGCAGCGTGGACATCATGTTGGTGTACATCATGTCGAGGAATTTGCCCGCATCCGGCCCTTTGACAATCAACTTTCCAAGGGTGGAAGCATCGAGCAGGCCCAAATTCTCGCGGGTGTTCTTCACCTCGCGATTGACCGCCTCATGGACGCTTTCGCCATCACGCAGATAGGCGAACGGTCTGCGCCACTGGCCAACGGGTTCGTTGTCTGCACCATGCGCGTTCGACCAGTCAGAGATCGGGGTCATGCGGATCGGCTGGAACAACTCGTCACGCGCCGCACCTGCAATCGACGCCATAGAGATCGGCGTGTAAGGCGGGCGGAATGTTGTCGTGCCGACATTCGGAATATCCGCGTTCAGCGATTGCGACAGGATCGCAAGACCGTTGATATTGCTCAACTTCCCTTGATCCGTCGCCATGCCGAGCGTTGTGTAGCGTTTGGTATGTTCAACGCTCTCAAAACCTTCCTGAGCGGCTAACTGCACGTCCGAAACCTTCACGTCATTCTGGAAATCCAGCCATGCCTTGGACCGCAGCGCATGGCTCGCCCCCTGCGGCATGAGCCAAACAGCTGAGATCGGGCCTTCTGTCACATCCTCACCCATCGGCGCTTGCGCGCCGCGTTTGGTGTGTCCAGCAGCTTTCGCGGCAGCACGACCAGCCGCCCAGCCGTCGCTGATGACTTCTTGTGTAAAGAGATGCCCGTTGGCGATACCTGCAGTGATCACGAATGGCTGGCCATCATGGCTTGTCGGCGCGCGCTCCGGGTCGGGGCGGAACATGATCTGATCCGCATCCCAATTCAGCTTGCCACCGCAATGGGACCACAAATGCACAACGGGCGACCACCCGCCCGACATCGCCACGCAATCGCAGGCGATTTCTTCCAGCGGCGCACCTTCCCCGGCTTGCGTACAAATGGCGACGCCCGTGACACGCTTGCCGCCTTTGGCCTTTGCAATGCCTTTGCCCAGCTCAACCCGAATGCCCAGCGCGCGGGCTTGATCGATCAGATCGCCCGCAACGTCGCTACGGGCATCGATAATGGCAGGCACTTCCAGACCTATGTTTTTCAGCCTAATCGCCGTGCGGTAAGCATCATCATTGTTGGTCACGACAACGGTGCGATCCCCCACAGACACCCCGAAATTCACCACATAGTCACGCACCGCAGAGGCCAGCATGACACCGGGCAAATCATTGGCAGCAAAGGACAATGGGCGCTCAATCGCACCTGTTGCGGTGACAATCTGCTTGGCGCGGACACGCCAAAGCCTGTGACGCGGGCCATCGCTATCCGGTGCATGATCGGTCAGGCGTTCATAGGCCAGCGTATAGCCGTGATCGTAAACACCGGCCCCCATGCAGCGCAGGCGCATGTCGACATTGGGCATTTCAGAAAGTGCTGCAACGGTCGCATCGACCCAAGCTTGCGCGCCCATCCCGTCAATCGTCGGCGTGTCCACAACAGCGCGGCCACCCCAAGCGGCGGTCTGTTCGACTAGCAGCACATGCGCGCCGCGTTCTCCCGCAGCTTTCGCCGCCGCCAGCCCTGCTATTCCGCCGCCAACAACCATCACATCCACATGGGCGTGGAAATGCTCATATGTATCGCGGTCGCGATCCTTGGGCGCTTTGCCAAGCCCCGCTGATTGGCGGATAATGGGTTCATAAACGTGTTTCCAGAAAGCGCGCGGATACATGAACATCTTGTAGTAAAACCCGGCAGGCAAGAACCGCGACAGATGCGCGTTGATCGCGCCCACATCGAATTCCAGCGTCGGCCAGTGGTTTTGCGAGGTCGCGGTAAGCCCCTCGAACAACTCGGTCGTGGTGACGCGGGCATTGGGTTCAAAATTGGCGCCTTTGCCAAGGTTCACGAGCGCATTGGGTTCCTCCGCGCCGGACGCGACAACGCCACGCGGACGGTGATACTTAAATGAGCGGCCCATCAGCATCTGGTCATTGGCGAGCAATGCCGAAGCCAGTGTATCCCCCGCGAACCCGCGCAGGTGTTTGCCGTTGAATGTGAAAGAAACCGCCTTTGACTTATCAATCAGACGGCCTTGGTGTGCCAGACGTGTGCTCATGAAAAACGCCCCCATGACCAGCCCGGACGGGCGGCGGTAATCTTGTCTTTGATGTCTTGCGGGGGTTCCAGCGTTTGGGCCGAATATGTGCCGAAGACCTGCAAGGTCTGTGTGCAACGGGCCGCGAGGAACCATTTGCCGCAGCCATATTGATGGCGCCAGCGTTCAAAATGCACACCCTTGGGATTTTCGCGCATAAAGAGGTAATCCTCAAAATCCGCATCCGTGGATGCCGGGCCTTCGCGCTTGAGATGCGCTTCTCCGCCCGCGTGCAGATCGGTTTCATCGACGTCGGCGCCGCAATAGGGGCAATGCAGGATCAGCATGGGCAGACCTTCACGATTGATTTGGTATTCAGTGTCATCAGTGTGCCACCCCCGCTGCCACGCTTTCGTCGATGAATTTGCCTTCCCTGAACCGGAACATGCTGAATTCATCCGTAAGCGGGGATTGCCCTTTGGCCATTAATTCCGCCATTGCCCAGCCAGAGCCGGGGATCGCTTTGAACCCGCCTGTCCCCCAACCACAGTTGACGAAGATGCCCTCAACCGGCGTTTTCGACAGAATGGGCGACCGGTCTCCTGTGACGTCCACGATCCCGCCCCATTGCCGCAGCATCTTGAGACGCGCCAGCATCGGGAAGGTTTCGACCAAGGCGCGCACCGTTTCCTCAATATGGTGGAATGATCCGCGTTGGGTGTAATTGTTGTGGCTGTCGGTGCCGCCACCGATGACCATTTCGCCCTTGTCGGATTGGGAAAGATAGCCGTGCACGGTATTGGCCATCACCACGATGTCCATCGCGGGTTTGATCGGCTCTGACACCAGCGCTTGCAGCGCCACGCTTTCAATCGGCAGCCGGAAGCCCGCCATTTGCGCCATCACGCCCGAATGCCCGGCGGTCACCATCCCCAGTTTGTCGCAATCAATCGGCCCTTTGGTGGTCTCCACCCCCACGACCTTGCCGTTTTCCTGCCGGACGCCTTTGACCTCACATTGCTGGATCACGTCCATGCCCATGTCCGAACAGGCCCGCGCATAGCCCCAAGCAACCGCGTCGTGACGCGCGGTCCCACCGCGCGCCTGCCACAGACCGCCGAGCACCGGATAACGGGGACCGTCGATGTTCATGATCGGGCACAGCTCTTTCACGCGGGCGGGTTCGATCCATTCGGTCGTCACCCCCTGCAACGCATTGGCGTGGGCTGTGCGCTTGTAGCCGCGCACCTCATGCTGGGTCTGGGCGAGCATGATGACACCGCGCGGGCTGAACATCACGTTATAGTTCAAATCCTGGCTCATGGTTTCGTAGAGCGAGCGGGACTTTTCATAGATCGCCGCAGAAGGATCTTGCAGGTAGTTGGAACGGATAATCGTCGTGTTCCGGCCCGTATTGCCGCCACCCAGCCAACCTTTTTCCAAGATCGCGACATTGGTGATCCCGAAGTTTTTCCCCAGATAATACGCTGTTGCCAGACCATGCCCGCCAGCGCCCACGATAATCACGTCGTATTTCTTCTTCGGCTCACGCTTTGCCCACGCGCGGTCCCAACCGGTGTGGTTGCGCATGGCTTCGCGGGCGATTGCAAAGGCGGAATATCGTTTCATCGGGCTTCCAAAAGGCTAGGTCATGGCGGGCGGTCCGCTGCTTTCCTATCTGGACCGGACGGGGTGCAAATTGGATACTGACAGCGGCGTCTAACCCCCCTTTTACGACATGCTGGCGGCGACGTGAATTGCCATCACGTCGCAAGGCCTTTTCAGGCGGACCAAGCGCGGTTATGTCAGTTCCAGAAGTCCATAGTGAGATGCAGGCGTGTCTAAAGAATGATTTGTGAAACTCCAGAGGCCTTCATCGCTGAAATCCCACCGACCGGGGCGCTGGCGGGGCTTGATCTTGGGACGGTCACGATTGGCGTGGCGATGTCGGACGTGCTGCGCTCTGTGGCGACCCCGATCGAGACCATCAAGCGCAAGAAATTCGGCGTCGATGCTGGCAAATTGCTGGAACTGACAACACATCGTTTGGTAACGGGCCTGGTGCTGGGCCTGCCGCGCAACATGGATGGTTCAGAAGGGCCGCGCTGTCAGGCGACCCGTGCCTTTGCCCGCAATCTGGAAAAACTGACGCCTCTGCCCATCACCTTTTGGGATGAGCGCCTGTCCACCGTCGCCGCCGAACGCGCACTGCTTGAGGCGGATACGTCCCGAAAACGTCGCGCAGAGGTCATCGACCATGTGGCAGCAGGCTATATCTTGCAAGGGATGCTGGACCGCATGGCGCATATAAGGGCAAATTCGTGAATATACCTGAAAATACCGACGACGTCTGGAAACGGGCTGAAATCGACAGCCCTTGCGTCAAGGTTTGCGTGATCCATCCAGAAAGCAGGCTGTGCACCGGTTGCCTGCGCTCGATTGATGAAATAGGCGCATGGTCGCGCATGTCCCCGCAGGCGCGGCGGCTGGTGATGGCAGAACTGCCGTCGCGGGCGGGCAAGATCACCAAGCGGCGCGGTGGAAGGGCTGCGCGGCTCAAGTAGACTTCCGGCTCGGAAACACAAAACATCGGTCGCGGCGAATCATCAACCAAAGCGGCATCCCCGGCTTTGGTAAAAACACTGACGGCACCACCGCCTTCAGGACCGAGCCGTCGAAATCCATCCGAAACTCCACCAGACTTGATGCACCCATAAAACGCGCGCGATCTACCACGCCGCGCGCTGCACTGCCGTCTTCGGGCGTCGGATTGGGGCCACGCCCGCCTCGGTCGAAATCGATCTTGATGTGCTGGGGACGGATCACGATATCGACCTCTGTCCCGTCAGGCACCCCAGGGGCGAGGAATTGGCCAAACGGCGTATCGGTCAACGCGCCCTGAACCTTGCCCTTAATCACATTGATATCACTAAAGAAAGCAGAGGCCTCAATGTCGACCGGCGCATTATAGACATTATAGGGCGCGCCACGCTGGACGATCTTGCCATGGCGCATCAAGGCGATTTCATCGGCCATGCGCATCGCTTCACCCGGCTCATGGGTGACAAGCAGAACAGCGGTGCCTTCGTCCTTGAGCACTGACAGGGTTTCATCGCGGATATCATCGCGCAGGCGGTCATCAAGCCCCGAGAATGGTTCATCCATCAGCATGATCCGGGGCTTGGGCGCCAAGGCACGGGCCAGGGCAACACGTTGCTGTTCACCGCCGGAAAGCTGGTGCGGATAGTCGGCCTGATGAGACGCCATGCCAACCTTGGCCAACAACTGATGCACCCGATCGGTCACGCGGCCCTTTGGCAAGCCAAATGCGACATTCTGTGCTACCGTGAGGTGGGGAAACAACGCAAAATCCTGAAACATCAATCCGATATTGCGTGCCTCAGGCGGCCGATGCACATCGTCTGCGCAGACCAAATTCTGATCGACATGGATGGTCCCGGAATCCGGTTCCTCCACCCCTGCAATAATCCGCAGCGTTGTAGATTTCCCGCAGCCAGACGGACCAAGAAGGCACGTCACCTGCCCCGGCATCACCGAGAGGCTCACGTCATCCACAACGCGCCGTCCGCCATAGTCTTTGACGATGTTCTTGATCTCAAGGCGGGGGGCTTGCATGGGCGCGGGGCTATCCCTGACGAAAACTATTGGGTATTGCCGACCTAACAATTGATGCGCGCAAGAGCAAGGTCAGCCCAGCGGCAAAATATCTGTGATGCCCAAGCCAACCCCGTTGTAATCCAATGGATTTCAAGGCTGGCTTGGGGGCAGACAGGCGATGTTATATTGTGGCGTTGATCGCGCCACCATCAAGAACGATGTTCTGGCCGACAATAAAGCCCGCGTGCTGGGAGCATAGAAAAGCACACATTGCGCCGAATTCTTCCTTCGTGCCATAGCGTCGCGCCGGGATGGTGGCCTGCCGCTGGGCTGTCGCCGCCGCCAGATCAATGCCCTGTGCTTTCGAGACCCCGGCATCGAGGCTCACCGCACGGTCCGTCGCATGGATGCCCGGCAGCATATTGTTCACATTCACGCCGAATTGGGCCACTTGTCGTGCCGTTCCAGCGGCATAACCGGTAAGCCCGGCACGCGCGGAATTTGACAGCCCCAATTGCGGAATTGGCGCTTTGACAGAGCCTGACGTGATATTCACAACGCGGCCCCAGCCCTTGTCGATCATCCCAGGCATCAACGCTTTCATCAGCGCGATCGGGGCCAGCATGTTGGCATCCAAGGCCGCAATGAAGTCGTCACGGTCCCAATCGGACCACATCCCCGGAGGCGGGCCGCCTGCGTTATTCACCAGAATATCAACATCGCCAGCCACATCGAGCAGTGCCGCGCGCCCTTGCTCGGTCGATACATCAGCAGCAACAGCCACCACATCAACGCCATATGTTTCGCGGATCGACGCGGCTGTCTGCTCAAGCGCTTCAGCACCGCGCGCGTTGAGAACAAGATTGACGCCAGCCGCGGCCAAGGCCTCCGCGCAACCGCGCCCCAATCCTTTCGATGATGCGCAAACCAATGCGCGTTTTCCCTTGATGCCCAAATCCATGTCACTGTCCTTTTTCTTGCTGTTCTGGACTGCGATCTAGCACTGCAACGGGGGTTGGGCAAATGCATGGGGCCTTTATTTGATAAAGACTTGGTAGACGCCCGCAGGCAGTGTAATCCCGAAGACATGAAACGCACCGCCATGACCCTTGACGTTTACCGCGCCGCAGATGTGCGGGCCTGCGAAGGCGTCATGATCGGCGAGGCGATTTCATTCGCCGATGAGCTTGTCCTGGACGATGTTTTCCAGATCTTGCCAGAGGCCGCGCCGGTGGCATTGCCAATCTTTGTCGCGTCGAACGGACTTTCGCGTCAGGATGCGGCAAAGGACACAGCGATCCATCTGGATTGTTGCCTGACCTTGATGGCCCCAGACGGTGGAACGCATGAGGCGCTGATCCTGGTGGAGACCCATGTCGATCTTGTGGCCGGGATTTACCTGTTGCCATTGGGCGAACTTATCAATGCGGTTGATTACAGGCTTGTCGGTGTGACGCGACAGACAGCGACCGCGCGCTTTGCGGAGGCAGCCAGCGGTGCATTTGCCCGTGGCACCCGCATTACGCTGTCCGACGGAACATTGCGCCCGATCGAGGACTTGAGCATTGGCGATCTGGTCCTGACCCGCGATGCGGGCGCGCAACAGATCAAATGGCTGGGTCAAGCGACCCTGCGCGCCACCGGCCCTTTTGCCCCTGTGGTGATTACAAAAGGCGCCCTGAACAACGCTGCAGATCTTGTGGTGCGTCCCGACCATCGCGTCTTCATCTATCAACGCAAGGATCATCTGGGCACAGGCCGCGCAGAGGTGCTGGTTAAAGCGAGGGACTTGGTGGATGGCACATCGGTGCTGCGCCGTCGCGGTGGATTTATCGACTATTTTCAGCTGATCTTTGATGAACATCACATCATTTACGCCGAAGGCATCGCCGCCGAATCGCATCTGGTTGATCCGCACATGCGTGCCGCGATGTCACCGGGGGCCACCTTGCCCGCTCATGCCGGTGGCCGCTATCTCAATTATGAGGTCAAATCCAATCTGATCCCCTTTGCGCAGGCCGCAGCGCTTTTGCGCAATGCCTCCTCCGGTTAGGGGGGCACTGCCGGGGCGACAACACTGCCTTCGCCAACGACGATCAGGCTGCCATCCTGCATGACGCCGTTGTCGGAAATTGTCGCCTCCAGATCAGAGGCAACGAATGCGGCGACCGGATCAGAGAGATATGTCGCGGTGAGCAGCCCATCAAAGACCAGGCCGTCAGTGGCTGTCATCAAATCCCCGGCATAGGCGATGGCGCCCCCCTGAACAGCATCCACACCTTCAAGCAAGATCGTGCCAGTATAGTTGGTCAGGCTCCCGGTCGATGTCGCGCCAAAGAAATCCGAGAGCGCACCGTCCGTCGCGCCAGTCTGGAAATCCACATTCAAAATCGC
>NZ_JBELFI010000091.1:0-10720 GCF_042093035.1 Yoonia sp. | reverse complement strand
AGAACCGGAACATCGTGGTCGGCAGGTCATGGATATGCGCATAAGCGTGGCCCATGTTCTCATTGGCCTTTTTGGTGGCCGCATAGATCGTCAGCTGTGTGTCGGCTTTTTCGGTTTCAATGAACGGCATTTCGGTGTTCGCACCATAGGCCGACGACGTTGAGGCCATCAGCAAGTGCTTCACTTCCAACCGGCGCGCGGCTTCCATCACGGTGAATGTGCCGATGATGTTTGAATCCAGATAGGCGCGCGGGTTTTCCAAACTGTAGCGCACGCCCGCTTGTGCTGCGAGATGCACGATAACCTCAGGCTGAAATGCATCGGCCACAGCATCGAACGTGGCCTGATCTTCAAGCTGGCCTTCGGTTGCCGCGAAGTTCGGATTTTGCAGCAGCATCGAATGGCGACGCTGTTTCAAAGTGACGTCGTAATAATCCGACATCCCGTCATAGCCGTGCACCTGAAACCCTTCAGCCAAAAGGAGTTTGGCAAGGTGAAATCCGATAAAACCGGCGGTTCCGGTGATGAGCACTTTTGGTTTGGTCACGTTGTTTTCCGTTTTCATTTAAGTGTGAGCTCAGAGGTGTGGGACGCATCCGTTCCCAATTCAGCGTTCAAGGCGTCGATCTCTGCGCGAAGCGCCTCATATTCTTCCATTTTACGTGTCAAAAACGCGCGTGTGAGAGCGGCTTTTTTCGCCATTCCTTTTGACGTCAAAATATACGCGTAGCGGCGCTTGTCTTTGGCCGCAGTGAAATTTCCCAACTTCACGAGTCCTTTTTCGACAAGCGCATTCAAAACGTAGTGCAACCCGCCAACGCTGACGCCTGCGGCTTTCGCCAATTCGCGCTGCGACATTTCAGGATTGTCTTGAAGCAAACGCAGCACACGAAAATGGGTGTCTTCTTGGAGTTTGGTGCGCATAATTTTGTTCTCCAAAACTCATCAAGGGTATCCGACATCGGGACGCTTGTTTGCCCAAGGTCGCGCGTATCGTTCAAATTTGAGCGATATCAACCTCCACGCAGCCGAGCAAGCTAAAAATAAGCTATACGGGGATTCTCGCTTATGCTCGAATGTGAACGATACATCAGGTCCTTATTGCGCCCTGCTTAAACGTCCTACACCTTTGTCACCAGCACCTTAACGTAGCCCCGAAAACGCGCGCTTCTGCGGGATGCCGACTTGGGGCGAACGCCCGACCCAAGCCAAAGTCAACTCCGCTGCGATCTATGTGCACACACGTGGGGGGCGGCGAATGACATCGCTGACGAGTGTTGAAAGAAACAAAGCTGGCCGCAGATGTGGCCAGCTTTTTTGAATTAGGGGTGAGGCGGTAGGAAGGTGAAAGCATCCTTCCGGCACTTTGCAACGAATGTCCGCTACGAGCCCACACCGGACCTGTTGATTTTGCGTTGCGTGCACTCGCAGCGCGGAAATTGCTGCGTTAGTTAAATTTCTATGCCACTGCGCCGCGGGCAAATCGGTCATTCATGCGAGCTGCGGCGGAAACGACATGCTCAAGGATATGATCCCCAGCTTTCCCAAGGCAACCGCAGTTTTGAACACAGCCCCACCGCAGCGGGGCACATACCCAACACTGCCTGAGGCTGTTTCCTCACGTAACATGTCGCTAAGTGCCTCACCGCAGCAAAAGATCATGGATGGTTACCCTTTCAGCAGGCTTTTGCCAGTTGCTTTGTCGAAGAGGTGACCGGATCCTTCGCGGATGTAAAACGAGACATCAGCCCCTTCGCCTGGCCTATGCCGCGCAGGAACGAGCGCGCGAATCTTCAGTTCACCAACATCAAAGCTCACCAGAGCCTGGTCGCCATGATATTCGATGAGATCTGATTTTCCCGACAAAGCATCAGCATTTTTGTTCTCGGAACTGAGATCACTTGGACGAACGCCCAAAGTGACTTTTTGTCCTTCCTTGATTTCAAACCTGGAAGGATCCACGCACAAAGTCACATGTTTGCTGGTGAGTTGAAAACCGTCGTTTGATTGGTTCACAGTCATATCAATAAGGTTCATGGCTGGGGTGCCAATGAAACCGGCGACAAAAAAGGTGGCGGGCCGTTCATAGATTTCTTCTGGCGCACCAACCTGTTCGATCATCCCGTCTTTCATCAACACGATGCGATCCGCAAGCGTCATGGCTTCCATCTGATCGTGGGTGACATAGACCGTCGTCGTTTGAAGTTTCTTATGCAAACGCGCGATCTCTTCGCGCATTGTCGCCCTAAGCTTTGCATCTAGGTTTGAGAGCGGTTCATCGAATAGAAATACATCGGGCGTCTTGATCATCGCTCGGGCAATGGCGACGCGCTGTTGTTGACCGCCCGACAATTCCGTGGGCTTTCGATCAAGATACGGCTCAAGACCAAGGACACCTGTGACGTCAGCCGTGCGCTTTTTGATTTCTTCTTCAGAGACCTTGATACGACGTAGACCAAAGGCGATGTTGTCCCGAATAGTCATATGTGGATAGAGCGCATAGTTCTGGAACACCATCGCGATACCTCGGTCACGTGGTTCAAGATCATTCACGATTTTACCGCCGATAAGCAGCTCCCCACCGGTAATGTCTTCCAAGCCTGCCATCATGCGCAGCATCGTCGATTTCCCGCACCCTGATGGGCCTAAGAATACGATGAACTCATGGTCTTTCACTTCCAGATTAAAATCAGGGACAACTTCGACTGCGCCGTAGTTTTTCTTGATATTCTGGCAAACAATCTCAGCCATTTTTTTCTCCTAGGTCTGCAACTTTGATTTGCAGTTTGATGTCTGTGGGGAGGCCCTTTGCTGCACGTTCAAATGCAGCGATGCTTTGATCAAAGCTAAAGGTCTCAGAGATGAGGGGTTTCAGGTCAACTTTGCCTGAAGAAATCAACCCCAATGCGCGATCAAACACATTGGCATAGCGGAATACGGTTTCGATGCGCAGTTCACGCGCGACTGCCGCGTTTACGTCAAAAGAAACTTCAGCGGGAGGTAGGCCGACAAGGACAACACATCCGCCAGGCCTTGCCGCGCGAATAGCATCGTTGAAGACTTGAGGTACGCCGCTGGCTTCAAACACAACATCAGCGCCCCAACCATCAGTTTCATGCAGCACCGTGTCGTTGAGGGAAACGGTCGATACATTCACTGGAACGATGCCGTCGTAACGCCCAGCAATTTCCAATTTTTCAGCGCTTACATCGGAAATGATGACCTTACTGCACCCCCCAGCAAGTGCGGCGAGCGCGACCATAAGCCCAATTGTACCGCAACCGGTAACGACGGCGACATCACCGGGGACGATCTTGGCCCTTGCTGCCGCTTGCATCCCGATCGCAAAGGGTTCGACCATCGCTCCTTCGGCAAAGCTTACGTCGTCGGGAAGCTTGTAAGTGAATGCGGCAGGATGAACGACAGTTGATGTCAGGATACCATGCACCGGCGGAGTGGCCCAAAAGGCAACTGCTGGATCGACATTGTAGATACCCAGTTTCGAGGCGCGTGACGACAAATCAGGGACACCAGGTTCCATACATACGCGATCACCAACTTTTAGATGCCGCACTTCACTCCCGACCTCGATTACGCGGCCAGATCCCTCGTGTCCAAGAACCATAGGCTCTTTGACAACGAAATCTCCGATTTTCCCATGTGTGTAATAGTGGACGTCGCTTCCGCAGACGCCGACTGTATCAATCGCAATTTTTACGTCGCCTGTGCCCATTGCGTCCGGCAATTCAATCTCGCGGATCGCCAGTTCGCCAATGCGTTCCAGTACAAGTGCTTGCATGTTTTTTAATCCTATCGAGCTTTCTGAGCAAATGCGCGGTTCAGAAAACCGCTCAAAAGGCCCAGCATCAGAAGAGGGGGGAGAGAAAGCAAAACAACAGCAGCGTTCAGAATGCCCCAAGGGACATTCATTCCTAACTGGGACATCTCAGATGCAACGATAGGGAGGGTTTTTGCATCACTTGTTGTCAGCATCAGTGCCAAGAGGAACTCGTTCCAAACAAGGACGAAGCTAAACGCGAGGGCACCTAGAAGCGATTTCATCGCGACCGGCAGCGCCACTTTAGCGAAGACGGCGTACGGTCCGTAGCCATCTACGCGTGCAGCCTCCTCGATAGCGATTGGGACGCGTTGAAAGCTTGGAATGGCGAGCCACATTGTGATCGAGATTGTAATCAATGAGTACGCGATGATCATTCCAAGTTTGGTGTCGTAAATCCCAAGGTTCAACCAAATCACCATCAGGGGAATGGCCACCGCGACAGGTGGTAAAAACCGGAGTGACAGAACGAAGAACTGAATTTCCTTGGTGATACGGTTTGGATGCCGCGCGACTGCATAAGCGGCCGGCAAGCCTAGCATTACAGTTGCATTATCTCTGGACATCTGAATCAATGGTTTACCATGATTCAGATGAGGTCATGGATGACTGGTTTGTCGATAGAGAGCACGCTTGAGCTCTGGGCATCTTCCTTACGGGATGTAAAGGCGCGCATGCGGCCCTTGTTCACGCAAGATCGTGTAGCTGCTTGCGCCGGGAACTTTCTTGACGGGCTTCTGGGCGACGAGCGGCGCAAGACAGGTTGGATGCGGGCCGAAGCTGCCGGCGACAGTGGTCCCTGGCGGCAGCAGGCCATCCTTGGTCGAGGGTGCTGGGATGCCGATGCGTTGCGCGACATCGTGCGTGACTACGCGCTGGAAACGCTTGCCGATCCCGATGCGGTTCTGGTGATTGATGAAACCGGTTTTCTGAAGCAGGGTCACGGCTCTTGCGGAGTGGCGCGGCAATATACTGGATCCGCCGGGAAGATCACCAACTGCCAGATCGGCGTCTTTGCGTCCTATGTCTCTCGTCACGGGCATGCCTTCATTGACCGGGCGCTTTATCTGCCAAAGGCATGGGCGGATGATCCGACACGACGAGACAAAGCCCATGTGCCCGAGGCTGTTAAGTTCGCCACCAAACCCGCCCTTGCCTGCGCCATGATCCAGCGCGCGTTGGCGGCGAATGTCCCGTTTTCCTGGGTGGCGGCCGACAGTGTTTACGGTGTCGGGGACCTTGAAATGGCCCTGCGACGCGCGGGGAAGGGCTATGTCCTTGGCGTCAGTTCCAATCATGGGTTCAATTCCTGGGGTAAGCCTTACGCCGTATCCGGCACGGCAAAGGAGATCGCCGCAGGCCTGCCCGAGGACGCGTGGAAACGCCTCTCGTCCGGGGCTGGCACAAAAGGCGCACGGCTTCATGACTGGGCCTATTTCGACCTCGCGGATCTCGATGCAGGCGATTTTGGTTCTGATTTCCCCGGCACATGGACCCGTGGCCTTCTGATCCGCCGCAACATCGCCGATGGCGATACTTCATACTTCACAACTTGGTGCCCACAGGGAACCTCCATCGAAACCCTCACCCGGATCGAGGGCCACCGATGGGCAATCGAGGACAGCTTCGAAACCGCCAAGAACGAATTGGGGCTCGACCACAACGAAACCAGGTCGTGGCATGGCTGGCACCGTCATGTCTCGCTGGTCATGCTCGCCTTCGCCATGACCGCAGCGATCCGCCATCATGCAAACGTCGCAGCAACCCCAAAAACACTACGAAAGATCAATCAGATCCGATCCCGTCACTGATCCGCTGGTCTATACAGGAAATTCGCCGCATCGCGAACAAAATGGCCCAACGACAGATCCAACCTGCCGAGATCATCGCGTGGTCGGTCTGGCGACGCGCCCATCAAGCCGTCGCAAGGGAGTGCCATGTCAAATCCAGAATGCAACTGTAATGCTAGTCACTTTGTTGGTTTGTCATCGCCGTGCATCGACGGAAAGGTCGAACGCACCTGCCGCCATGCATTTGCAAGATGCCGGCGCAGCGCGTCTTCGGCGGCATCCGGGTCGCGCATCAGAATGTTCTCGAAAATCGAGGCGTGGAACCCATAATTCTCGCGATTGCGTTCAGGCATACGCGGTGTTTGCTGCCATTTTGGCGCAAGCCAGGAGGCATAGGCCCGATGCAGAGCCGGCAAGATCGGATTCCCGGAAATCTCATAGAGCGCCCCATGAAATTCGATGTCGGTTTGATCGAACGCATCGCTATCGTTGATGGCGTTTTCATTGGCGATCAGCGCTTGGTGCAAGAGTTCAAGATCGGCCTTGGACGCCGAGTTAGCAGCGTGTCGAACCAGAGACGCTTCGATCATGATTCGTGTGTTAAACAGGTTCTTGATCCCATCAGGTTGATCAAGTAGCCGACCGGCGATGCTGCCCATGACATCAAACGCGCTGTCCGCATTCACCCGCCGGACAATCGGGCGATGGCGGGGCCTCGTTTCGATCTGCCCGCGGCTCGACAGGATGCGCAATGCTTCCCGCACCACATTTCTGCCGGTGCCGAATTCAATCATCAGATTGCGCTCTGTCGGGATCGTTTGACCTTCTTTGAGTATGCCGTCGCGGATCCGTCTTTCAAGCTCATTGACTAACTTATCTGGTGCTCTGGTGGGTGCAGACATGAACTTGGGCCAATTTTTGTGACATAAGACCAAGATAACGCCGAATCTGAATAATACAACAGATCGAAGGTTTATATTTGGTTGTACCAAAAGCAAGGCGCATCGCGCCGGGCACCAAACAAACCCGGAAGGACCTTCTCTTTTTTGCTTACCGGAAAAATCCGCGTCTCGAAGGCGTCGGCAACGACCTCAATTCTGTAGGCGCTCCACACCGCTTTCAAAGTTAAATTTGTCATTGGTGTCCATGGCTTGGCATCCTTACAGGCCGGTATCCTCCGATCAGCATGGCAGTATAACCCTACCAAACTGATCCATTTTTGGCAAAACTGTTGACTAATTCCGAAAACTACTCCAATTTGGCACTATCAAAGGGAAACTGGATGGGCTAGGCGGAGGTCCTCCGCAATCGCGGGCTTCTTCACCTGATGCCAGAAATTACTTTGCCGCCCGCTTTTGGGCAACCAACCTGGAGGAAGTTATGAAGTTCAACACACTGGCATGTGTCGCCGCATTTGCTGCGACAACTTTGGTAGGGTCAGCCGCCGTCGCTGACGAATTGAAGCTGGCGCATGTCTACGAAGCTAGCCACCCGCTTCACACCGCCGCCCTAAAAGCCGCCGAGATGCTTGAAGAGCGCACCGAAGGCCGTTACACGATGTCGGTCTTTCCTGCATCTTCTTTGGGCAAAGAAGCTGACTTGAATGAAGGCCTGTCGTTGGGCACCGTGGACGTGATCTATACAGGTCCGGGTTTTGCGGGTGCCGTCTACGGCCCCGCCTCGATGACCGACTTCCCGTTCACGCTTCGCAACCTTGACCATTGGGCCGCCTATTACGCGAGCGACGTTTTTCAGGAAGTCGCCGCTGGCTACAAGAACGCCACGGGCGGCAATGAAATCGCTGCCGTGAGCTATTATGGCGCCCGTCATGTCACCGCGAACAAGCCGATCCTGACGCCTGATGATATGGTTGGCCTGAAAATCCGGGTGCCGAATGCACCTGCCTATGTGCTGTTCCCGAAGGCAACGGGCGCAAATCCGACGCCCATGGCATTTGCCGAGGTCTATCTTGCGTTGCAGCAGGGTGTTGTTGACGCTCAGGAAAACCCGCTTACCACCATTCAGGCAAAACGGTTTCATGAAGTGCAATCCAACATCAACCTGACCGGTCACATCATCAACTCGATCTATACCGTTGTTTCCGGTCTTCGCCTGTCATCCATGAGCGAAGAAGATCGCGCGACCCTCAATGAAGTGCTGATCGAGACCGCCGATATGGCCACAAACGATATCAAGGCGGCCGAAGCCGAGCTGGTCGCCTGGTTCCGCTCTGAGGGGATCACCGTGAATGAAGTCGACCGGGCTCCGTTCATCGCGGCAGTAGCACCCGCGTTGACCTCCGGCGATCTGCCTTTTCCTGCCGAGCTTTATGAAAAGCTCCAGGCGATTCCGGACGCCAAGTAACAGGTATTTCGACTGCCGCCCCGCCATGGGGCGGCGGCATTTCCGAGGGGAGGCAACATGTCACAAAAAGATCAAATCGATGCGATGCTCGAAGAGATCGAAGAAGTCACCGACGATATCTCTGATGTTAGTTGGATGGATATCCCGGTGCTTATCGTCTTCGCGGCACTATTCTTTGTCGTCGCTTTGCAGTTTTTCACGCGCTACGTGCTGAACGATAGCCTGGGATGGACTGAAGAAATTGCGCGTTATTTCCTGATCCTGTTGGGCTTTGTCGGGGGCATAAGCTGCGTCCGCCTGGGCAAGCACATCTTTCTGGAGTTTGCCTACTACTACATTCCGGTAAAAGCCATCAAGCCCATCATCCTTTTGGTAGAAACGATCACATTCGCTTTCTGGGGCTATGCGGCGGTTCTGGCGATCGAGCTAGCGCAAAAGACGCGGTCGAATATGGTCTCAATCGATCTGCCCAAAGCCTACATTTATTACTGCGTCAGCATTGGCTGCGCGCTCATGGCGCTGTTTTCAATATTGATACTTGTACGGCAGGCCCGACGCCCGGCACAGGACATCATCGAAGAGAAAATCCCGTTCTTTGTGAAGGCTGTATGAAATGGCACTTACCTTTCTTTTTGCACTCCTCGCTCTTTTCCTGATCCTTGGCGTGCCGGTTGCTGTCGCGCTTGGCGGCGCTTCGCTCGCCTATATCATGGTCAAGGGCCTGCCTGACGTCCTGCTTATCCACCGGATGATCGGCGGCATCGACAGCTTTCCATTGCTGGCGATCCCCTTTTTCATTCTCGCCGGTCATCTGATGAATACGGGCGGCATCACCACCAAGATCTTTGCCTTTGCACGATCTCTGGTCGGATGGCTTCCCGGTGGTCTGGGCCACGTTAACGTGGGTGCCAGTGTAATTTTTGCTGGGATGTCGGGGGCGGCGGTTGCGGATGCGGGCGGTCTTGGCAGCGTAGAGATCAAGGCCATGCGCGAAGCGGGCTATGACGTCGACTTTTCCGTCGGGATCACGGCGGCCAGTTCGACCATCGGCCCGATCATCCCGCCCTCGCTACCCTTGGTGATCTACGGGGTCATGGCCTCGGTTTCGATCGGCGAGCTGTTTGCCGCGGGCCTTATCCCCGGGCTTCTGATGGCCGTCTCCTTGATGATCATGGTTGCCTGGTATGCCAAGAAGCGCAACTATCCCAAAGACAGCCACATCGACTTTTGCAATATCTGGGCGACATTCAAAGAGGCGTTCCTTCCTCTGCTGACTCCGGTCATCATCGTCGGCGGAATTGCCACCGGGATTTTCACCCCCACAGAAGCTGCCGTTGCGGCTGTGTGTTACGCACTGTTACTTGGTTTGGCGGTTTATCGATCCCTGACATGGCGACATCTTGTGCGGGTTTCGATGGACACGATCCTGACTTCGGCCGCCATTTTGATGATCATTGCATCCGCTGCTGTTTTTGCCTGGATCTTGACGTCCGAGCAGGTAGCAACAAAACTGGGAGACTTGCTTCTTGGCGTTACCGACAACAAGAACGTCTTGCTTATCATCATGATGCTGATCGTCTTGGTGATCGGCCTTTTTATGGAAACCATCGCCGCAATCACCATCTTGGTTCCGGTGTTGATGCCAATCGCCTTGACGGCAGGTATTGACCCCGTTCACTTGGGAATCCTGTTGATCCTGAACCTGATGCTGGGCCTTCTGACGCCCCCTGTAGGCATGGTGCTATTCGTCCTGGCGGAGGTCTCGGGAGTAAAGTTTGAGCAATGCGTGAGGGCGACAATGCCGTTTCTTGTGCCGCTGATCATCGTGCTGCTCCTGATCATGTTCATCCCGGAGATTGCCCTTTGGCTTCCCACAATGGTGTATAGATAAACGCCTGTTTGCCCGTTTCTCGAAAGACCATCAATTCCGCGGCGGGCAAACAGCCAACTACATCTTTGTGCCAACTACATCTTAGTGAATGGCAAGCGTGAAACGGTTCACGGCAGTGTGACGCCCAGCTGCCGTGTCAAAACTCCCGAAAACATTGAGGTAAAAACAACATGGACTTGGACCTATCCCACCCGTCAGTCGATGATCTGCGATTGGCAGCACGAAAGCGAATTCCCAAATTCGCCTTCGAATATCTGGACAGCGCGACAGGCCGCGAACTCGGACTAAAGACAAATCGAAGAGCGCTGGATTCAATCGGGTTCCTTCCAAACGTGCTGTGCGGTCGACAAGATATCCAATTGAAAACTTCGCTCTTGGGAAAAGAATACAATCTGCCTTTTGGCATCGCTCCGGTCGGGATGTCCGGCTTGTTTTGGGCTGGCGCGGAACGCAAACTGGCTCAGGCAGCGGTCAGTCACAACATCCCTTACTCTCTGTCAAGCGTGGCTGTCGCCTCGCCTGAGGATGTTGCGCCGCATATCGGTCAAAATGGATGGTTCCAGCATTACCCAGTCACTTCGCCAGATTTGCGTCGCAAAATGCTCACCCGGGTCAAGAGCGCGGGGTTTCATACCCTCATCGTTACATTGGACGTCCCGGAAGAAAGCAGGCGCGAACGGCAGCGGCGGGCAAACCTGACGGTGCCGCCAAAAGCCGATCTGCGGACCTTGACGGAAATGGCCCGCCGGCCCGCATGGTGCCTTGCTCATTTATGCGAAGGCATCGTGCCCCGGATGCGCTTTTTCGACGATTATATTCCACAAAGAGGCCGCGCAA
>NZ_JBELFI010000090.1:0-10726 GCF_042093035.1 Yoonia sp. | reverse complement strand
GAAAGGGGTGAGGTCATGCGGGTTCTGCGGGCTTGGCGGGTCGCGGGGCTGGTGGGGATCACCAGCATGATTGGCTCGATCTGTTGGTTCACGGCTTTCACCTTGCAGAACGCGGCCTACGTCAATGCCGTCGGCCAAATCGAGCTTTTGTTTTCATTGATGGTTGGCGCATTTGTCTTTGGCGAAAGGATTGGCCCGCGCGAATGGCAAGGTTTGATCTTGCTGACGATCAGCATCGTGATGCTTGTTTTGCTGCTCTAGAGCAGCGAATGCCCGTCCAGACGGGTCACAAGATGCGCCTCATCATCATTGCGAAAAAACGGGACGCTGATGGGTGTGCCGCCGCGTTCGATATGGGCGATCAGCTCTGCGAGGACGACTTTGGTGATGAAAGGCAGGTTAAAACTGCGGGCCTGATCCAATGGGACCCATTGCAAATGCGATAGTTCGTCCTCAGCACGCGAAAAATCATCGGCATCCGTCGTCAGGGCATCGGCATCCGCAAGAAAGAACCGGGCGTCAAAACGGCGCGGGCGGCCTTGCGGCGTCACGGCGCGGAAGAAAAACTGCAACGCGCCCCCATGTGGAATGACACCGTGTTTTGCAAATCCGCGCCAGCCCTGCGGCGGATCGGTCCAGTTTTGCGGATGACCAAGGATCAGACCGGTTTCTTCCCACAATTCACGAATTGCGGCAGCAGCGAGAGTATCGGCGGGCAAGGCGCTTTCAGCAGTGAGGCGTTGCCGATCCAGCATCGAAAGCGGGCTTATGGGCACATGGGCGTCGTTGGGGTCCACGGCGCCGCCGGGAAAAACAAATTTTCCCGGCAGAAACGCAGCAGAGGCGCCGCGTTGACCCATCAAGACGGCTGGATCAGTGGCCGTGTTGCGCAATACGATGATTGTTGCGGCATCGCGAATAGCGGTCTTGTCCATGCCGGCCCCTTGCTGACTAGGCGCTATGGCCGAACCCGTGCATCCGGCGCGCCCATTGGATGGCAACGACCATGCCCTTCATACGCGGCAAAAGATAGAGCGACAGCGCAATCGCCGCGACCGAGAGGGTGGACGCCATGATCCAGGGGTCAGGTCGGAATTGCACCCACATGAAGTGGATTGAGAACCCAAGAATATGTCCGACAAGCAGGATCGTCAGATAGGCAGGGCCATCATCCGCCCGGTGATGAAAGAGCTCTTCTCTGCAATTCGGGCACGTATCAGTGACCTTGAGATACTGCGTGAACAATGGGGCATCCCCACAGTTGGGGCATTTGCAACGCAACCCATAGAGAACCGCGGCCTTAGTCGGGCGATCATCGGAATTGGTCTGCGCGTGTGACATCAAGGTCTCCGTCTGTCTTGCCAGACATGCCTGATCCGACATGCTTTGAAAAGAGGGAGAGCGGCCATGCCGCGATCAAAGTTCTGATATTTTTTCGACTTTCTGCGACGGAAGCAGCGTGCCTCCACGTTTGAGAGGGGTCAGCGGCGCAAATGCTGCGGTGAAAAACACAAGAAAGGAAAGACGATGAAAACGAAGGTATTGATGGCAGCGGTTCTCTCTGGTCTGGTCTTGGTCGCTGGGGCGGCACAGGCAGACGGTCCACGCGACCGCCCGGATTTCGCAACACTTGATCTAAACGGTGACGGGGCCTTGTCGCTGGATGAAATGCAGGCACAGGGCGAAGCCCGCTTTGCCGCAGCCGACGCGAACGGGGATGGCGCGTTGTCCGCGCAAGAGCTGATTGCAGCCGCAGGCCAACGTGCAGAGGACCGGGCGGCCAAAATGATTGAGCGGCTCGATGCCAACGAAGACGGCGTGCTGCAAATGGATGAGATGCCACGACAGGGCGGCGATCGCGCAGAGCGCATGTTCGAACGCGTCGATGCAGACGGTGACGGTGTTCTGTCACAAGATGAGTTCGAAACTGCCCAAGAGCGGCGCGGCGGCCGCGGCGGTCATGGTGGCAAAGGCGGACGTGATCGCGGTTAAGACGGGTTCGGCCGGGGGCCCAGGGGTCTCCGGCCGATTGCCAGCAATGCCCCAAGACGCTAGCACAAGGCCAGATGACCCAAGCACAAGACCCCTTTGCAGGCGCCCCCGACGAGGCCGTCCTGATCGCCTTCGCCAATGGCGATGGGCAAGCCGCGCGGGTTTTGACGGCGCGTCTGTTGCCAAGGGTCATGGCGCAGGCGACGCGTATGCTAGGCAACAGAAATGAGGCGGAAGACGCAGCGCAAGACGCGTTCATGCGGCTTTGGAAGCAAGCGCCCAATTGGCGGCAGGGCGAGGCGCAGGTCAGTACATGGCTCTACCGTGTGGTCGCAAATCTATGTACCGACCGGCTTCGCAAGCGCCGTGGCGCGGTGTCACTCGACCAGGTGGCAGAGCCGATGGATGCCGCGCCAAGCGTGCCGGCCCAAATGCAGACCCAAGCCCGCATGATGGCGCTTTCGAATGCATTGGCGGCCTTGCCGGAACGACAGGCGCAAGCGGTGGCCCTGCGACATCTGGAGGGGCTGGCGAACCCTGAAATTGCACAAATCATGGACATCAGCGTGCGGTCCGTGGAAAGTTTAACAGCACGTGGGAAACGGGCGCTGACAGCGATCTTGTCAGGGCAAAAGGCGGAACTGGGGTATGACGATGATGAACCCGAATGAAGAAATGCTCGATGCGGTTTTTGCGCAGGCCCGTGGGGCAGATACGACGCCCGGTGATGACGTGACAGCACGTATTCTTGCAGATGCAGCTACTGTCCAAAGCGGTTTTGGCGCAAGCGCGGCGCCGGAAAAGACGGGCCTATGGGCGCGGATGCTGGACGCGCTGGGCGGCTGGCCTGCGGTCAGCGGTCTGACGGCGGCAACGGTCGCGGGCATCTGGGTGGGCGTTGCCCCGCCGATGGCGATAGAAGATCTGACCGCCTCTGTGATCGGGGATGAAGTCAGTGTCAGCTTTTACGCGTCTGATCTGGGATTTGAGACGGAGGTATTGATTGATGGTTGAAGCTGGTGGAAAGCCACGTCGCCTTTGGAAGGTCGTTCTGGTGAGTTCGCTTGCGATCAACCTCGCGGTGGCGGGCATTGTTGTTGGTGCCCTGAGCACTGGTCGGATCGGTGATGGTCCGCCACGCAGCTTCGATTTCGGCGTGGGGCCGATGGCGCGCGCTTTGATGCCGCATGAACAGCGCGATATCAGGCGGGAAATGCGTAACGATCGGGCCCTGCGTTCGGTGGATTTTCGCACTGGTCTGCGCAATATCGAAGCCGCTCTCGTCGCCGATCCTTTTGAGCCGGAAGACTTGCGCGCGGCGCTGGGCACACAGCGCAACAAAGTATCGTCCGTTCAGACGGCGGCGCAAGAGGCGCTGATTGCAACCGTCACCGATATGACACCTGAGCGTCGTGCCGCCTTTGCGGCGGCGGTCGTGGAAGAGATGGCCAAGGCCCGCCCCCGCGGTTCACGCCAAGGCTCAGGCGGCTGACTGGCCCATTGCGATCTGGTTCCTGCCCGCTGATTTTGCCGCATAAAGCGCCTGATCCGCGGTTTCGCAAAGCGCGCTGACTGAACAATCCCGTAAGGCTTCATTTGCGCTGACAGCGACGCCGACCGATACTGTCATAGGGATGGCCGGATGTGCAGGTCCGATATCAAATCCACGGCTGTTGACAATGCGTCGCAGGCGATCCGCCGCCAGACGCGCCTGCCGCACAGAAGTGCGCGGCATGACGACCATGAATTCCTCACCGCCGACCCGCCCGATTGTATCGATGGCGCGCAAGTTCTTTCTCAGCCGGTGGGAGAGCGCGATCAGGGCCTGATCGCCTGCCGCATGGCCGTGGCAGTCATTGATCGCCTTGAAGTGGTCGATATCAATCATCAACACCGCAAAGGCCCGCCCTGATATGCGGGCTTGCTCTGCAACTTTGGCCAAATGAGGATCGCAATACCGCCGGTTGTAAAGCCCGGTAAGGGATCAGTCAGCGCGGCATGTAGCCCGTCATGCAACATGATGCGCAGGGCATCCTGTTGTTTTTTGCGGCGGATCAACGCCTTGATGCGCAGGGATACCTCCGCCCGGCTACACCCTTCCGGCACGATGTCATCCGCGCCCAGATCAAGAAAAAGTGCCGCAATTTCAGGTGAATGTGGTGGTGTGAGCACCAGTTGGGTTGTGTAGCGGGTCGCTTCGCGGGCACGCAAATCGGACACCAGCCCCAAAAGGGCGCGGTCGCTTTGCAGAATGTTGCGCGCGTCAATAATGACCACATCGAGCGCCGATGAAGGACCTGCCCCGCAAAGGGCCTCTTTGATGCTGACGATTTTCATGGACGCGGGCAAATAGCCGTCAAAGCAAACGGGCAAAGTCATGGACGGCTCCTTGATGAAGCCAACTTTTGTTGCGTTCTCAAACGGGCTGCGCCGGTCTTCAAAGCCCAAGGCGCGCACCATGCTGTCCCGCAGCATCAGTTCTTCACTGGCACTGCGCGCGCGCAACAAGCTGCGGATCCGCGCCAGCAAAAGCGGGTCATTGATCGGTTCGGGCATCACATCGTCGGCCCCGGCATCAAGTGCCGCGAAACGGGCCTTGATAGTGTCAGCCGAACCGGTGGCGATGATGGCAATTGAAGCGGTATCGGGGGTGTTCCGCAAGCTCTTGCAGAACCCGTGCAACCGCCCGCCCGGATCACCGAAGTTAATGAGGATCAGGTCGGGGCGCGCCTGCGCAATGGCCTTTTCGGCAGTGCGTCGGTCGGCACAGGCATCTACAGCGTATTGGGCTGCCTGCATCTTCGCCTTGAGCACAGTCCGGCTGGCCGCTACCCCATCCAAAATCAATATTCGTGCTGGCATCCGGCGCGTCCTTTCCTGGGGGAACCCCAAAACTCCGGATGCATTTTCTCGCCAATTGGTTAAAGAAAAGTTTCTAGCGTCGTAAGGAACAGCCATGACACCGCAAAATGCCGAAATTATCGCTCTGCAGGCCCTTGGTTGGCTCGCTTCAAACGAGGAGCTTTGCCCGATCTTTCTTTCGGGAACCGGCGGCAGTGTGGATGAATTGCGGACGCGGGCGACTGACCCGGCGTTTCAGGCGTCGGTCTTGGAGTTTGTGACGATGGATGACGCGTGGGTGGTGGCGTTTTGTGACACTATGGCGTTGGCTTATGACCAGCCGCTGCGGGCGCGATACGCCTTGCCGGGGGCCGAACAGGTCAGTTGGACCTAGATCAGGATGTCATCATTCAAACAGGCAGGCCCCACGGTGTAACTTGGAAAGAAATGAGGACGCCGATGATAAAAGGCATCATCTTTGACAAAGACGGCACATTGTTTGACTTCAATGCGACCTGGGGGACGTGGACGCGCGCGATGCTTGAGGCTGAAACAGCACATGATCCGGCACTCTTTGATCCGCTGGCAGAGGCGCTGGGCTATGACACGGACCAAAATCGCTTCCTTCCCGATAGTCTGGTTATCGCGGCGACAGCGGGGGAAACGGCGGATCGGATACGATCGGTTCTGCCGCAGTTGGACAGGCAGGCTTTGTTGGCGCGGATGAACGACGCGGCAGCACAGGTGCCGCAAGTCGAAACGGTTCCGCTCATCGCGTATTTCACCAATTTGCGTCAGGCTGGCCTACGTCTTGGGATCGCCACCAATGACGCAGAGGCGCCAGCACGTATCCATCTTGAGCGGGCAGGCGTCAACGCAATGTTTGATTTCGTCGCAGGCTATGACAGCGGCTATGGTGGCAAGCCGGCGCCGGGGCAGCTTTTGGCGTTTTGCGACCAAACAGGATTGCGACCTGATGAATGTCTCATGGTTGGCGACAGTACACATGACCTCCATGCTGGGCGCGCCGCTGGGATGGGGACTGTTGGCGTATTGACTGGCCCGGCTCCGGCTGAGGAATTATCGGCCATTGCGGATGCCGTGCTGCAGCACATCGGAGAAATTCCGGACTGGCTGCGCAGCCAAACGCCGCCCATGATCTAAAATCGACAGGCTTTGTCGGTTTTCCGTCATCGTTGTGCTTTCCAGTTTGTAATGCTGGTCACCGAACAAGGCAGGGTATCACTATGGCAGAGACGGGCAAATCACGACGGCGCGGCGGCGGTCGGGCAGGAGCAGCGAACCGGCGCGGCACGGCCACGATTGAGCAAATGCCATGGCGATTACCGATCAATACGGATCGCCCAACAGAGCCTTTGGACGGCGACGGCGTGCGGGCGATCCATAATGGCGCGATGCAGATCCTCGAAGATATCGGAATCGAATTTCTTAATGAGGAGGCGTTGACCCTCTTCAAGCAGGCTGGTTGCACGGTCAACGGCACCAATGTGCGGATGGGCCGTGACTGGGTCATGGAAATGCTCCGACATGCGCCTGCGCAGTTCGACATCACACCGCGCAACCCGGACAGGAAAATCACCATCGGGGGCAAGCATATCCTTTTTGGCAATGTGTCATCGCCGCCGAATTACTACGACATGGAGATCGGCAAAAAGGTCTCCGGCACCCGCGCGCAATGTGCCAATTTGCTGAAGCTGACCCAATATTTCAACTGCATCCACTTCGCAGGCGGCTATCCGGTGGAACCCGTGGATGTGCACGCATCGGTGCGGCATCTTGATGTTGTTTACGACAAAATGACCCTGACTGACAAAGTCGCACACGCCTATTCGCTGGGCAAAGAGCGCGTCGAAGATGTGATGGAGATGGTCAAAATCGCGGGTGGCCTGAGCGAAGAGGAATTCGCTTCCAAGCCGCATATGTACACCAACATCAACTCGACTTCGCCACTGAAACATGATGTGCCGATGATCGACGGATGTCTGCGCTGCGTGCGGCGTGGGCAGGCGGTGGTTGTGACGCCGTTCACATTGGCCGGGGCGATGGCACCTGTCACCATGTCGGGGGCTGTGACGTTGTCGATCGCAGAGGCAATCAGCGCAATCGCACTCTTTCAATATGTCCGGCCCGGCGCACCATGCGTGATTGGCACGTTCACCAGCAACGTCGATATGAAATCAGGCGCGCCGGCCTTTGGCACGCCGGAATACATGCGCGCGACGCAAATGACCGGCCAAATGGCGCGGTTCTACGGGCTGCCGATGCGTGCTTCTGGCGTCTGTGCGGCCAATGTTCCCGACGGTCAGGCGATGTGGGAGACCTCCAATTCGCTCTGGTCAGCCGTGCAATCAGGCACCAATGTGGTCTATCACGCCGCTGGCTGGCTTGAGGGCGGCTTGATCGCCAGCCCCGAAAAGTTTGTCATGGATTGCGAAGTCATCCAGATGATCCAGCGGTATATGGAACCTCAGATCGTCGCGACCACGCCTGATGATATCGCGATTGATGCCATAAAGGAGGTCGGTCCAAACGGGCATTTCTTTGGCATTCAGCACACGCAGGACCGCTACGAAGATGCGTTCTATCAGCCATTCCTGTCTGATTGGCGAAACTTTGAAGCCTGGGAAGTCGCAGGCGGCATCTGGACAGCGGAGCGCGCGCACCGGACTTTCAAGGATATTGTCGCTGGTTTCGAAGCGCCGCCCATGGATGAGGCGGTGAAAGAGGAATTGACGGCCTTTGTCGCACGCCGCAAAAACGAGGGCGGCGCGCCGACTGATTTCTAGGCATGGGGTGGTTTGGGACCTACCCTATGACCCCGCTCCAAGGCACTGGGCAAAATTATCTGCCAACCGTCTGACCATTTGCTCATAGAGGGCTGTACCCTCGACCAGACCAACCCCAACCCCGTCGATTTGCGTGGTATTCGCGGATGTGCCTTCCGTGATAAGTTGTGCCCAGCGGTCACCAATCTCCGCGTCACTCATTACACATGCCACATTGCTTCCCGCCAGTTCCGCACGAAGCGCTGCGACCTGCGCAGGTCCGGGGGTGCGGGCATCGATCCCTGAAAAGGCACCCAATGCGGTCAGGCCAAAACGTGCCTCAAAATACTGATACCCATCGTGGGGCAGGACGTATGCACGATCCGTCAGCCCATCAAATTGGGCTGCGATATCGTCGGTAAGGGCTGCCAGACGCGCCACTGTCGCATCAGCATTCGCGCGATAAACGGCTGCATTTTCTGGATCAATCCGGGCGAGCTCGGCTGCAATTTTCTGGGTCCAGACACCTGCAATCACCGGGTCAAGCCACGCGTGTGGATCGATGTCGCCATCGTCGTCGTGTGGGTCTGCGTCAATGGTCTCACCGTCTTGAAAAACGGCGAATTCTTCCAGCTCACGAACTTCCAGCGGCGTCCAGCCAGTCGTTTCCAGCAAGCTGAATTGCACAGCCTGAGGTGCCAATGTCTGAAGCTGTTCTTCCATCCAAGGTGTCAGGCTTTCGCCCACCCAGAAAATGATTTCGGCATCTGCCAACCGCTCTGCGTCGCTTGGGCGGAGTGAAAAATCATGCGGGTCAGCGCCGGGTGGAAGCAGCGCCGCGGCTGGCGCGCCCAGATCACCCATTACTTGCGCAGTCAGGCTTTGCAGCGGAACAATATCAGTCATGACCGTTGGCACGCCTGCCATCGCGGGCAGGGGCAGCAAGCAAAGGGTTGAGGCGAAACGAATCATCTTGGCATCCTTGTTTTTTGAGATCGGCTTTGATATAGTTGGTATGTTATAACATCACAAGTTGAAAAAAATGTCCAACGATACCCTTGGCTTTTCGCGCCATGACCACACCAGTTGTGTAAGCGCGGCGCTTGTCGCGGCAGAGGCCGCTTGTGCGTCGCGCAATTTGCAATTGACGCCGATCCGGCGGCGGGTGCTTGAAATTCTGCTCGAAAGCCATGCGGCGATGGGCGCCTATGACGTTTTGGCGCGGCTCGACGCAGAGGGGTTGGGCTCCAAGCCGCCCGTCGCTTACCGCGCCTTGAGCTTTCTGGTCGACAACGGTTTCGTGCACCGGATCGAGCGCTTGAATGCCTTCATCGCTTGTGCCCATCCCGGCGCACACCACGATCCGGCATTCATGATCTGCCGCGGCTGCGGCACCGTGGCCGAAGCGCAGGCAACAGCTGCGATGACCCAACCTGCAGCACTCAGTGGTTTTCAGGTCGAACAAACCGTGATTGAAGCCGAAGGTCTTTGCCCCGCGTGCCAACCGGAGGCGGATGCATGAGCTTGATCGATGTCAACGCCGTGGCTTTTGCGCATGGCGGCCAGTCTGTGTTGCAAGGTGTGAACCTGTCCATCGATGCAGGCGAGATCGTCACGATTGTCGGCCCCAATGGGTCTGGCAAATCGACATTGTTGCGCATGATTATCGGGGCGCTGAAGCCGCTTAAAGGGACAGTCACGCGCCAGAAGGGTCTGCGCATCGGGTATGTTCCGCAAAAGCTGCACATCGACCCGACACTGCCGATCACGGTTGAACGGTTCTTGAACCTGCCCCAGCCTGTCGACATGCGGGCGGCCCAGGAAGCGCTCAACAAGGCAGGGGTCGCGGGTGTCAGCAAGCAGCAAATGTCGCAGCTTTCGGGAGGGCAGTTTCAGCGGGTCTTGCTGGCGCGGGCGATCTTGTCCAAGCCGCATCTTTTGATGCTGGACGAGGCGACGCAAGGGCTAGACCAACCCGGATCGGCGGCGTTTTACAGGCAGATTGATGCGGTACGACAAGACATCGGTTGCGCGGTTTTGATGGTCAGCCATGAACTGCATGTGGTGATGAGCGCCTCTGACCGCGTAATTTGCCTCAACGGACATATCTGTTGTGAAGGCACGCCAGAGGTCGTCTCGGCCGCGCCGGCTTATCGCGAACTGTTTGGCACGGGGACGGGCGGTGCTTTGGCACTGTATCGGCACGACCATGACCATGCGCACGACCATGATGATGGCCACGATCATGGGCACCACCACCATGAGGCGGCTGAATAATGCTTGATGATTTTCTTGTTCGCGCGGCGCTTGCTGGCGTTGGCACAGCCATTGCAGCGGGTCTTTTGGGCTGCTTTGTTGTCTGGCGGCGGATGGCCTATTTCGGCGACGCGACAGCGCATGCGGCGGTGTTGGGTGTGGCTTTGGCATTGCTTTTCGGAACTTCCATCACGCTGGGCGTCGGTTTCGTGGCATTGACGATGGCAGTGCTGATCCACGGGCTGAGTGCGCAGGGTGCTGCGGTAGATACGGTGCTGGGCGTCTTGGCGCACTCAGCACTCGCGATGGGGCTGGTTGCGGTGACGCTTATTCCGGGGCAACGCATTGATCTTGATGCATATTTGTTCGGTGACGTACTCAGCGTGACGCGGACGGATATCGCCGTGATTTGGGGCGGAGGTGCCTTGGTTGTGGCGACGCTCTGGTGGCATTGGTCCGCGATCCTGACCGCAACGCTGAGCCCTGATCTGGCCTATGCCGCAGGGATCAATCCGCGCCGTGAGCAGTTGGTTCTGACACTTCTGCTGGCCGCTTTCGTGGCGGTTGCCATCAAGGTCGTCGGCGCACTTCTGATTACAGCCTTGTTGATTATCCCGGCCGCCGCCGCGCGCAATTTTGCGGCAACGCCGGAACGGATGGCCGCGCTTTCCATGGCAATCGGCGCGCTTTCAGCTATCGCGGGATTGCGACTGGCTGTCATTCTCGACACAGGCGTTGGCCCCTCTATCATCGTCGTGGCCGCGCTGATCTTCGCGGCAAGCGCCTTGGCTCATGCTGCACGCCGCCTCAAAGTGACCTAGGTATCCATCCAGATCGTCACAGGGCCGTCA